>JAJYEA010000024.1 GCA_021790425.1 Thermoplasmata archaeon | reverse complement strand
AGGATGGGGCGGGAGGAGAGCCGGTTGTTCACGCGGCTCAACCTGACCCGATTCATCCCGGCGTAACCGGGTCGTGTAGTGCTACACGACTCACGGCGAGAAATCGACTACCGTGACCAAGTTCAGCCCAGCCCGCGCGACGAGCGGTATTCTTGAGGGGCGCGCGCTTGAGGACGTCGAGAGGCGAGAACAAGTTTCGGTGGACCCCAATGAGATCGACCACCTTCCAAGTGAAGGGGTCGTAATGTAGCAGAAGGAGGTTGGGTGCTGTTCCACTGGCCACCGCCGCATGCAATGTGGAATAGGCACCATCGGCAACCACGGTCCCGAAGGGAACCTTTCGAGCTTTCAGTTGAAACGTTTCGTCGCAACGGTGGCAGCGAAAATCGGCCACCCGGGTATTGTTTGCAAGTCGGTCCAGTGGCCGATCAAGGCACGATAGGCAGAATCCTTCTTCGTGGAACCATTCTTCGGTGAGCACGCGGGCGACTTGGGTGGAGCTCCGGTAGCTATCTCCCAGCGTACGATCCAGCCGCAGGTCCATATCTACTTCAAGATGCAGAGGATCATAATTCTGCCGAAGTACAGTAAGTCCGTCTGGACCGAGAAGTGCATCTGGGTCCTTATCGTAGCACTCAGCAACTCACGGCGTCACATGTCCGAAGCGATCTGAGGACTTACAGACTCCGCATTTAAAACACCGGAGAGGTCTCAGGGTTCTACGTGAACGTCGTCCGCCCTCACTGACGGATTCACGCGCGTCTCGCGCGTAGCCGCTGAGATGGGCCCAAAGTATAGACCCAGGTCATCGTCAACTTCGGGCAGGTCACGTGGGTGCAGGTCTCCTGTCTCCAGCGATGGACCTCCTCAAGCCCGCTCCTTCCCACCAGCTCGTTCACCCTCCCGACCGATGTGAGCCAGGTCCGCGTCGCCCAGTGCTGGACCTATGCCTGGGAGGCGCTCGAACAATTCCCATTGTGGAAGCTTGGCCTCCATCGTCTCACCCTCGAGGTGTTCAACGGAGGGTCGGGCAAGGCCCGCGTGGAGCGGGGGCTATCGAGACCATGGTCCTCACCCGACTGGCGGATCCCACGAGCAAGTACGGTCTCATCGCGTGGTTGAACGAGTCCGCCAGCCCCTTCCTCTTCGGCTACGAGGCCGCTCCTCGATACGACAACACCTTCTACCGGGCGATGGGCCGGCTCTTCCTCTGCCACAATGCGCTGGAACAGCGCATGTGCCTGGGGGTGGTCCACCCCCTCTTTACCGCCCCAGAGGTGCTCTACCACGATCTCACGAGCACTTACTGCGAACGCGGTCACGAGGGGTCGGTCCAGTTCGGCTACTCCCAAGATAAGGCGGACGGTTCCCCCCAGACCAACTGGGGCATGGTGGTGACCCCGGAGGGCTTCCCGGTTACCTCCCGAGTCTACCCTGGCAACACCAAGGACGAGACCATCGTCCGGAGGATGCGCGAGCGCCTTCGGAAGGTGTTCGGTCTGGAGGGTGGGGTCTATGTCGGGGATAGTGGCATGCACTCGAAGGATATCGGGACCGACCTGGTGGGGCACGGGTTCCACTACGTGCTGGCGGAGAAGAACAGCACGAAGATCGCTCAGGAGGCGCTGGCCCTGGCCCTAAGGGTCAAAGTGACGAAGGTGAGCGAGACCAATGTGGCGCGGGAGGGGGTCACCTCGGATGGGGGCTGCGATGTGGTGCTCCTGAGCGAGAGACGGGGCTCCGGGGGGAGAGTCGCCGGATGACGGGGTGGTGCGCAGTGTGGAGCTTCCGGACCATGGTGCCGAACCAGATGGCAATGGGGGAGACGGGGGTCATGTTCCCCCGAATCACCGAGCCCACGGTGGAGGAACGCGCGATCCTTCACGCTGTAGAGTTGAACCAACGGGCATTGCGGCAGGACTGGACCGGGCTGGGCGCGTAGCGTACGAAAGGTGGGATGAATCTACACCGGAACACCGGCGTGTACGGTCAAGTTACCCGTGCCGAAACCCGGTCCGGAACCCTAAGTCAGTCTTGGTTGGAAGAAGTGCCTCCCATAGATGCTGGGGCCGGTCTCAGCCACCGTTGGACCTCCCTCCAGCCGCCGGTGAGAAGTCCCAACCCTACCGCAAGCCCCAGCTCCGGGAGCGGGGTCGCCCCGAAATGGAAGACGGAGGAGACGGGGGGCACGAACAGTGCCAAAGCGAGGAGCGCGGTCACCAGCACGACCATGAGGCGCATGTTCTGGTTCGCTTCCAGGGACCGGTGGTTCACCGACGGACCCATACGGCGGTTCACCAGCATGAGCGCAAGGGACGCGACCACGAGATTCGTGAAGGACAAGCTGCGAGCCACGTTCTCAGCGTAGCCCAGGTGGAGTGCCAGGAGGAAGAGGAAGAAGCTCCCGACGAGGACGATACCTCCCTCGAGGAGGGCCCGGAGGACGAGGGCGCGGTCGAAGATCGGCCGGTCGGGGTCCCTGGGTGGCCGTTCCATGACGTCCCGGTCGGCCGGTTCGGCCTCGAACCCCACAGAGACGGCCGGGTCGATCAGGAACTCCAGCATGACGATGTGGACGGGGAAGAGGAGGAGCGGTAGCCCCATCAACACGGGGAGAAGCACGAGCCCGATGATGGGCACGTGGACGGAAAGGAGGAAGGAGACCGCCTTCCTCAGGTTGTCGACGATGCGCCGTCCCGCACGGACCGCTCCGGCGATAGCGGGGAAGGAGTCCTCGAGGAGGACCACGTCCGCCGCCTCCCGGGCCACGTCCGTTCCCCGACGTCCCATCGCCACTCCCACGTCCGCAGCCTTGAGGGCGGGGGCATCGTTGACCCCGTCTCCCGTCATCGCAACGACCTCCCCGTCGCGCTGGAGGGCGCGGACGATGGCCAGCTTCTGGTCCGGCGTGACGCGGGCGCAGACGTTCGTCGTCTTGAGACGCTGGGCCAACTCCTCCGGGGTGCTCTCGTCGATCTCCTTGCCGGTGATGACCTCCCCGGCGGGAAGGCCCGCATCCTTCGCGATGCGGGCCGCCGTCAGGGGGTAGTCCCCGGTGATCATGATGATCCGGATCCCGGCCTTCTGGCAACTGTGCACCGCCCCGGGCACGTCCGGACGCAGGGGATCCTCGAGGGCTGCGAGCCCCAGGAAGTGGAACCGGTGCTCCCGCGGGTCCTCGGGCACGGAGTCGAGGGAACAGCGGTCCTCGGCGACCCCCAGCAACCGGTGCCCCTCCCGAGCCTGCTCGGACACCACCTCTTCCCAGTGGGCCCGCTCCGGGTCCATCATGCCACAGAGATCGAAGATGGTCTCGGGTGCGCCTTTCGCCGCGATGAGGGCCGTGCCGGGCTCCGGGTCCGACCAGACATGGCAGACCGCGAGGAAGTCAGAACGGAGGGGAAATTGGCGCAGGAGCCGCATCCCGGGCCGCTGCTCAAGGGAGGGAAGACCCTGGTGCTCCCCCAGTCGCTGGAAGGCCTGGTCCATGGGATCGTAGGGATGGGGATCCGAAGCGAGCATCCCCCGATCGAGGACGGCTTCGGCCGAAGACCCGAGGTGGCTCCGGGCCGTCGGGTCGGGGGGGAACTCCCCGTCCCGGGTGACCAGGGTGCGGATGGCCATCTGGTTCTGGGTGAGGGTCCCGGTCTTGTCGACGCAGAGGACGGTGGTCGCCCCCAGCCCCTCGATGGCGGCGAAACGCCGGGTGAGGACCCCGTCCTTGGCGATGCGGGCGGCCCCGATCGCAAGGAAGACGGTCAGGATGAGCGGGATCTCCTCGGGGATGATCGACATGGCGAGCGTCACGCCCGCGAGGAGGCCCCCGACCCAGCTTCCCCGGAGGAGCCCGAAGAGGAGCACGACGCTCGCACAGAAGATCAGGGCGGCGATGGCCATCCACCGGACGAGCTGCGCGCTCTCCTTCTGGAGATGGGTCGCCGTCTCCTCCAGGAGGTGGAGCGAGGCCCCGATGCGGCCGAACTCGGTCGTGACCCCGGTGCGCAGCGCCCGGGCATAGCCTGTCCCCCGGACCACGAGGGTGCCTGCGAAGACGTAGGGGGTGTCCTCTCCTCCCGGGACGATCTTCTCCTCCGCCTGGGTCCCGGCCTGCTTGCGCACCGGGACCGACTCACCGGTCAGGAGAGATTCGTCCACCTGGAGGTGGTTGGTCTGGAGGACCAGCCCGTCCGCGGGGACCCGGTCCCCCTCCACGAGCACCATGAGGTCGTCGGGGACCACGTCGGCGCGCGGAATCCGCTGTTGCCTCCCTTCACGGACCACGAGCGCCCAAGGGGTGGAGAGCGTCCGGAGGGCGTCGAGCGCCCGCTCGGTCTTCCCGTGCTGGACGATGGTGATGACAATGATGACCCCGACGGACCCGATGAGGATCAGGGCGTCGCGGGGCTCTCCCAGGAAGAGGTAGATGCCTCCTGCCACCAGGAGCAGGAGGACCATGGGCTCGGTGAGCACTTCCTTGAGGATGGCCACGAACCCACGGGTTCCCGGCTGGGGGAGCTCGTTCGGGCCGAACCGCCCGAGCCGTTCGCGAACCTCTGCGGGAGAGAGCCCCGAGCGCCCCTCGGTGAAGGAGGGGGGAGGTGGGGGAGCCGGAGGGGCCCTCAGCCGAGATTCAACCATCGACCAGACCTCGGGCCAACGTGGGGTTCAACGTTAGATTCACCTCAGGGAAGGTGGTGGGCCACCTTAGCCAGGGCCTCCTTTTTCGGGGGGGACGGTCGCATGGTCACCCAAGGGGGGTCGCGGGCGGAGCCTCTTCGGCGGCGATGCATCCTCCGGCCGATGCGGCTCACCTCGACCTCGGCCATATCGCCGGGCTGGAGATTGCGGTCTCCGCTGTAGAGGGCCCAGCTCTCGCGGACGTCGAACCTCGCCCCAAGGGTGTGATGCTGCATTGCCCTCCCCGGTGAGGAGCGCGCGATGTTCCGGTGGGATGGCTACCCGGTGAACCTCCCGAGGGCCGGCTCCCGTCTCCTCACCCTTGGGAATAGAGAGTCGGTCGACCTATTGAGGATTCCGCAGACGATGGTGAAGAGGTTGGGGATCGGGAAGGAAGAACTCCCCCATTCCCATCAAACCGAAGGAGAGAAAAGAAGGGTTCTTTCCGGAGACCGAGGTCCGGGATTTTCGCCACCAAGGTATGGTGGAAAGGATAAACCATCGCTTCCCCTTTTCCCTCCGTGGACGTTACGGAGGACAAGCGCCGGAGGGCTCAGGCGTACCTCGCTCGCCTCGGAGGTCAAGACCTCCAGTTCACCGGTATCAGCGGGTCCGTCTCCTACGAGGCCCAGCCCGACGACGACATCGACATCTTCCTGATCGCCCAGGACCATCACCTCTGGCGCATCCTTGGACGAGCGTTGCTACTCCGTCGTCTCCACGGGGATCCGGGCATCTGCCTCTCGCTCAGCGTGGATGCGCACTACGCCCGGGAGCTCTTCCGCGGGCCTGGCGACTACCTGATGGCTGCGGACTCCATCCACGTGGTTCCCTTCCACGGGGAAGACTACTACCGCGCGCTCCTGGACTCCTCTCCCTTCGTGCGAACGCACTTCCCGGAGCGCTGCAACGGGAGCACGCTCCCGCCCGAATCCACGGGGAGGGAACACGACTCTCCCGTCGAGTACCTGGTCTTCTTTCTCCTGGCTCCCTATCTCTGGGCCAAGTCCATGGTGGAGAACCGACGATTGACACGGTCCGAAGGTCCGGGACGAGGGTTCCGGGCCGTTCTCTCGATGCACTGCTACTATCTGGACACCGCAAAGTACCACGCACTTCGGGAGCGATACCGCGCAGCTCCTCCGCCGCCGGGTCCGGTGACCCGGACCTGAGGGAAACCTCGCCGCTAGGTGTATCCGCTTTCGAAAGGTGATCCCATGCACCGTCTCCTCAGAAGCCACGCAGGAAGGTGCCCGGGAAGCGATCGTAGGTGGTCGCAGCTGTGGAATCCTTACCGCCGGAAAGTGGGGTGCGATCGATGGACCGTCAGACTACCGATAGGGGGGACGGAGGGCATCTGAGGCTTGGACGATGCAAAGGATCGAACCGCCGCCCGCGATGCGGCCAAGGTGACGACAAATGCGACCAGCATCACATCGTACAGCCAGGGGATGTAGGGTCCCACCCCGTCACCCTGGTAGGTATAGGCCTGGGGGTCGAACAGGTACTTCGCGAACTCCTGGGCCGACGGGAAACCTACCTGCTGGTACGTAGCGACGATGCCCACCATGGCCACGATGGCCAGCAGGGACCAGAGCGTGGCCAACCAGGAGGGAGCCTTCCCGACCATGCTGATGCGCTTCTGGAGACGGCTGGCGGACATCCCCACCATGAGCGCCACGAGCAGGTCGGCCAGGGCGATGGCCGCCACTCCCCACCAGTGGAGGTAGTAGCCGGCGATCATCGAACCCGCGGGACTGGCTCCGAAGTCGGTCTGGAGGTTCTTGTCGGTGACGAGCATGGCCACCGCCACCAGGAAGTCCAGGAAGAGCATCAGGGCGAGGAAGTACACCGCGCCCGCCCGGAACGGGTGGCTCGCGGTCGTCGGACTGCCTTGAGCCGGAGAAGTGGAGGCACTTGGGGCAGGGGGGATCGACATCTTTCCATCCGGGCGGCCGGACCCTCGGGGCCCAACCGCAACCGGATTAGGACAGGTATTGGCGAGTATATTAATGTGCCACGTTCTGTCATGGTCACCCGGTTAGGGCGAAGAGGGAACTGAGATGGCGAGCGACGCGGTGGATCACCTAGACCCTTTCGGTTCCCCCTTCCCCCGGGAGATGTCGAAGCGAGGCACCACCTGCCGCCTCGTGCTCCCCGAAGGGGAGGTTCCGCTCGGTTTCGTGCAGGAGGGCGATCGGGTCTTCCTCGTTGCCCGCGAGAGGTCGTCCCTCTGGCCGACCACGATCCTCCGGGAGGGAAAGGCGACCCTTCGGCTCCCGGCGGGAGCGGTGAGCGGAACGACGCGACTCCTAGGAGGCGACCAAGAGAAGGAGGCCGTGTTGGCGCTCTTCCGGGAGAAGTACGGGGAGCAGCGCTTCCTGCGGTGGTACGACCATCCCGCTCGCATCGTGGAGGTCCTGATCTCGCCCTCACACCTGGCATCGCCAGACGCGACCTCGTACTCACGGTGGCTGGAGGCCGAGTTCGACAACGTGGCGGCCGACTACGACCGGCACATCCTCGGCAACCGGATCAACCGGCTCCTTCGGGATCGGTCACTGGCGGTCCTCCGCAGCACCTTCGCGCGGGCCCACCGCCTCCTCGAGCTGGGGTGTGGTTCGGGGATGGAGACGCTCCCGCTCCTGCGGGAGGGCCACGAAGTGGCCTGTGTGGACATCTCGCCGCGGATGCTCGAGGTGGTGAAAGAGAAGGCGAGGCAGGAGGGGCTGTCGGAACGGCTGACCACCCGGCGTCTCCGGGTGCGGGACCTGGCGGAGGAGCACCCGGGGTGGGACGCGGGATCGTTTGATGGGGCCTACTCCACCTACGGTGCCCTGAATTGCGAGCCCGATCTCCAGCGTCTCCGCGACGCCCTCCACCTCCTTCTCCGACCCCAAGGCAGTTTCGTCGCGGGTGTCTACAACCGGTGGTGCCTCTTCGAGGTCCTGGGATACGCGGCCACCCTCCAGGGCCGGCGGGCCCTGGGCCGGAGGCACCGCCCCGTCCCCGTGGGGACCTCCCGCTTCTGCGTGGATGTCTACTCCTACACCCCGGGAGACTTCGTCCGTCTCTTCTCTCCAGGATTCGTCCCGCGTCGGCTGGAAGGAGTGCCGGTGCTCCTTCCTCCCTCGGATCTGGCTCCCTACGCGGAGCGGTTCTCCCGGCACTTCGCCCGCCTGGCCCGGTGGGATGATGCCCTGGGGAGCCGGTGGCCTTGGAACCACCTCGGCGACCACTTCCTCCTCACCCTGCAGCGGTCCTGAAAGGTACGACCCCGGGTTCCCCCTCGGGAGGCTTCGGGGGACTAGCCTGGAGGGAACCGGAGGTCGGGAAGGAGATTATCGACCGTTCCGACGGGGCCGCATTGCGGGCATGTGATCGTCCCGTCCCTCTTGGGATCCACACCTAGTGCCCGCCGGCAACGAGGGCACGCGAAGACCTCATCGAGAGCAGGCAGGGGTCCCGTCGGCGAACCCGGCACCCGGCAAAGGGCGAAGGTGGTGAGCATGAAGGGCAGGGGACGGAAGCGGAGCGAGAGCCCCAGGAGCGAACGGAGGGGGAGGTGGCGGAAGGGGAAGAAGTCCTCGATCCCCGACCGGTATTCCCGTTCGACGACCAACCCGGCTTCGTGTGCCATGCGCGCGAAGTGGTCCGCGGTGCCGGAGTAGATCGGGAACGGGGTCTCCGCCAGCCGCACGAACTCGGCACCCCGGAACGCGGAACGCCACGCGGGCGTCCACGGGGTATCGCGGAGACGGCTCGCGACCCCGGCGAGGCCCGCCGCAAGCGTGCCTCCGGGAACGAACGACACGAGCACCCGCCCCCCCGGG
Source organism: Thermoplasmata archaeon (assembly GCA_021790425.1). Classification (GTDB taxonomy): domain Archaea; phylum Thermoplasmatota; class Thermoplasmata; order Lutacidiplasmatales; family UBA184; genus JAJYEA01. The sequence goes on along the minus strand of JAJYEA010000024.1, from coordinate 20,299 downwards.
GCGACGACCCGTCGGAGCTCGGCGAGGACACGGGCGGGTTCGGCGAGATGGTGGTAGACGCGCAGCATCATCGCCCCGGAGAAGGCGCCGTCAACGAACGGGAGATGGTAGAGGTTGCCCACCGCGAACCGGGCCGCAGGGTCCCCGCGGGAGGCGCGGGCGAGCTCGGCCAGTTCCACCCGGTTGGCGTCGAGCCCGACCGATTCCCGGAAATCCCGGTGCAGCGGGAGGAAGAGGCGACCGAACCCGGCCCCCGCGTCGAGGACCCGCTCTCGCGATCCCTTCTCGAATGCGGCCCGGACGATGGCGAGCTCGATGGCGGTCGTCTTCTCCCGGCCGACCCAGAGGGAGCGGAAATCGAATCCCTCGTAGCTGACCGGGTTCGCCGCCGAACCCTCGGCCGTGCGGGAACGGGAGCGGTTCGCGCTCACACCTTCCGTACTGCCGGTCCGTTACAATAGCTCGCCCGGGTACCGGGCGGAGGAGGATCACCCGGCGGACGGGGGACCGGAGAGCGAGCCCCTCAACCGGAGGAGGTAGGCGAGCGCGGACTCCTCGGGCTCCTCCGGGACCTGGGTGATCTGGCGGAAGCGCTTCACCACGGTCTCCTCTTCCTCCAGGAATCGCGGGGCATCCTCTTCATGCAGGGCCCCATACGCCTCGAGGAGTGCGCTCTCCACGGCATCGAGCAACGTGCTGACCTCCACGGGGCCGATCGGAGTGGGCATGGGACGCACGCGGGCGAGATAGGTCTCCGTGTCCTCCTCCACCCTCCGCCGCTCCCCGGTCCGGAACGCCTCTTCGATGGAGTCGATCTCGAGTTCGATGTGCCGGCGGATCACCCCGGCCGCGTCCCGGAGGCCCAAGGCGCCCCCGACGGCCGTCGAGATCTCGCCCACGGCGGCCGGATGGGCCGTCGCCTCCGTCTCCTGCGCCGTCTGCACCTTGGCCACCGCGATGAGGGGCTTCGGCACGACCCGCGGGGCCGGCTGGCCCTTCTTCCGGGTGGCCACGAGGAGCTGGACGAAGGTGGGGCGGATCTCCTCGTTCACGTACGTCGAGGGCAGCCCCATCTGGATCAGGTTCTCGAGCTTCACGTGGCCCCGGAGCAGGGCCCACAGGATGACCCCCCGGAGCGTCCCGTCGAAATCGAGGAGGGGGGAGGGAAGCGCGGCGGTCCGGCAGTCCGGGCAGAGGATGTCGTTGTTCCAGACCCCGGTCTCCTTGAGGTGGTCGGCCATCCGGTGGACCACGTTCGGGACGGTCCGGAAGGGGAGCGCGCACCGGTGGCAGATCACCAGCCGGTATTCCCCCGTGAACCGGGGGGCGCACCGCGCGCAGCGCCACGGGGGCTTGGTCGGGTCGAGGCGGGCGCCGCAGGTGGAGCAGGGGATGGGGGGGAGCTTCGGCTCGGCGTCGAACTGGTACAGGGCGATGCCGAGCTTCTCCGCCGCTTCGGGCACCCCGGGGGATACTCGTAGGGTGAGGAGCACGGTGCCCGTGATCTTGGTCCCGGAGAGCTGGGAGCGCTGGATGAGGGAGATCATCCCCTCCCGCGTGGCGTTCCGAACCGCCAGCACCACCCACCGATGCTCCCCCGCGGTGTAGATGATCCCCTGGCGGAGCCACTCCCCTTCCGGATCGACGGGGCTCGTGATGGTTCCCACCGGCAGCGTGCCGCTCCGCAGGAAGTGGTGATAATATGGGATCAGGTAGACGCGCTCACCTGATATGGCCACCCCGTATCACCCTGCGGCACCATGGGCCCCGAGCTACATAAATCCACCACTTCCCGGCTCCCCCAGCACTTCGTGGCCACGGCGTATGTGGTCGATGGGGCGAAGGTCCTGCTGGTCCACCACCGCAAGATCGGGCTCTGGCTTCCCGCCGGGGGCCACATCGAGCCCGACGAGGACCCGGCCGAGGCGGCCATCCGGGAGGTGAAGGAGGAGACCGGACTGAACGTCCGTCTCCTGGGGCCGGTCGATGAGAAGGGGAACGGCGACGGGGTGCGGATGCTCCCCACCCCGCACCATCTCCAGATCGAGCAGATCGCCGAGGGTCCCCACGAGCACATCGATTTCGTCTACGTCGGGACCCCGATCTCGGGCCAGCTCGAGCGGAATCCCGAGTCGATCGATGTCCGATGGTTCACGGGGGACGAGCTCGACACCGCCTCCCACATGGACGCGAACGTCCGCCACTTCGCCCACCAGATCCTGGAAGAGTCGCGGGCTCCGGAGGGCCGATGATCGACGCGCTCTCGATCGACGTCCTCATCCTGGGCGGGGATCGTTCCCCTCCCCGTACCGTGAAGCTGCGCCGGGGAGCGCAGCTCCGGGAGCTCCTGATCGGTCTCGGGTATCACGCCGAAGGATCGGCCGTCTGGTGGAACGGCGAGCCGGTCCCGATGGACTTTACCCCCCCCGGACCGGGCACGCTCGAGATCGTCTCCACCTTCTCCGGGGGATAGGCCCCCGGGCCCGCCGCCCCCGGTCCCGGCTTCTGGAAGCATCAGCGCGATTATATCCGACCGAGGCTGGTGAGGCGACGGGGACGGGTGTCCCGCCGGTCCCGCTAGCAACTGGGTAAGAGCAATGGCAGGCAGGAGCAAGTACCGGAAGACCGACGAGGACCTCAAGCGCAAGTACCGTCCCGAGAGCCTCGTCTCCTCGTACGGGTACGACCCCCACCTGTCCGAAGGCTCGGTGATCCCGCCGATCTTCCTCTCCTCCACCTTCGTCTTCCCGACCGCGGAGGAAGGGGAGCGCTCCTTCCGGATGGCCTACCATCTCGGGAAGGCGAAGGAGGGCGAGCACCCCAGCCTGATCTACTCGCGGCTCAACAACCCGGACCTCGAGATCCTGGAGGACCGGCTCACGCTCTTCGAGAAGGGCACCGAGAAGGGCGCGGTCTTCTCGAGCGGGATGGGCGCCATCGCCACCCTGAGCCTCGCCCTCCTCCGCCAGGGGGACTCGCTCATCTACAGCGCCCCCGTCTACGGGGGGACCGACCACCTCTTCTCGCACATCCTCCCCCAGCTCGGCATCCGGACGATCCCCTTCGACGCGGGAGCCCCTGGAAAAGAGGTCGAACCCCTCCTCCGCGAGGCGGCCAAGTCCGGCCACCCGCCCCGCCTCGTCTTCGTGGAGACCCCGGCGAACCCCACGTGCACGCACACCGACGTCCGCGAGATGCGGGAAGCGATCGACCGGTTCGCAGGCCGCAGCAAGCGCCGTCCCTACCTCGCCGTCGACAACACCTTCCTCGGACCCATGTGGCAGCACCCCGCCGAGCACGGGGCGGACCTCGTGGTCTACTCGGCGACCAAATTCCTGGGGGGGCACAGCGACGTGGTGGCGGGGGCCGTCCTCGGACCCGCGGCGCTCGTGGAGAACGAGATCAAGACCTACCGGACCATGCTCGGGACGAACCTGGGCCCGTTCGAGGGCTACCTCCTGCTCCGGAGCCTGAACACGCTCAAGATGCGGATGAAGGGCCAGATGGTGAACGCCCAGCACGTGGCCGAGTGGCTCGACGCCCACCCGAAGGTCGTGTCGGTCCATTACCCCGGGCTCCTCCAGCTGGGAGACCCGCAGCGGACGATCTTCGACCGGCAGTGCAGCGGGGCCGGGTCGATGATCACCTTCTACCTCAAGGGAGGGAAGCGCGAGGCGTTCCGGTTCCTGAACGCGCTCGAGATCTTCCACCTCGCCGTGAGCCTGGGGAGCACCGAGTCGCTCGCCGAGCACCCGGCCACGATGACGCACTCGGACCTCGACCCGGACAGCCGTCTCCGGCTCGGCATCACCGACCAGATGATCCGGCTCTCGATCGGCGCCGAGCACTACGAGGACCTGATCGCCGACCTGTCCCAGGCGCTCGACCGCGTGTAGACCCCCCGGGACCTACCCGGGGCGGTTCGCGGCCAGGGTCCTTGGCGAGGACCTGACGGTCCCGGTCTCTGGCCTCGCTGGGTTCAGGACCGCAAGGAGTCTTCGCGGGCCTTCTCGAAGCTCCGGCGGCGCTCCTGGAGATCGTCCAGGGCCTTGCGGGCCCGTTCCGCGTCCGCGGGAGCCTTGTTCCCCGCCACGCGGATCTCGTGGCGGAGACGGCGTTCATCCCGGGCGAACTCCTCCCATCGGGCCGTGAATTCCTCGGCATCCTCCTCTCCCGCGAGCGGCGCCTCGGCCAGGGGGGATGGTTGGGGGGGCGTGCGGGCGAAGGCGCCGCGCCACCACCCGATGCCGAAGAGCGCCAGGGAGAGGACCGCGAGGATGGCCTCGAGCAGGGGGTCCGAGGCGCTGGCGTAGAAGAGACCCGCGTTGCCGAGCACGAAGCCGGTGAGTATCGTCAGGGCCAGGCTGAGCACGAGTGCGAGCGCCACGGTCGTGAGCGTGCGCTCGAGGGCCTTCTCTCCCCGGAGGCGCCACTCGGGCCAGAGGACCCGGACGAGAAGGTACCCGGGCACGAAGAAGAAGAGCAGGATGGAGAGCGCGCCGAAGGCTGTGTTGCCGTCCATGTCCGAAGGCTCCGGAGCACTTCCCGAGGTTAAGGGCTTTCCCTCGCCGGCGGAAGCACCCGCCTATACCTTTAATCCCCGGGGCCGCTTCCCCGTGCCGTGGGCATCCGGAGGACGTTCCCGCTGCGGGACGGGAGGCAGGCCATCGTGCGGGACGCCCTGCCCGCGGACGCGGCGGCCTGGATCGCCAACTTGAACGCGGTGGGGGCAGAGGGCCGCTACGTGATGACCGAGGTCTTCGCGCGCACCCGCGAGGAGATCGAGACGCAGTTCAAGGAGACCGACCCGACGCATCAGCTCTGGCTGGTCGCCGAGGTGGACGGACGCGTGATTGGCGGCGCCAATGCGAGCCGTGGACGGCACTCCAAGAACGCGCACTCCGCGGAACTGGGGGTCTCGGTGCTCCGGGAGTACCGTGGGCTGGGGATCGGCCAGGCGCTGATGGAGGCGATCATCGCGTGGGGTCGCGAGCTTGGCCTCGCGAAGATACGACTCGGCGTTTTCGCGACCAACGCCCCCGCGATCGGACTCTACGAGAAGCTCGGCTTCCGGGAGGAGGGGCGTCTCCGGAAGGAAGTGCGGATCGACGGGGCCTACGTCGACGAGGTCCTGATGGCGCTCTGGCTCCGGTCGGTCTGACGGACCCCGGACCGGTAGAGGGCGGGTATCAGCCCGGGAGGTTCCCTTCGGCGCCTCCCGCGGCGCCGAGCTGGCGCTCCATCTGGCGCCGGAGCTTCCGGTTCGAGGCGAGCCCGTGGGCCGCCTTCCGGGTCTGGTCGAAGTACTTGAGGAGCGCCCGCACCTCGTGGGGGGACTGGCCGCTCCCCACGGCGATGCGGTGGATGCGATCCGCCTTGATGAGATGGGGGTTCAGCATCTCCTCCTTCGTCATGGAGTCCATGATGAACCGGTAGCGCCGGAGGCGGGTCTGGGTCGCCTCCACGTCCTTCTCGTTCACCTTCGCGGTGGCAAAGCCGGGGAGGAAGGAGAGGAGCTTCGAGAACGGTCCCATCTTCCCGAGGGATTCGATCTGGGTGTAGAAGTCCTGGAGCGTGAACTTCCCGCTCATGAGGTGCTCGGCGGCCGCCTCCGCCTCCTCCTTCTTCTCGATCGTCTCGAAGCGCTCGACCAGGGACCGGATGTCCCCCATCCCGAGCAGCCGGGAGACGAAGCGCGTGGTCTCGAACCGCTCGAGCTCGTCGACGTGCTCCCCCGTGCCTACGAAGAGGATGGGCGCCCCGCTCTTGGCCACCGCCGACAGGGCGCCACCGCCCCGGGCGGAGCCGTCGAGCTTGGTCAGGACGACGCCCGTGAGCTGCACCGCCTGGTGGAACGCCTCGGCCGACCGGCCGGCGGTCTGTCCCATCGCGGCGTCGAGCACGAGGAGCACCTCGTCCGGCTCGAAGGTCTTCCGGCACCGCTTGATCTCCTCGATGAGGTCGGCGTCGATCGCCGCCCGCCCCGCGGTATCCAGGATGATCACGTTGGACGAGGCGAACTTCTCCCGGCCCGCCTTGGCGATCACCTCGGCGCGCCGCTCGCCGCGGTCGGCGTAGAACTCCGCGTTGACCCGCTTCGCGAGTTGCTCGAGCTGGTCGATGGCCGCGGGACGATGGATGTCGGCCGCTATGAGGCTCGCGCGGACGCCCTTCTTCTGGTAGTACCGGGCGAGCTTCCCCGCGGTGGTCGTCTTTCCCTGGCCGAAGAGCCCGACGAGCATGATGCGCTTCGGTCGGACCGCATAGGACTTCTCCTCGCCCAGGATCGCGCAGATCTCCTCGTAGATGATGCGGACGAGGTAGTCCCGGACGCTCGTGCCCCCGGGGGGCTGCTGGTTCTGCGCCCGCTCGCGGACCTTCTGGGAGAGCCCGAGGGCGAGCTGGACATTGACGTCGGCCTGGAGGAGGGCGCGCTGGAGGTCGCGGACCACCTCGTCCACGAGCGCGGAGTCGATGGCGGAGGACTTCGCGATCTTGGAGAGGATGCCGCGGAGGGACTTTCCGAGCGAGTCGAGCACCATGGCCTTCGGTTCCGTCAGCGACCCATACCGAACCGGGGCTAAATACTTCTCCGATGGGGAAATCGCTGTCCTCCCGCCGCGACAGCCGGCTTAAGGGTGGGAAAACGAGTTTCCAAATCCGAGAACGTGGGAAAAGCTCTATACGCACCCATCGGTGAGTGAAGTCGTGACGGCCACTACGGAGTCCCGAGCGGCGTCATCGCCCAAGCCGGCGCCCGTGAAGCTGAACCCTGTACGCACCCCCATCGCGGAGGAGAAGCCCGCCGAGCGGACCTCCGGGTTCGGGGAGATCCTCCACCCCTACTCGCTCGAGGACGCCGTCCTCGAGGCGAAGCGGTGCATCCAGTGCGGGCGTCCCTACTGCGTCGAGGCCTGCCCGATCACCCAGGACTGCCGGGAGTACATACGCCTCGTGGCGGACCGCAAGTTCGACGAGGCCGCCAAGAGCGTCCTCACCGAGAACCCCCTCGGGACCACGCTCTGCAAGGTGTGCTACCACTACTGCGAGGATGCGTGCATCGTCGCGAAGCGGGGCGTGCCCATCGCGATCCGCCATCTGAAGCGCGCCTCGCTCGAGGCGGGCAATGCGAACCTGACGTACGTCCCCCAGGCGCCCCGCGGCCAGCGCGTGGCCATCGTGGGGGGCGGTCCGGCCGGTCTGATGGCGGCCTGGGAGCTCGGGATCCGGGGCTATGGCGTCACGGTCTACGAGCAGGAGGAGTTCCTGGGGGGCCAGACGATGACCATCCCCAAGTACCGGATGGAGGGGGACGAGATCGATCTGGACGTCGCCCGCTTCCGGAACCTGGACGTGACGTTCCTCAAGGGCAGGAAGGTGGGCGTGGACCTCTCGGTCGACGGCCTCCTCCAGGAAGGCTACCAGGCGGTCTACCTCTCGATCGGCACCCCGGCCCACCGGACGCTCGGCGTTCCCGGGGAAGACCTCCCGGGGGTCTACCCGGCTCTCCCGCTCCTCAAGGACCTCCACTCCGGAAAGACCCCCCCGATGGGGAAGAAGATCCTCGTCATCGGAGGCGGCGACGTGGCGATGGACGCGGTCCGCTCCGCCCTCCGCCTCTCCGGCGGCGGCACGGTGACGCTCGTCTACCGGCGCACCCGGGAGGAGATGCCGGCCGACCGGGAGGAGGTCCACGGGGCCGAGCAGGAGGGCGTCCGCTTCCTCTTCCTCCGCGCTCCCCTCCGCATCACGGGCACGGACCACGTCACGGGACTGGTCGTGCAGGAGATGCAGCTGGGTCCCCCCGACGCCTCGGGCCGGCGCTCCCCCGTACCCGTCGAGGGTTCGGAGACGACCCTGGAGTGCGACACGATCATCGTGGCGATCGGCCAGAAGGCCGACCTCACGGGATTCCCGGGGTCGCTCGATCTCAAGCTCGGCTCGCAGGGATGGCCGCAGGGAAGGCACGACGACATGGCCACCGGGGTCGAGGGGGTCTTCGCCTCCGGAGGGAAATCGGTGGTGTACGCCATGGCGGCCGGGACACGGGCCGCCGCCGCGATCGACGCGTATCTCCGGAAGAAGAAGGGGGAGGCGCCTACCCCGCGGCCCGATCCCTTCGGCGCGGCCGCGTCCCCGCCCCCGCGGCCGAAAGGATACACCAAGGCCGTCTGGAACCTCTAGAAGTGACCGCAGGTTTCATCTTGCAACGGCGCATCACGTTCTCCATGCCTTCTGGACGCTCCTGGGTGGTACCGTTGCTGTTGACCGCCCTCGCCGCGCTCGTGCTGTCCACCGTGCCGGGAGGCGCCTTCGCGGCCGGAGCACCGGCGTCCGGCGGGGTGGCCTCTCCCCAGGAGGCGGAGTTCCACGCGCTCGGGATGTCCTACGCGCCGGGCGAGGAGCTCGGCTACAGCGCCGCCGCGGCCGCCTCGATGGTCGACGTCCGGAGCGTGCCCTCCTCCCAGGCGCTGACCCTCGGGATCACCCTCCTCCCCTCGGGAGGCGATGCGCTGTCGAGCTACGTGCAGTCGTCCTCCGACCCCTCTTCCTCCTCGTACGGGCACTTCCTCTCCTCCTCGGGGTTCGACACCCGCTACGCCCCGACCCCCGCGGCCTACGCGAGCGTGGAGGCCGCGTTGCGCGCCCAGGGATTCACGATCGTGCACACCTACCAGGACCGGATGTTCCTCCTTGTCCGGGGGAACGTCGGCGAGGCGGACTCGCTCTTCTCCACCTCGCTCGTGCAGGGCCTCTACCAGGGGCATGCCGCCACGCTTCCCTCGGTCCAACCCCGGCTCCCCGCGTCGCTCGCCCCCTACGTCCTCACCGTCAGCGGGCTCTCGCAGGGGATCTCCCAGTTCCGGACCGACGTGCGCCCGATGGCGATCTCGGCGGGGACGATCTATCCGAACTTCCCGCACTTCATGTACGGGTTCGACGACCTCTACAACCTGACGGGCGGCCCGAACTGGGCGACCTCGCAGACCATCGGCCTCTTGCTGTGGGGGGGCGGGTACAACCCCTCGGACCTCTCCTCGTTCGCCCAGACCCTCTATCCCTCGGACGAGCCCTCCTTCTCGATCATCCCCGTTCCGCTCGAGGGGGCGCCCGCTCCGAGCTCCGCGGCCATCTACGACCCCAGCGGCAATGCCTTCGAGCTCACGCTCGACATGGAATGGTCGGAGTCCCAGGCGCCGGGCGCGACGCTCATGCCGGTCTACGTTCCCGACGGACCCGCCTCGAACCACTACTCCCCCTCGGATACCTCGCTCGAGGACGGGCTCTCGTACCTCGTCAACAACAGCACGGTCAGCGTGATCTCGATGTCCTTCGGGACGACGGACGGCGGGGATCCCTCCCTCCAGGCCTCCTTCGACGCCCTCTTCCAGGCGGCGGAGGCGAAGGGCGTCTCCGTCTTCGCCTCCTCGGGGGATAACGGCGGCTCGACCGCCGGATCTCCGAACACCTGCACGTCGACCTCCTCGGCCGAGTTCCCCGCCTCCTCCCCGTGGGCCATCGGTGTCGGGGGGACCGCGCCCCAGGTGACCGTCAGTCTGGGCGGCTCGACCCCTCCCACGCTCGCGAGCGAGCCCGCCTGGGCCTCGAGCGGCGGGGGATTCTCCTCCTCCTTCGCGGCCCCGTCCTGGCAGCTCGTCGGCTCGGCCGCGGTCGAGATCGAGACGGTGGGCGGGGGCCAGCGCGGCATTCCCGACGTGGCCGGTCCCTCGGCCGATGACGCGCTCTACTACAACGCGAGCATCCAGGGCGGGATGGGCACGAGCTTCGCCTCCCCGATGTGGGCCGGGCTCGTGGCCGAGATGGACGCGCTCCACGGCACCGGTTTCGGCCTCCTCACCCCGGACCTCTACCGCCTCGGGGTGATCGAGGACCACGGGACGCCCCCGCTCCCCTACAACGACATCACGCAGGGAGCGAACTGCATCTGGAAGACCGCCACGGGCTGGGACCCGGTCACGGGATGGGGATCGCCGAAGAACGCGCTCACCCTCTACGGCGATCTGATCCACGGCCTCGTGAACATGAGCATCACGGTGAACCCGCAAGTCACCAACCCGGGGTCCTCGGTGTCGATCACGGTGAGCGTGGTAAACCTCACCGGCGTGCCCGTCTCCCACGTCCCCGTGACGATCACGGTCTACTCCCAGCCCCCCACGCGGACCAACGCGGTCGTGCTCGCCACCATCCACACGAGCACGGGAAGCGGGGGGAGCGCCGGTGGTTCATTTATAGTCCCCGTCACGTACCTTGACCCGAAGATCCTGGTGAAGGCAAGCACGTTGAGCGCCCAAGCAGTAGGAAGCGGGTCGGCCACCTTCGGAGTGTCGGCCCTCGGCGGCTACTGGGGTGCCCTCCAGGGCCTCCTGACTCCCCCGGTGAGCTACCTCTTCTTCATCCTCTGCATCGGACTCGCCACTGTCCTCGGATGGCTCCTGGGACGCCGGGCGGCCGTCCCGGTGCGGACCCCCGTGACGCGTCCTGCCCAGAAGCCGACACGGACCGCGCCCCCCACGGCCGCACGACGGACGTCACGCCCCGGACCGGGCTCGCGGCCCCCCTGGCAGGCCGGTGCCTCCCCGCGCCCCCCCGCGGCGCCCCGGGTCGCGAAGCCGGCACCGGCGGCAGCGCCGGCCGCGGCGACTCCGTCTCCTCAATCCACTCCCGCGTCCGCTCCCGCGGCCGCATCCGAGACCCCTCCGGCAACGGAGGAGCCCGCCTGGACCGGGATCGCCACGTATCCTGTGACCAAGCCGGCTCCGGCCGAACCGGAACCCGCCGCGGAGCCCTCCGCGGCGACGGAGGAGGCCCCCGCACCCGAGTCCCCGGCCCCTGAAGCTGCGGCACCCGCCGAGGAAGCGTCGACCACCTTCGGGGACATCCAACCGCAGGCCGACACGCCCGCTCCCGAGGAGCCCGCCCCGGTCGAAGAGCCCGCGCCCGTCGAGGAACCGGCCCCGGTCTCCGAGGCGACGCCGGCGGAACCGGAGGCTCCCGCAGCTCCCGAAGAGGTGCCTGCGCCCGAGTCTGCTCCCCTTGCCCCCGAGCCGTCCCCTGCTCCCGCGCCGGACGAGGAGCCTGAGCCGCCGACTCCCGAGCCCGCACCGGCCGCCCCCGCGGCCCCCGAGGTCCCGGAGCGCCGCGCCCAGCAGAAGAAGGCGGTGGCTCGGCGCAAGGCACAGGAGGCCCCTCCCGTTTCCCGCCCGCCTCCGAAGCCGAAGCCCAAGCGCAAAACCTCTAAGTCCTGAGGGTATCCGCTCGGGCCATGCCGGAGGAGATCGCCCTCTCGTTGTCGGGGCCGGAGACCCGGATCCTCGAGCGGCTCCGTTCCCTCCCCGCGGGGGAGACCCTCGCGGACCAGGACCTCGTCGCGCCCCCCGAGCTCACGCCCGAGGTCGTCCGCGGCAGCCTCGAGCGCCTCCGCGCGAAGAAGCTGGTCCTCGCGGCAGAGACCCATTCCTCCCAGACCCTCCTCACCGATCGCGGTCGTGAGACCCTTCCCAAGGGACTTCCGGAGCGCCGTTTGTGGGAGGCCCTGGCCGCACAGCCCCTGCCGGCCGCCGAGGCGCGGGCCGCGAGCGGGCTGGACGACGCCGAGTTCGCCGTGGCCGTCGGCCAGTTGAAGAAGGGAGGTTTCCTCCAGTTGGGACCGCGGCTCGAGCGGACCGGGGCGCTTCCGCCCGAGGGGTTCCGTGACGAGGTGAGCCTCGCCTCCCTGGCGAAGGGAGAGGGCACGATCGCCCCTGACGCTGCAGAACGCCTGGTCCGACGCGGGCTCGCCGCGACGGAGCACCACACCTCGCGGAGATGGTCCCCGTCTCCCGAGGGACGCGCCCTCACGCTCGCGGCCGCCGGCCAGGAGGCGCTCGGGGCCCTCACCTCCGTCCACCTCCGGGGCGGCGCCTGGAAGGACGCGGTCCTCCGGCCCTACGACGTCCGGGCGCAGGTCCCGTACCTGAACGGCGCGCGCACCCACGCCTATCTCAGCTGGCTCCGGGAGTTCGAGGAGATCCTCCTCGGCCTCGGCTTCGAGGAGGGGACCGGCCCCCTGGTCGAGAGCGAGCTGATCAACTCGGACGTGCTCTTCATCCCCCAGCATCACCCCGCGCGCTCGGCGCAGGATGCGTTCTTCGTGCAGGGGGTGGACCCCCCGGAGCCTCCCGCGGACCTGCTGGGGCGAGTGGCGGCCGTCCACGAGGGCCGGACCGTCCCCGGGGAACGCAAGCTCTCCGCCGGGTGGGGAGGGAAGTACGATCCCGCGATCGCGCGCCGCCTGGTGCTCCGCAGCCACAACACCCCTGTCTCGGTCCGCTACCTGCTCCGGAACCCGACCCCGCCCTTCCGCATGTACTGCATCGGGACGGCCTTCCGCCGGGACGCCATCGACACCCGCCACCACATCCAGTTCGAGCAGTGCGAGGGCATCTACGGGGGGGAGGGCGTGAGCCTCCGGGACCTCGTCTCGCTCTTCCAGCAGCTCTCCAAGGCCGCGGGGACGGGGGAGGTGCGGGTGAAGCCCACCTACTTCCCCTTCACCGAACCGAGCGTGGAGGGCTACGTGAAGCACCCTTCGCTCGGCTGGATCGAGGTCTTCCCCGGCGGGATGTTCCGGCCCGAGGTCCTGCGTCCCCTCGGGGTGAAGGTGCCCGTGGCCGCCTGGGGCATCGGGGTCATGCGCCTCGCGATGGTCGCGCTGGGCGTGCAGGACATCCGCGAGCTCTTCTCGAACCGCCTGGACACGCTGGGGGAGAGCCGGGTGTAACCATGCCCTCCTCCACGCTCTCCCGTCCGTTGCTCCACCGGCTCCTGGGGCGTTCCCTCTCCGCCGAGGAGCTCGAGCAGGCGGTCTTCCGCACGAAGGGAGAGGTCTCCGAGGTCACCGAGGAGACCTTCCGCTTCGAGATCACCTCCGACCGGCTGGACCTCCTCTCCGAGTCGGGGCTCGCGTTCGCGCTCGCCGGCGTGATCGGCTCCGCGGAAGGATCGGACTACCATCCCGGGGGCGCCCCCGAGCCGAGGGAACATCCGCTCGAGGTCTCCGTGGACTCCTCCGTCGCGCCCCTCCGCAAGGAGATCCGGATGGCGATCGTCCACGCCCCGAACGGGAAGCCGCTCGACGCGGACCACCTCCACGAGCTCATCCGCTACCAGGAGGCGCTCCACGCGACCCTGGGCGCGAACCGTGCCCGGGGGAGCCTCGGGCTCTACCCGCTCGCGCACCTGGCCCCCCCCTTCCAGTACGCGATGGAGGGGCTGGACGGCATCCGCTTCACGCCCCTTCCCGACGAGGGGAGCACGACGACCGAGGTGTCGGGCATCGAGTTCTTCGACCGGCATCCCATGGCCGCTGCGTATTCCCCGCTCGGACGCCGGCGCGGGATGGCCCTCACCCTCCGTGACTCCGCCGGCCACATCCTCTCCCTGCCCCCGATCCTGAACGCGGCCCGGTACGGCGAGCTCGCCGTGGGGGACTCCGCGATCCTCATCGAGTCGACCGGCACGGCCGACGTCACGTGCCGCCAGCTGGTCGGGTACATGCTCCTACCCTTCGTCGCCCGCGGCTGGCGCGTGAACCCCGTGCCCGTGCGGCGCCGCTCCCGTGTCGACACGGGCTCCACCGTCGTGGGCGTGCGGACCCTCACGATGACGCCGCGGCAGCTCGCGGAGGTCATCGGCTCGCGGCTCGAGACCACCGAGGTCACCCATGCCCTCCGCCGATGCCGGTTCCACGTCACCGAGGCCCGGGGCGGTTGGACCGTGACGGTCCCGCCCTGGAGACCCGACCTCATCGGGCCGGTCGACCTCGCGGAAGAGGTGGTCGTCGCCCGGGGGCTCGCATCGCTCGAGCCGGTGGGGACCCCCCCGCAGACCGCGGGCCACCGGACCCCGGCCACGCGTTACTTCCGGAAGTTCCTCGAGGTGATGGTCGGCATGGGCTACCAGGAGGCCCACACCCCGCTCCTCCTCCCGCCGACGTTGTCCGAGCACTTCACCGCCGCGGGGACCGCACTCACCATCGCCAACCCCGCCTCCCAGGACTTCAGCGTCATCCGCACCGCGCTCACCCCGGGCCTGGTCGAGGCGCTCGCCCGCAACGCCTCGGGCAGCTACCCCCAGCGCCTCTTCGAGATCGCCGAGGTCGTCGTGAAGGACCCGGCCGCGGACACCGGCACGCGGACCGAGACCCACCTCGCTCTCGTGGACGCCGGCGAGGGGTCCGGCTTCGCGAGGGCCGCCGCGGTCGGCGAGCATCTCGCCCGCGTCATCGGGATCACCCCCGTCCGGGAACCGGCCGATGCCCCGGGGACGATCTCCGGGAGGGTCGCCGAGATGCGGTTCGCGGGCGAGCGCGTGGCCATCCTCGGCGAGGTGCACCCGCGGGTGCTCACCGAGCTCGGGATCGCCGAGCCCGTGAGCTGGCTCGAGCTGAACCTGAGCCTCCTCTGGAAGCTCAAAGGGCAGGACTGATCGGAGCGGGCCCGCCGCGGGGTCAGGTCTTTCGCAGGGCTTCCCGGAGGTCCGCGAGGAGGTCGGCCGGGTCCTCGATCCCGAACGAGAGCCGCACCATGCCGTCGTCGATGCCTCGGCGTTGGCGTTCCTCGGGAGTGAGCTGCCGGTGGGAGGTCTCGGCCGGGACGCTCGCGAGGCTCTCGACCCCTCCCAGGCTGCTGGCCGGCTGGACCAAGGTGAGTGCGTGCATGAACCGGTGGGCCGCCGGGGCACCCCCCTGCAGCACGATGGAGACCATCCCTCCCCGGCCGCTCATCTGCCGCGCCGCGATCCGCTCCTCCTCGGCGGAGGCCGAGCCCGGATAGCATACCCGCCCGACCCGGGGGTGTCGGGCCAGCTCCTCGGCGACCGCGCGCCCGGTCTCGTTCTGCCGGTGCACGCGGAGCCCGACCGTCTTGATCCCGCGGCTGAGCAGGAAGGCGGCGAACGGGTCGAGGCTTCCCCCGAGGGAGTGGAACATGGTGTCCATCCCCTCGAGCATCGCTGAGGATCCCACCAGGGCGCCCGCGATGACGTCGCTGTGCCCTCCGAGGTACTTCGTGGCGGAGTGCATCACGAGCGTGGCGCCGTGGGCGAGCGGGCGCTGGTTGACCGGGGTGGCGAACGTGTTGTCGACCACGAGGGGGGCGCCCACGGCGGCGGCCGCGCGCGCCCACCGGTCGAGGTCGTGCACCCGCAGGGTCGGGTTCGTGGGCGACTCCAGAAGGAGGAGGCGGGTCTTCGGGGTGACGATCTGGTCCACCGAGGCGGACTCCTCCGCGCGCACCCAGCGCACGGAGAGATGCCAGCGCTCCGAGAGTTCCCGGAGCAGCGAGAAGGTGTTCCCGTAGAGGTCCTCGAGGGCGACCACCTCGTCCCCCGCGCGGAGCAGGGAGAAGAAGACGGACGAGAGGGCCGCCATCCCCGACGAGAAGACGCGGCCGGCCTCGGCCCCCTCGAGGGTGGCGATGGCCTCCGCCGCCCGGGACTGGGAGGGGTTCCGGTGACGGGTGTAGAGATGGACCTCCCCTTTCTCCCGGGCCTCGGAGAACTCCGCCGGGAACCGGAACGTCGTCGTCTGGTAGATCGGAGGCACCACGGCGCCCGCGTTGAGGTCCGGCGCGTCGCCGGAGTGCACCGCGAGCGTGTCGAGGGCGTGGGAGGCCCTGCGTCCCCGGTGGGCGGGGGCGTCCCCCGTTCCCTCAGTGCCCATGGGTCCCTCCAGTGGACTTGGTGTCGCGATGGGCCAGGAGGCGTATCCGCTCCTCGGCGCCGAGCTCGTCCAGCACCGTGCGGGTCGACAGGGGCACCAGGTCTCTCCACTCCTCATGGGCCGCCATGCGCCGTCTTACCTCGGTCCCCTCGAAGGCACCCCGGTTGAAGAAGGGGAGTTCCGGTACCTTGTATCCAGCCTGCTGGAAGAGCATGCGCGTGAGCGGGTCGTTCGAGTAGACCTCCTCGAAGGGAGGGAGGAGCGACGCGACGTGGGAGACCCAGATGGCGTGGCGGTCCACGTCGGGGATGGGGACGACCCAGAAGTGCTCGAGGCGCTCGAACTCGAGCGCGCGGACGATCATCTCGAACCGCTCGCCCGCTGTGAAGGGGTCCCGGAGGGTGTGGGAGGTCTGGGCGCTCCCGATGCCGATGATGAGCTCATTGGGCCGGTAGGTCCGGAGCACGGACCGGATGACCTCGAGATGCCCGTTGTGGAAGGGTTGGAACCTCCCGACGAACAAACCCCACTCCACCATCGGTCCTCCCTGTCCCCGGCCCAGCGCACCGGACCGGCGACGCGTCTCCCACGGTCCCGGCCGATTTAAGGATGGGGGAGGAGGTCGGGCTACGAGGAGGGCTCGTCCTGGTCGTCTTCCGACCAGTCGTCGAGGCCAGCGGCCCCTCCGGACTCCGACGGCTCCGCGGCCCCTCCCTCACCGCCGCGGAGGAAGAAGAGGTAGACGAGCATGCCCGCGAGGACCATCGCCACCAGGATCCCGATGACCGCATAGTCCGCCACCGAGAGCCCGGACGGGGTCGGGGTCGTGTACTGGCTGGGGGAAGGCACCGCGGCCGAGGAGGTGCCCGAGCCCAGGAAGACGGCGGCCACGATCAGGAGGGCCATCCCGGTGCCGAGAGCGGTGGCCACGGCAGCCCGGAAGCGGGGGGAGATCATCCGCCCCCCCAAGTCGGTAGGGGGGATAAAGCTGTGTCGCCCCTCGGAGAGGCCCCGAGGGGCCCGGAAGGGCGCTCCCCGGGATTCCCGGGGCCTCCTTCTGGGTTGTGCCAAGTAATGGTTAAAAAGCAAGGTAGTTCAGGGAAGCTGAATATTCCATGTCCCGAAATAACTCGCTCCCCCAGCTCGAGGCCCAGGCCGAGGAATTCCTTCGCACGCTCCGCGGGGTGATCGAACGCTCCTCGGGCGGCATCCTCGAGGTGACGCGCTCCAACGGGCTCGCCTTCCACCAGTTCATCATCCTCGAGCACCTTCATCGTCGAGGGCCGCGGCATCTGTCGTCCATCGCCCGCCTCCTGGGCATCCGCCCCCAGACCGTCACCGCGATGGTCGACGTGCTGGAGCAGGGGGGATACGTGGAGCGCGCCCAGGACCCCGAGGACAGGCGTGCCCGCTTTGTCCGGTTGACCCCTCTGGGCGAGGAAAAGGTGCTCGCCGTCCGCTCGGCCCGGCAGGTCAAGCTCGCGCGGGCCCTCGCCCGGAACCCTAGCCTCTCCCTGACACAGGCGACGGTGACGCTGAAGGCCGTCCGGGACCTGCTGGACGCACCGGGCAACCCCTCGGGGAGCGCGGTGGCATGACGTCCACGGGCCCCGCCCAGGCGCTCTTCTCGGGCCTCGGCCGCGGGATCGTCCGGCACCCGTGGTATCCCATCATCGCCTGGGGGCTCGTCCTCCTCGTCGCCCTCCCGGCCGTGGTCAGTCTCGGCTCGGTCCTCAACAGCGGCAACTACAGCACCCTGCCCAGCTCGGACATGAGCATCGTGGCCGGGAACAAGATGGCCGCCGAGTTCCCCGACTCCAGCTCGGCCCCCTCCTCGACGCTCGTCGTCCTAGTCCACCCGGACATCACCGGTCCTACTGGACAGAACGCCACGATCGCCGTGGCCCAGTCCATCGCCTCGGACCCCAAGGTCCAGTACCTGGGATCGGTCGAGGACCTCTACTCCGCCTACGGTCAGTACCTCACGCTCGACGCGTCCATCGGCCTCGGTGCGCTGAACGCCTCGCTGACGATGGCCCCGTCCCTGCCGGTCTCCCTCAACGAGACCAGCCAGCTGGTGTGGGGCCCCGCCTCCGCCTACGTCGGCACCTGGGTCCAGGTGTCCCAGAGCCTTCCCTCCAACGCGTCCCCCTCCGCCGCGAACTGGCCCGCCTTCCAGGCGACCCAGACCCTCCTCAACGCGAGCCCGGCGGCCGAGGCGGTGCTCTCGAACTTCTACTACGGCTACAACGCGTCGGTCCCCGGGTTCAACCAGACCGTCTCCCCGGCGTGCCTCACCGCCCGGAACGTGGTGCCGTGTGCGGACCTCTCCATGCGGACCACCCTGCCGCCCCTGCTCCCGACGCTCCTTCCCAACGTCACCGAGCAGGGACCGGCCCTGGTCGTGCTGACCCACCTCGGCATCGAGAACCAGTCCTCCTGGCCGTCGATCCAGGCGGCCGGCGCGGTCCTTCTCGGTTCCGAAGTGGGACTCCCCGCGTCCTGGATGCTCGACCTCTGGAAGGCCTTCCCGGACGGCCAGGCGACCCCCACCGAGGAGGGCGCCTGGGCCCTCTCGCTCGCGGAGACCACCCCGGTCCGGGACTACCCGGTCCCCATCCCCCGCTCCCTCGCGACGAACTTCGTGAACGCCGCGGGGAACGCCACCCTCATCGTGGTCTCCTTCACCCAGAACGACAGCTACACCTACCACGGGCAGACGCCGGTCTACAACGACGTGGATGAGATCAACGTGGTCGGTCCCCGCACGCTGGCCTCGAACCCCGCCTACGCCGGGATCGACTTCTACCAGAGCGGCTCCGCGCCGCTGGACGAGGCCACGATGAGCCTCGCCAACTCCGCCCTGAGCCTCCTGCTGGTGTTGACCATCGTCCTCCTCGTGGTCATCATGGTCGTCTACTTCCGGGCACCGCTCGTACCCGCGGTCTCCTTCGCGGCCATCGGGGTCGCCCTCCTGGTCAGCCTCGGCGGGCTCTACCTGATCGGTCGCTACGTGATGTCGATCGACCCCATCCTCGAGTCGATCATCCTCGTCTTCCTCCTCGCGATCGGCACGGACTACTCGGTCTTCATGGCGGCCCGCTACAAGGAGGAGCTCGTGCGCCACCACGACCACGGCCGGGCCGTGGCGTCCGCGGTCCAGTGGGCCGGGCAGAGCATCACGACGAGCGGGCTCACCGTGATCGTGGTGGGCCTGGCCCTCTCCTTCTCCGGGATCGGGCTGATGGAGCAGCTCGGGCTCGCGCTCTCGCTCTCGGTGGTCGTGCTGCTCCTGGCGGGACTCACGCTCATCCCCGCGATCCTCGCGCTCGTCGGGCCGAAGGTGTTCTGGCCCTACACGAACGAGCGCTTCCGGCGGCACGCGGCGGCCCGGAAGGAGCGCCTGAAGCAGCGCCGGACCTACTTCAGCCGGGCGGCCCGCTTCGCCACCCGTCGCCCGGTCTTCCTGCTCGTGCTCGTGGTGCTCCTCTCGGCCCCCATCACGTACGTGGCGCTCAACGTGCCCGTCTCCTACGACATCACGAACACCGGGCTGCCCCCCTCCAATCCCGCGCAGGCCGGCCTGATCAAGCTCAACCAGGAGTTCGGCCCGTCCCTGCTCTCCAACTCCTACGTGCTGGTCACCTTCAGCCAGCCGCTCTTCCCCAACGGGACGATGGACTCCCAGGAGGTGCAGGACGTGGCCGCCCTCAGCGCCTCCATGAACTCCACCACCGGCGTCGCCCAGGTCGACACGTTCGTAGGAACGGGCGGAGCCCCGCTCCCGGATTGGAACAACCTCAGCACCGCCCTGCCCGCCCAGCAGTACGCCCTCCTCGCGCTGGAGCACCAGTACGTGGGGGTCGACGGGCGCACGGTCCTCTTCAATGTGGTGACCACGTCGAGCGGATACTCCGCCGACGCGGGCACGTCGCTCAGTGCGATGCAGACCCGCCTCTCCAGCTTCCAGTCGGCCCACCCGGAGGTCTCCGCGGTCTACTACGGCGGCGTCGCGCAGTCCACGAAGGATTTCCAGAACCTGGCCAACGGGGCCATGGACTGGATGCTCTTCGGGGCGTCGGTCGGGCTTTTCCTGGTGCTCCTCGTCCTGCTGGGCTCCCTTTTCGTCCCTCCCCTGGCGCTCGGGGCCATCGGCCTCTCCATCCTCTGGTCGTGGGCCATGGTCTATCTCGTCGTCGGGCTGATCGAGCGGGTGACCCTCTCCTTCCTGCTCCCGGTGATGCTCCTCGTCCTTATCCTGGGCCTTGGGATGGACTACAACGCCCTCTTCCTCACCCGGGTGAAGGAGGAGCGGCTCCGGGGCTATCCCTCCAAGAAGGCCATCCGCCGGGCCGTGACCCACGTGGGGGGCGTCGTGACGGCCGCCGCCGTGATGCTGGGCGGCCCCTTCATCCTCCTCGGGCTGACGAGCCCGCTCGGACTCATCGCCGGTCTCGGGCTCGGCATCGGGATGGCGGTGCTCATGCAGGCGCTCGTGGCCCAGACGTACGTCACCCCGGCCATCCTCGCGATCGGAAAGGATCGCATCTGGTGGGGTCCGGGACGGAAGAGACTGCC
>JAJYEA010000004.1 GCA_021790425.1 Thermoplasmata archaeon | reverse complement strand
CCGTAGGCTCGACACGGCGGGGAGCCACATGCTCGACACGTGGAACCTCACCTTCGACCTTGGACCCCTCTCGAACGGCGCCCCCAAGACCACCGACGGCTACTACCACTGGTGGGACGAGAGCGCCACCTTCGACCCCTTCGACGCGTGCCCGACACCGGACTACGCGGGGTCCTGCTCCTTCGCGCCCTCCACCTCGAACGAGCCGCAGAATCTCTCCGACGACGGCCCCTGGGCCTCCGAACAGCTCTGGTCGTACTGGACGCTCCTCGAAACCCTGAACCCTCTCGTCCTCAACGACAAGGCGGGGTGGCTCGGAGGCGTCCTCGGGAGCTATGACGGCGAGTACACGCTGACGGTGTGGGGGAAGCTCTCCTGGGGGGCGAATCCCCTCGCCGCGAGCACGCCGGCGGACCACCTCCCGGACGGGGCGCGCCTGAGCCCCCTCCACGACCTCGATCTCCAGATCGGTGCCGATGTCAGCGGGCTACCCTCCCTGAAGGCGACGGTGAACGACCAGGACTGCCCGTCGTCCCTGAGCTCGGGGGACGGGTACGCGGTCGATCTCTCCGTGACGAGCCCGGCCACGGGAGTGAAGCAGTTCTCGGGGTTCACGACCCCGGGATACGTGGGGTGCACCCCTCCGAACAACCTCCCAGGCCTCGTGGGCCCCACCGTGCTCACCTTCCCGGTCGACAATGCCGTGCGGAGCGAGGACATCACGCTCCAGTTCGTGCTCAACACGTCGACGTCAGGGGCCTCGGCCTCCACGCCTGGTCCCTTCGAGACCCTTCCGATCGACGGGTGCGCCCTGAGCGCGACGGTGCGGATCGACATGCTGGCCGCCCCCACCTTCCAGCGCTTGACGGGCTCGGACGATTGCAAGGACGAGCCCGCGGCCGGCGCGTGGGTGAGCTTCGAGGCCGCGGCGGTCCCGGCGGGGGTGAAGGCGCCCACCTACCTCTGGGTGCCGGACGACAACTCCACCCTGTCGAACCTTCCCGAGGGGTTGCAACGCTATACGGGCGAGCAGGACTTCTTCCTGGTCGTGGCGAACGTGTCGGAGGGAAGCTCGTGCTCGAACTGCGCGATCTCGTCAGGCACCGTGCCGCTCCCGTGGGGCGGCACCTCGGTCTACACGGTCCATCAGGACGAGTCGAGCCAGCTGGCGAACTTCCTAGTCCCCCGGGGGCAGTTCCTGGACTCCCCGATGGGACAGGCGATCCTCCAGGGCCGGACGGCCGCGGACACCACGCGCGGGGCAAACGCGCCCGTGGTGGGGGTGCCGATCTGGCAGATCGCCTGCCACTGGCAGAACGGCGCGGTCCAACCGGGAGGCGGGACCGCGCCCAACACCTGCTTCCAAACTTCTCCCCTGGCGGGTACGTCGCCAGGCCAGGCCGCCTACGTGAGCGTCGTCTCCGCTGCGGGACTTGACTGTACCACGGCCCCCACCGCTCCGAACTGTGCGGAGGGGGGCGTTCCGCTGGACTCCGGCTTGGAGGCGGGCTACGCATCGCCGGCGTTGCAGGGGGTGGTCACGCTGAACCTCACCTCGGCCACGGACCTGGACTACCTCCTGGCGGGACTGCTCGACAACGCGACCGGGGGGGTGAACGGGACCTTCCGGGACGTGACGACCCAGATCCTGACGCTGGGGCTGAGCCCGGTGGTGCTGGGGTCGGTCGCGAACGTCTCCGAGCCGAGCGGGGGGGTCTTCGGCGAGCCGACGTCGCTCGCGCAACCGGCGCCCCCGCCGTGCGACTGGGCGTGCACGGCGTGGAACGCGGTGAGCGGGGTGGTGGCGGCGGTCGTCAACGGGACGCTGGAGGTGGCTGGGGAGGTATGGGATGCCACGGTGGCGGCGGCCGCGTACCTGAACGATCTGGTGCCGGGGCTGAAGCCGCTGGAGGAGGCGGCGGTGGCGGCGACGGTGTCGGCGCTGAAGGCGGTGGGGCAGGCGCTGGAGGCGGCCTGGCAGGCGTTGCTTGCGTCCGTAGAGAAGGAGGTTGTGTCCTTGCTACAAGCCGCTCTCAACTCATTGGAAAGCACGGTCAAAGCCAGCTTGCAGAACGTTGCAAGCTACTTCAGTGGAATGGCTAGTGCTCTTTCGTCTGCTTTTGCGTCAGGCAGCCCTGCATCATATGCAGGACGAGAGGTCGGAAACTTTCTATCGCCGTTCTTCTTGACGGGTGCTGGCCTCGTCATTGCTGTTGACGTGGTAATGGGTATCATAACTGGCGTCTCGCTGGGCGCAACCACTCTGATATCCCTACTGGTACCACTATTCATCGCCGCGCTCGGGGCATTGTCATCGAAAGGTTCCGGACCAGTTGGCACAATCGAGAGCATTCTGTCGGCCGCCACTCAATTCTCGGTAAGCGGGTTGGCAGTATTGTCGGAGAGCGTGTTCAACGCCACTGAGAACCCCACCAAGAGTACTGACTTCCAGTTCCTGTCTGGACCGTACGCTCAAGAGTCGAGCACTCCGGCCACCAGTCAGACGGTGGCTGATCCCTGGGCCTTCGTTGCATTGGCCCTTGGCTACTACCTGTTGGTCCTCAGTGGAGCTGCATCTACGCTTGACTATCCAAGCGGAGTCATGCAGACAGGGGGGGCGATGGCATTCATGGGTTTCATTGTGACCCTGTTCGCAGTCCTTTCGTTGCTGCCATCTTCCACCACAAGCTGCTCGGGTAGCGGAGAGACACTCTGGTATTCATACGGAATCGTATCGGTCATCCTCGCGATAGTCGCTGCGATCTCTACTGGAGCTGCGATATCCGGTCTGTCCCTCCCCTCTCCGCTCGGTGCCATCTCAGCGGTCTTCCTAACCTTCTCGCTCCCAATCTTCATCATTTCCTTGGGGTCGGTGAACTCCTTTGTGAATGCCTGCAACCTCTAACAAGATGGCGACACAAATAGAGCCCGTGATTGCTGAAGGAAGGCCCTTGCGGGCCATTGTCATCTTCGCTGTAATCTGGTTGGCGAGTATCGGAGTATTAATCCTGTCTCTGCCGTCTTCGGGCGTTGCCTTGCGGAGCCCGGGAGGGACTTACATAGTACTCTTCTATTCGTTCTTGGGCGTAATCTTTGGTACCATTGTGTACCGTAGCATCATCAGGGCAGTGGTAGTCTCGGCTAGCGGAGTCGTGTTCGTGACCTCTAGTACAGGCGTTCCGATTCACTGGCCAAGTCTAGAGCCCCCCAGTAGTCCGGCCTCCTTCGGTCAAGTATCGTTCTACTACCACTTGGAGGATGGTGTTAGGCGGCGCATGAGTTTGCCACTCCAAGGGTTCGATGTAACAGTCTTTCAAGCACGAGCTATCCTCTCTCATCCGTCTTGCCCGAAATGGGACCTCGGGGATGACATTAGGAGAAGCCTTTCTTTGTGATACCAACGACCAGATGATCCACGGTCGACCAGACCCCCTGCGATTATTATCTACCCGTTTTCCCTCGGTCCGGGTGACCGTTCCTCCCATATGGTCTACTGGTCGACAGCCGAGCGCGTGACGTATTGCTTCTGGGGAGGCAGCAGGTTGTGTAACCTCACATAGACATCCCTACGATGCCCAAAGACAATCACGACCACCTCCTCCCCATCGATGGCATAGACACATCTCCAGGGTGGACCGCTGAGCGTCCAAACGTTCTGGTACCCACTGAGCTGATGAATGTCAAGATCTGGCCCTGAAACTCGGGGGTGTTGTTCGAGTGGATCGAAGGTCTCATTGAATAGCTCCTGGGCCCTTCGAGGAAGGAGCTTGAAGCTCTGCCCCGCGATTGGTTTCGCGAAGACGAGTCGGTACATTCAGCGCTTGGGCGTAAGTCTGTGAGATCGGCGAAACTCGTCGAGCGACTCTCTGGGTAGAAGCAGCGCTTGCTGAAGGTCCCGTCTGAAGTAGTCGGGGGGAACTTCATCCATGAGGTCCTCGATGGCCTCAGCGGCACTCTTTCCACCCACTTGGTAGTCCCGAAGACGATCACGCACCTTCGCGGGCAAGGTGACTGTTGTGAGTTTTCCGCTCGAACTCGGCATCACTGAGCTAATTGTGTCAATAGTATTAATTTCTTTCCAAGGGGGGAAGGTGGTTCGGGAGACCGCGAACCCTGGGGACTCAGAAGGTACTCATTTTGACCCTGCCGCTTGCCCGTTGAACCGGCATCGAAGCCCGTCCCAGACAACCCCCCGAAACGGGTTTCCAGGCGGTCAAGTCTTTGTGAATGGTGGAGAGATATGGGGACCTCCTGGGACCCTATGAACATGCAGGAGATCTCGGTTGCTTCCGTGACAAGAGCAAACGACCCAGCCCTCTAGGCCCTGACCGGAAGTCGCGCGTGTCTCCTAACCCTCGCCGCGGTAGCCAATGCGAACCGCCCTCTGACCGGTTATCGGATTGCCGTCATCGCGGGCATCCCCAGGACGAAGGTCTACGCTCAGCTGCGCGGGGGCTTGAAATCCGGGTTGGTGGGTCGATCGGGCCGCCTCTATGTCCTCGCGGACGAGGACGTCCGTCAGTTGCTTCGAAAACGCATCCGTCTCATCTGGGCCCCAGAGTGGTTCTCCGAGAAGGCTAACCGCGAGCCCGAACGCCGCAGGACGGTAGCACGCCTCAAGAGAATGCCGCTGCCGAGATTCAGGCGGGAGCGGGGCCGGAAACCACGTCACCCAGAGATCTTCCAACGAGTTACCGAGAAGGACGCGACGTTACGCGAGATGGGCCTGAGGACGTCTTCGCATGGTTGATGGGGTCCCTTTGACAAGCTGGTGGGAAGGGGCGCGAGACCCGACCAGCGGTCTGCCCTTCTTGGGGTGCTGATGGCGAAGGAGAGCCGCCTCGGCGATCGGCTCGTCGTGGTCGGCGATTCCGCGATCACGATCTACACGAACGCGGAGTGCGTCTCGGCCGGTTTCGATGTTGGGGGGAAGACACGCATCATACCGGTCTCAGGCGCTGTCTTTTTTGACGGGAGATACTGGCGGAGAGATAACCTGGGCCTCGCGGTGGAGCCTGGCCAAACCCGATACTTCGGACTACGCTCTCGCACCGTGCGGTTTGTGATGAAGGTGGGTGCCGTCCGTCTAGCTGCCTCTGAGGATTTGATCGTGTGTCGGCTCGTCTATGCGAAGGGTGAGTTCGGTGAGAGGAACCGAAGGGCCCTTGCCGAAGCAATACACCTGTCCCTTCGCTTCGAAGGGAGCCTCGACCGGGAGTATCTGGAAAAGGAGGTCCGGTATGAGACGGTTGCCGACCCGCATGCGGAGATGATTCGTCGGTCACGGCGGCAGAGGAAGGGTCCTGGTGGCCGGGCGCGTTCTTGACCGGTGGTGGCTTACTCCACGCCTCTCAGTCTCAGGAGAGGCGGACCTTGGAATCCCCGGAAGGCCCGGACCCCTACCGCGACCAGTGGTGCGACCAAGTCCCACCACCTGGATCGTCAGGTTCGATCGCTCAGAACCAGGTCCTCGTGCGATACCGGCAGGAGGACATGCACTTCGTTCCGATGCTCGTCCACCGTCAGGGTGTGCGCCCCGTCTGCGGTCGGTACCCGGGTTGCCGGACGGATGGGATCCAGGTCAAACACGTCGATGCTGCCCGGTTCACCTATCGCACAGTAGAGTCTGGACGAGTTGCGATCGAGCCACAGGACGTCGGGAGGTCCGGACAACGGAGCGATCACGCGTGCGGAGCCCGTGGCCAGTTCAAGGCTCAGAAGAAGTCCTTCGTCGCAGGCGCAGTAAAGGAACCGGCCGTTCGGGTCTTGTTCGAGCCCGTGGGGGCCCCGAGCCGGCATCGCGAAGCTCCCCGTGATCGTGGGAATCTCCCCAGCGGGGATCGCGGCCACTTGTGGAGGGTCGGCGATGTTCACGTAGAACGTGTCGGTGGGGGGATGGTACACGGCCCAGCGCGTTCTGCCGGGGGCCTCGCTCTGGCCGAGGGGTTTTCCGTTGCGCGCGTCCACGAAGGTGAGCGTCGGAGGGGCGTGCGCAACCTTTGGATTCCCCACTCCCGCGACCAACAGAACGCCCCGCTTCGCATCGAAAGCCATCCCGTTTGGGCGGACGCCCGTGGGGACCCGGAACAATTCCCGAGGGGCGTCCCCTTCGAGGCTGTAGATGCTGGCGGTGTCCTCGCCACGGTTCGACGTGAAGAGAAGACGGGATGGCGCGTCCACCCAGGTCCCGGCCACCCCCCGGAGGCCACGAAGCGAGTCGTGATACCGTCGAGCCCGAAGGTCGATGACTTCGACCGCATCGTTCGACGGGTGGGCGACGTAGAGTCGGTCACCCACTGGGTCGATGGCGGCATGGTCGAACTCACCCTCCGGTGGATGTTCCGGAAGTGCGATCCGTGCTATCTCCTTCATGGCTTCCTTCTCGCTCCCCTTGGGGTCACGTCATTAAGGGAAATCTCTTTTTGGGAGGTTTGACCCCTCGTCGCCTCCTCGACAGGGGGATTACCAGAGCCCCCTGGAAAGACCCCGCCTTCCCTCACCAAGCCTCCACATTGTGCGCAAGATCGCCCTCACGCCGTCGGTTTAGTGGCATGTCGGGTAGCACAAACATGGGCCAGCCTCTCGTGCGCTTGAGCCGCCGCCAGGCTGAAACTCGGTAGCACGACGGACCCCTTTCTCGGGGGACTCCGAGGCAGAGCGAGAAGACCCGCTGACCCCTCCGGCATCGGACCTTGCCGCGGATCTGCCCCAAGCGTTGCAGTCCCTGCAAGGAATGTCCCGTGACCGGCGGCATGCTATTTCGAGAAAAACTGAAATAGTGTTGCCTCTTCCTCAGGGACCGGGGTAGGCAGTTATGGAAGAAGTGCCAGTAGCTCTGCCGGAGTGGACTTGGGAATTTCACGGCCACCGCTGTCCCTTCATGCCGATCGGCTACCGGATGGGGAAGACGGCGATGCGGGTGGCGGAGGTCGAGCGGGCCCGCGACCACGGGGCCTTTGCGCTCGTGGAGATCGGGGTGGGCCACCCCCAGACGTGCATGGCCGACGGCGTCATGGCATCGACCGGGTGCACCTATGGGAAACTGATGATCGAGCGACTGGGCTACGGCAAGATGGCCACCATCATGGTCGTCCCCGGCAAGCCGGCCGTGAGGGTCTATCTCCGCTCGGAATTCCAGGACGAGCTCGCCACGCAGGAGTTCTTCTCCTATCGGAAGCGGGGTGTCGAACCGTCGGAGATCCCCCGGGAGGTCGCTCAGCGAGCGGTGGATGTCGTCCTGAACGCCCCGGAGGAACGGATGTTCAAGGTGGAGCATCTCCCGGATCTCGCCTTCTCCCGCCCCAAGGGTACGTTTGCCAAGGTCAAGTGTCACCAGTGCGGAGAGTACGTCTTCGAACGCTATGCCCGGATGGTAGGGGGTAACCCGCTCTGCATCCCCTGTTCCGGGTTCACGGAGGCGCGTTCGGAAGTCCTCAAGGGCCAGCAGTGACGGGGCGAGTCCCATGGGGTTCGCCATTGAGTTCGCCATCGTTGCCGTGCTGGTCGTGTCCCTCATCTTCTCGATGTTCGGACAGGGGGGCGGTTCCCTTTACACCCCGGTCCTCCTGCTGCTCGGGTACACGGCCCTGGTCTCCGTTTCCACCTCGCTAGTACTCAATCTGGTCACCGCGCTCTTCGCGACCCTGGTCTACTACCGGCAGAAACTCGTCGACCTGAACCTCGCGGTGGCGTTCATCCCCGGCATCGTGGCCGGCGCCTTCCTGGGTGGGGCTTGGGGGAACTTCGTGAACACCAGCATCCTCCTGGGGCTCTTCGTGGTCTTCCTGCTCGGGGCGGGCGCACGGATGGTCTACTCCCACTGGGAGAAGGCCCCCCTGGAATCGCCGGTGCCGCGAACCTTCACGCACGGGATGTACGTGGTCGTCGTGGCCTTCAGCTTCGCCGTGGGGATCCTCTCGGGCCTCCTGGGAGTGGGCGGCGGCGTCCTGATCGTGCCGTTCCTGATCTACGCGTTCAAGACACCGACCAAGGTCTCCGCCGGGACCTCCGGATTCATCGTGATCTTCTCCTCGATGTTCGGAGTGCTGGGCCATTCCGCCTATGGCCACTTGGACCTCCCCCTCATACTGGCCACTGGACTGGCGGTAGCGGTGGGTGGCACCGTAGGTGCAAGGTTCATGGTCAAGACAACGATAGGCTTCATCAAGGTGGGATTCGGACTCATTCTGTGGGCCTTCGCGTTCCAGTTGATCGTGAAGCTGATCGGGTGGGGATGAGCGGGGAATGAAGTCGGGGAGAAGCAAGGGCGGGACGACCCGACCGGCACCTCGAGCTCGTGGGGAGCAGGACGCCGTCGCCAAGGTGAACGGATTGGTTGTCCCCAGGGAAGTGCAGAGAGCCCTGGACCGACGCGGAGGGCTCCAAGGGGCCCAGCGAAGGATACGACATGCGACTTCCTCGGAAGGCACGGTCCGGCTCTTCCAGGCAGTCTCCGACCGAAACCGGATGAGGCTGCTCATCGCCCTGGACCATTCTCCCCTGTGCCCTTGCCTGCTCCAGGAGATCGTCCCTCTGAAGAACTCCGTCCTCTCGTATCATCTTCTGGTCCTCCGGCGAGCGGGACTGGTGAGCATGCACTCGCGTGCCAACTTCCGGGTCTACACGATCACCCGGCTGGGGGCGAAGCTGGTCGCCCTTACGCAGGCCGTGCGCAGCGGCACGTAGCCCCACCTGAGTTCGGAACCCACCCGTTCGGCTCGCCGAAACCCCCCCGAAGCAAGATCCGCTCGAGAATCGTAGCCCCCGGTAGAGGAAGGAGCCCCTCGGGCGTGCCAATGAGGGACTATGCTCGCGCGGTGGTCGGTGCGTGCCGCGGGAGCTTCCCCTCCGGCACCAACGGGAGGGAACGCAACCGGACCCCGGTGGCCTCGAAGACGGCGTTCGCGATGGCGGGCGCCACCGCGATCATCGGCGTCTCCCCGCCCCCCGCCGCGGGGACGTCCTTCCGGTCGATGAGGATCGCCTCCACCTCGGGAAGGTCCGAGAACCGGGGGACCCGGTAGTCCTTCAGGGACGCGTTGGTGATCGCACCGGCATCGAAGTGGATCGCCTCGAAGAGGGCGCCTCCCAGCGCCATGACGGCCGCCCCCTCCACTTGGCTCTGAAGATTGCTGGGATGGACGACCGTCCCGGCCTCGAATGCCGTCACCAAGCGCCTCACCCGCAGCCTCCCCTCGCCGTCAACCTCCACCTCGGCCCCGGTGGCCACGCGGCCGTTCTTGTCGAAACCCACCGCGATCCCGGTACCCCGGCCCCGACGACGCGAGCGCGCCTTCCAGCCGATCCGGTCGACGACGCGGTGGAGCACCGCAAGGAGCCGCTCGTCCTCGAGGTTTTGCTCGCGGAAGGCCAGGGGATCGATCCCCAGTCCCGACGCAAGGTCGTCCATCGTACATTCCCGGGCGAAGTTGTTGGCGTTGGCGGCCAAGGCACGGTACGGTCCCTGGGGCAGCGGGGAATCCGACAGGGTGTTGGTCTCCCGCAAGTTCGGGACCGAGTACGGCGTCCGAAGGGCCGCCGCCCCGGCGTTCACATTGTGGAAGGACCAGGCCGTCAGGCGACCGTCCTTCGAGACGCCCGCACGCACGTCGATGATCGCCATCGGCCGGAGGTAGGCCTGCTGGAACTCCTCCGCCCTCGAGAAGGACACCTGCACGGGACGACCCGCGGACTTCGCGAGACGCGCCGCGTCCAGCGCAACGGACCCTACGTGCTTCCCACCGAACCCCGACCCGGTGTACGGGACGATGACGCGCACGTCGTCCTCGGACATGTCGAGATGCTTTGCCACGTACTCGCGGGAGCGGAAGGGGGTCTGGGTGCCCACCCACACGGTCAGGCGCGGCCCATCCCATTCGGCCGTGACGGCTCGCGTCTCGAGGGGAACGTGGGCGATGTAGGCGGTACGGTACGTCGCCTCGACCTTCACGGCCGCGCGTGCGAGCCCGCCGTCCACATCCCCCTTCGTCACCTCGTCCGTGTCCCAGTCCTCTCCCGGAGAGGGATGCGTGCGAAGATGGTCTTCGATCTCGGACTCTCCGGGCTGGTGAGAGAATTTCCACGTCGGTCGAAGGGACGCCAGCGCCCGACGGGCGGCCCGGGGAGAGGGTGCCACCGCCGCCACCCAAGAACCCTCGCGCACGATCCTCGCCCCTCCCTCCAACGGAGCCTCGGACTCCTCCACGCGGGTCAGAGTGGCACCGTTCCGCGGAGGATAGAGGACCGCCCCGTACCACATGCCCGGCCGCTGAACATCAGAGACGTAGACGCGTCGGCCGGTGACGACGTCCTCCGCGTGCGGGTCCACGGCGGGACCACCGGCCGTCCGCCATTCCTTCGGATCGGTCACGGGAACCTGGGGGTCCACCCGGACGACCTTCCGAAGACCCCGCACGAGCTCCCCATACGAAAGGGCGTCGGCACGACCCTTCACGCGGATCGCTCCGCCGCTCGCTTCGAGCTGGCCGAGCTCGACCTTTTGCCGGGAGGCCGCCAACTCCAGGAGGGCTTGCCGCGCCCCGGCCGCCGCACGGCGCGCCACCGGAAAGGCGTCGGGCATGGAACGACTGCCGAAGGTCCCCATGTCCCACGGACAGAGGTCGGTGTCCCCGACCACCATCGTGACCGCCGAGAGAGGGACGCGGAGCTCCTCCGCCACGATGAGCGAGAGCGCCGTCTTCGTGCCCTGGCCCACCTCGGCCTTTCCCGAGAAGGCACGGAGGGCCCCGTCGGGCCCCACGTGAACCCACGCACCCCCGATGGGCGGTGACCACCCCCCGCTTCCCGGGGCGCCGGGAGATGTCGCGGGAACGTACGCGACCAGCCCGTCACCGAGGACCTCGAAGTAGTCCCGGTCCTCGGGGGGGGTCCGGTCCCACGGTCGGCGCGGTCGGGCGAACATCAGGGCGTCCCCCCTTTCGCGTTCCCCGTCCCGGCCGCTTGCTCGATCGCACCCAGGATGCGGCGGTATCCACCGCACCGGCAGATGCTCCCTTCCATCGCTTCCCGGATCTGAGAAGACGTCGGATGGGGGTTCAGCTGCAGGAGGGCGGTGGCCCGGACGACCATCCCGGGGGTGCAGAAGCCGCACTGGTAGGCACCAAGGTCCGCGAAGGCCCTCTGGACCGCATTCAGCTTCCCACCGGTCGAGAGCCCCTCGACCGTCGTCACCGTGCGGCCCTCCACCTCTTCGAGGAAGACCTGGCATGCCTCCAAGGGACGTCCATCGACCAGCACCGTGCAGGCACCGCACTCGCCCTCTCCGCAACCGAACTTGGTACCGGTGAGGCCGAGCTCGACGCGGAGCACCTCGAGAAGCTTCCGCTTGGGACCGCGGGGGACCTCGCGAAGTTCGCCGTTCAATCGGAATCCGAGCCGGGCCTCCGGGTGCTCGCGAGCAGGGGACGGGGACATCGATACCTCCAGGTGGGGAACGCTCCGCCCGCGCAGGAGCCCACGATATCGGATAACCTCTCGGTGGGGCGCTAGGGCGGCCAATGGCCGTTGGGCGGCGCCCGCCCTGTCCCTCCCCGCCTAGCGCGTCTCGGCCTGCTCCCGGGGACCTTGCCTGATCTTACGCGGGTCACGTTGGTCCTACCTCGACCGCACGATGCCTTGCAGACTCAAGCAGAGCGACTTGCCCTCTGGTTGAAGCACGCTATCTGGCGAGTGTCCAGGTACTGGGCTGGCGAAACGAGACGGGCGGGTACGCATTCGGGCACCTCCACCCCGAAGCTTGATGACGCTGCCCTGCCTCCCCGCGCCAGGTACCGACCCCATGTTCTCTTCCCAGCGCCCCATCCCGATGGCCAGGTCGGAGGTGACTGTCTCCCCCATCGGCTCTGCTGGTGGCCACCCTCCCAACAATTCCGCAGACTTCGGCCCTGACACTCCCGGGACGTCCACCCAGGGGCTCGCAGAGGCCATCGCGGCGGGCATCGCCTCCGGCAAGGAGGTCCACGTCCTGTCCGGCACCTTCGTCGTGAACTCGATCGTCACCATCGGCGGCCCCTGCACGCTCCGGTTCGACGGGAGCATCCTCCAGCAGGGACCGAACAACCCCGGGTACTGCCTGGATATCGCGGGAGCCCAGGACGTTCTTGTCCTCGGGACGGTGCGGTTCGTGGCGAATCCGCGTGCCACGCAGGTGTGCGTGCGCTGGATGCGGTCCACCCGTGTCACCTGGAGGGCCCAGACGTGGGTGTCGCAGGTTCCCACCGGCTCGACCTGGATGCAGGCCATCGACTGCTCGGACGGGCTCCTCGAGGGGCCCTTCCACAGCTCGGACTCGGCCCTGATCCACCTCACGAACTCGAGCCACATGATCGTGCGGAACGTCAGCTGCACGTATGCGTCGGACCCCAAGTACAACATCATTCGCGCCGACACGATGGAGGGAGGCACCTACTCGGGCATCCTGATCTCGGAGGCCTACATCGACGGGGGAGGGTTGCTCGACTCCACCGACAACCCGTACATCCTGGTGGCCGCGGGGGCTCACCCCAGTGCGCACCCCTCGGACATCACCATCTCGAACTGCATCGTGAAGAACACCAAGCCCAGCGGCACCGGGCCGGGAGGCATCGTGGTGCTCAACGTCGATCGGGCCACGGTGACCAACTGCGTGGCCGTCCAGATGGTCTTCGGGTTCTCCTTCGTGGGCAGCTACATCACCTGCTCGAACTGCATCGCCGACCACTGCTGGTTCCCGGGGTTCCAGGTGGGCGACTCGCTCAACCAGGCGTACGACTGGTCGGACATCAC
Organism: Thermoplasmata archaeon; assembly: GCA_021790425.1. GTDB lineage: Archaea > Thermoplasmatota > Thermoplasmata > Lutacidiplasmatales > UBA184 > JAJYEA01. Next base: position 86,286 of record JAJYEA010000004.1, on the reverse strand, counting down.
GCTGGCAGGATGCCTGGCGTACGACTGTGGCGCCAACGGGGACCAGGACTACGTGCGGGCGGGCATCTCGGTCCAGTCGACCAAGGGATTCACCGTCCGGCGCATCACCCTGGCCGGCTGCACCTCCCTGGACCGCGGGAGCAAGAGCCAGAAGTTCGGCCTGGCCGTCTGCGACGACCGGAGCGCTGGCGTCGTCCGGGAGGTGAACGTGCTCCGCTGCAACCTCGGGGGGTACCTCCGACCGTTCTATGACGGTCAGAGCACTCCGGTCGGGTTGGCCCTCGAGCACGCGGGGATGTCCGACTCGACACAACCGGCGGTCGTGGGGGTGGATGACCGGACCGGGCTCACTTCGGCGGACCCGGCTCCTCTGGGGCTCTACACCGTGGGCCCCGTCGACGAGCTCCTGTCCGTCCAGGCCCAGGTGGTCGCCGACGCCTACTCCGAAGGACAGATCACCTACGTGGCCACGTACGTCGATGCCGCCAATCGTCCCCGGGTCTCCTCGGTCTCGGTCAACCAACCGATCCAGCGGGAAGCGGCCAATCTCATCCGATGCAAGGCCCGGTCGAACGTGAAGGCCCAGGTCACCTCGGCCGGTACCGGCAACCGGTTCTCGGTGACCTGCGTGGTGACCAAGGTCCGGAATGCCCCTCCCCCGGTCCCCGCAGCCACCGTTCCGACCTGACGGCGCCCCCTACCGGAGGATGTAGGCGACGGGGCAACCCTGTCCGACCGATTCTGACAGAAGGCTCATACCTCCCGGAGGGCTAGAGAGGACGATGAAGGTCGGGGTCCTGGGGAGCGGGGATGTCGGGCAGGCCCTCGCACGGGGCTTCGCCGCCCGCGGCCACGAGGTGAAGATCGGCTCACGCGACCCCGGGAGCGACCGGCTGAAGGCCTGGCTCAAGGAGACACGCGGGGCCATCACGACGGGGACCTTCGAGGAGGCCGCCCGCTTCGGCGAGCTCATCGTCTTCTCGGTGCACGGCTCCGCCGTCCCGGAGGTGCTGGGGGACCTCGGTCCCGGTCCCTTCGGGGAGAAGGTGGTCATCGACACGACCAATCCTCTCGACTTCTCCACGGGTTCCGCGACGCTCCTCTTCGGGCTGACGGACTCCTTGGGAGAGCGGATCCAACGGACGCTCCCGAAGGCGAAGGTCGTGAAAGCGTTCAACACCGTCTCGAGCGTGCAGATGGTGGACCCCCAGTTCCCCGACGGGGCGCCGGAGATGCTGATCTGCGGGAACGACCCCGGGGCGAAGAAGACCGTCGAGGGGATCCTCCGTGATTTCGGGTGGCCGGCCGCGCTCGATGTCGGGGGGATCGAGGAGGCCCGGTGGATCGAGCCGCTGGTCCCGCTCTGGGTCCGGATCGGGGCGAAGCTCGGGACCTGGAGACACGCGCTGAAGATCGTCCGCCCGTGAGCCGGGCCCCCTGCGGCGGCCCGAGCGCTCCGAGGGCATCCTACCCCGGTTGCCGGATCGTCCCATAGTGAGGCGGGGGTTCCCCGTCCTCGCCGTGCGTGAGTTCCAGCTTCTTGGACGTGTTCCCCGGACCACCCGGTGTCCCTGTCCTCTACCGACGAGCCCCCAAGAACTCCGACGGGGCCCTCGCGATGAGCGCGTCCAGCTGCTCGGTGAACCCCTTCCGAACGGGAACCCCGTGCCCGGGGAGGAGCAGTTCCACCGGCAACTTCTTCAGGAGTTGGAGGGACTGCACCGCCTGAGGCAGATCGGCGGCGAAATTGGCTGCGGGAAGTGTGAGCTGGCCCTTTCGCTCCACCACGGTGTCGCCGGAGAAGAGTATCCGGCGCTCGGGGTGATAGAACGCGACTGCCCCCGCGGTATGCCCGGGGAGGTGCACGACCCGGAAGGGGCCCACCTGGTCCCCGTCGCTCAACCTCCTCGAGACCGCGACCGGCGGTGGCCGAAAGAAGAGCCGGAGCAGCACGGACATTCGCGGCGGGGTCTTCCCCTCCACGACGTCGGCGTCAGCCGAGTGGCACGCCACCACGGCCCGGCTTTCCTCTTTGAGCCTGGCCGCGCCGCGTACGTGGTCGACGTGCTGGTGAGTGAGGAGGATCGTGCCGATCTTGGACAGGGGGGTTGATGCTTTGTCGAAGGCCTTGCGGACGGGGCGAGCCGACCGCGAAATGGTCGTGTCGACCACGTAGATGCCCGAGGGGTCCTCGAATACGTACGCGTTCACGAAGCCCGGAATCCTCCCGATGCCCTCGTCGACCCTCTCTCCGATCATGCACTTCCACCGCTCAGGGGGGAGCCCGGGCACTTACTTGACTACTCCGATGACCCGCGCTTCCCGACACGGAGTCCGCCGCGGGAACTCATGGGGACGCCACCGAGCGCGCAGGCCCGGGAACGCGACCCCGGGGGGTCCGGTGTTCACTGAGTGGGCGTCTGCGGAGGAGGGCACGTCGGGCAGCATGCCTGGCCGGTCGAACAACAGGCGCAGCATTTGCAGCACGCGTCACACTGACAGCAGGCGCACGCGAGTCCGTTCATCGATCCCTAGAGGGTGCCGGTCGAGTTAAGCCTTGTTGCGGACCGGGATCTCCCCCCGAATCCAGCGGATGGCATCCGAGCGCGCATGGCGGGAGCCGGTCAGGCGAGGCTCGCGCGTGCGGCGTCCCTGCCGGAACGGATACAGTCGGACAGGCCGACACCACCGAAGGCCGCGCCGGCCAGCTGCAGCCCCGGGACGGATGCGGCGGCCTCCGCGACCGACCGCATCCAATCGAGATGGCCCACCCGGTACTGGGGCATGGCGCGCGAGTGCGGGAACACCTTCGCGAACGTCGGAGGCTGCTCCACGCCCAGCGTCGTCCGGAGGTCCCGCCGCACCACGTCGAGCACCTCGGATGTCGAGGGTCCGGGCCCGTCGGAGGAGAGCCCCCGGCTGAGATAGACCCGCATCGACACTCCAGGGCCCTCTCCCGGGTACCCCCACTTGCGGCTGAGGAAGGTCGCCCCGGAGATCCTCACCCCCTCGGACTGCGGGACCATGAACCCGTTCCCGTCCAGCGAGGGGGGAACGACGTCCTCGGGATAGACCAGCCCCACCGCGATCACGGGAGAGTACCGGACCTGGGTCAGGAGGCCGGCGAGCGAGGGGCGGGCGCCCTGCACCATCCGCGCGCTCGCGTGGGGCGGGACCGCGAGGATGACCCGGTCGAACTCTGCGGTGTCCCCCGCTGAAGTAGTGATCCGGGTGGCAGCCCCGGTTCCCGACAGTGCGGTGACCCCGGTCTTCGTCCGGAGGGTGACCGGGGGCAGTCGCGTCCCCAGGGTGTTGACGAGCGAGGAGAGTCCTTCGCGGAGCGTCATGAAGGGGCTCGTCCCGGTCGCCGCCGTCCTCTTCCGGGACTCGCGCACGGTGGCCACCATGAGGCTCCGGTACTCGTTCTCGAGGCGGACGAGCTGGGGGTAGACCGACTGGAGGCTCAGCAGGTCGATGTCGGTGAGATGGACCCCCCCGGCCATCGGGGCCACCAGCCGTTCCACGACCTCTTTCCCGAGACGCCGCCGGAGGAACGGTCCGACGGCCTGGTCCGGCCCTCCCGGCACGACCCCGGAACGCGGGGCCAGGAGGTCCCAGGCGGCCCGCATCTTCCCCCACGGGCTGAAGAGGCTCGAGCCGGCCATGGAGCGAAGGCTGGCCGGGATGCCGAGCGGAGAGACCGGGGGCATCGGGTGAAAGCGCCCGGCGTGGTAGATGTACGTCCTCCGGTTCTTCACGCCGATGAGCGAGCCCTCTAGGCCCGCCTCGCGCACGAGGGCCATCGTCTCCGGCTTGCGGGTCACGAAGGAGTCGGGGCCCATCTCCAGCACGTGGCCGGAGGAACGGTCGGTCGCGACGGTCCCGCCGAGGCGATCGCTGGCCTCGAAGAGCGTGACCTCGGCCCGGCCATCGACGGCGGCCGCGCGCAGCTCCCAGGCGGCCGCCAGGCCGGTGATCCCGCCCCCCACGATGGCGATGCGCCGCGCTGCGCCCATGTCCCCGGGGGCCCGGAGACAGGCACCGGCCAAAAGCTGGACCCTACCGGGGGGCGGAGGCCCACCGTTCGACCATGTCCGCCAGGGCCTGGACGAGGTAGGGGCGGTCGTCCGGCATCGTGGTCCGGACGAACGCGAGCCCCTCCTTCTCGGCGACCCCGCGCGCGACGATGTCGAGGTCGTAGAGGGTCTCGAGGTGGTCGGCCACGAACCCGTGCGGGCAGGCGACGATGGCCCGCGTCCCCTCCGCGGCCTCGCGTCGGATCATCTCGCCGACATCCGGCCCGAGCCACTCCTCTCCCGTGGGGCTCGCGCTCTGCCAGGCGTGGGCGAAGCCGTCGGAGGAGAGACCGGCACGTCGCGCCACCTCCGCCGCGCTCTCCTGGAGCCGGTCCGGCAGGCGGTCGCCTTGCACGGCGCGGAGCGGCAGGCTGTGGGCGGTGAAGAGCACCCGGGCCCGCTCCCGGCGGTCCTCCGGGAGCTTCGCGAGCGCGGCCCCCACGGCCACCCGCCAGTGCTCGAGCAGGGCGGGCTCCATGTGCCAGGCACCGTGGAGCTCGACCTTCACCCGGGACTTGGAGGCGGTCAGCTCCCGGCGGTAGCCTTCCGTGACGAACCGCGACATGTGCGGGGAGAGGACAATCCCGAGGGCCCGGGTCATCCCTTCCCCTTCGAGGCGTTCCAGCGTCGTGTGGATGAAGGGGGACACGTGGCGGAATCCCACCGCGGCCTGGAACTGGCCGGGATGCTTCCGGTCGAGCTCGTCCTGGAGCTTCGTCGCGAGGGAGATCGTGATGGGGTTGAGCGGCGAGCCGCCCCCGATCGCGCGGTAGCGATGCTCCAGCGCTTCGAGGACCCGCGGGGAAGCGGGAGCCCCTTCCCGGATGTGCTCGTAGTAGCGGGGGAGGTCGGCGACGTCCGTCGCCGCCCCGTGCGCGAGGAGGAGCACTCCGATGGGCGCGGTCACGGTCAGGCAACCACCTTGAGGGGGGAGGAGGGATCGGGTTCGGCCTCCGGCACATGGGGGCAGGCAGGATCCTCGGCCTGCAGGTCGCCGGTCACCGCGAACGCGCGGGCCCGGGACCCGCCGCAGATCGACTTGTACTCGCAGACCCCGCACCGGCCCTTGAGACGCGCCGGATCTCGGAGCGACCGGAAGAGCTCGGAGTCCTGGTAGATCCGGGAGAGGGGCTGTTCGCGCACGTTCCCCGCAGAGACCGGGAGGTACCCGCTGGGGAAGACCTCGCCGACGTGATCGATGAACACGAACCCCTGGGCCTCCCGGATCGCGGGGATCGAGGGGCGCTTCGCCCCGGGCACGGTCTCGAGCGTCACCCGGCGGTACTGCGGCGCGGCGATCGCCGTCACGCGGAACTTCACGCCCTGGGCGTACGCGGCGAGGAACCGGAGCGCCTCCTCCGTCTCGCCTGGGGTGATCTTGGGCAGGACCGCGCCACGGCCCGTGGGGACCACGAAGAAGACCTCCCAGCTGGTGGCGCCCAGCTCCTTCACGAGCTCCCCCATCCGCGCGAGGCCGGGGAAGGTGTCCCCGCAGAGGGAGGTGTTGATCTGGAGGCCGAGGCCGAGCGCCTTCACGTCGTGCGCCCGCTGGATCGAGGCCCCGAACGTCCCCGGCATGCGGCGGAACCCGTCGTGCACCTCCGGGGTGGCCCCGTCGATGCTGAGCGAGACCGTCTTCACCCCGATCTCCGCCCACTTCTCGAGCACCGGGCGGGTGAGCAGGGGGGTGACGCTGGGGCTCACCGCCGTGTGGAGCCCGGCGGCGACCGAGGCGCGGAGGATTGCGTCGAGATCGTCCCGCTCGACCGGGTCCCCGCCCGTGAAGACCATGAGCGGGGGGACCGCGAAGTTTGTCCGGATGTCGGTGAGCACCCCGCGGATCTCCTCGAGGGTGAGCTCGCGGGGGTTGCGCTTCGGGATGGCGTTCGCCCGGCAATGGCGGCACTTGAGCCCGCAGGCGCGGGTGAGCTCCCACGTGAGCACGTGGGGGGCCTTCGCGAGGTCGAAACCGGTCATCGACGCAACCCGTTCCGGTGGACAAAGTCCACCAGTTGCTTTACCCTTTGTGGGTCGGTCTCGGGAAGGACCCCGTGGCCGAGGTTGAAGATGTACCCGTCCCCGCGGGGAAGCTCCTGCAGCACCTCGAGCGCCTTCCGCTCCATGACCTCCTGGGAGCAGAGGAGGACGGTCGGGTCGAGGTTCCCTTGCAGCGCCTTCTGGTCCCCGAGCAGGCCCCGGGCCCGGGAAAGGGAGACCCGCCAGTCGATGCTGATGCCCGCCGCGGGCAGTTCGGCCATCTCCGGGAGGAGGTGGGCCGAGGAGGTGGAGAAGTAGATCACGGGCTTCCCCAGGGAACGGATGATCTCGGTCAGGCCCGGGAGGACCAGACGGTGATACTGGGCCGGGGAGAGGACGCCCGCCCACGTGTCGAAGAGCTGCAGGGCATCCGCCCCCGCCCGCTCCTGCATCCGGAGATAGTCGATCGTGACCGAGGTGAGCCGGTGGAGGAGCTGGGTCGCGAGGTCTTCCGACTGGGCGAGGAGCGCCCGCATCGCCGGGAAGTCGCGCTCGTGGTGCCCCTCGACGAGGTAGCAGGCGAGCGTGAAGGGGGAGGCCGCAAACCCCAGGATGGGGGTGGCGGAGCGTTCCCGGAAGCGCCGGATGGTCTCCCCCACGAACCCGGTGGATGCCTCGGCGTCGAAGGCGCCCAGGCGAGCGAGCCCCTCCCTGGTTCGGAGCGGGGGATCCACGACGGGCCCGACCCCGGGATCGATCCGGAAGTCGACGCCCAGGCCCAGGAGGGGGGTCATGATGTCGGAGAACACGATGCCCGCGTCGATCCCGAACTTCGTCACCGGTTCGAGGGTGGCCTCGAGCGCGAGCTCCGGATCCCGAACGATGTCGAGGATGTCGTGATGCTCCCGGAGCGACCGGTAGCCGGGGAGATAGCGCCCGGCCTGGCGCATGAGCCAGATCGGGGTCGTAGCGGGGGTCCCGCCGCGCAGCGCCTCCATGAACGGAGAGGTCACGGGCGCTTCCTCCAGGGAGCCTTCTCGAGCTCGGCGGCCGCCCGTCGTCCGAGCTCCTCGGGCGGCAACCCGGCTGAAGGCACGGAGACCGACTTCCGGGCGCTGCCGTCCTCCTTCCAGGCCATCCCCACGAACCGGTCCCCCGAGGGGGACAGCTGGCCACCGAGGGCCTTGGAGCACCCGCCCCCGATGGCGGCCAGGAAGGAGCGTTCCGCCTGCATGGCCTCCCACGCCCCGCGGGCCCGCCCCCGGAGCACCGCGAAGGTCCCGATCTCGTCGGCCCGCGACACGAGGGCGATGATGCCCTGTCCCGGTGCGGGGGGGTAGTCCAGGACGGGGAGGGCTCGTGACGGGACTTCGAGCCCCAGGCGACGCACCCCCGCCTCGGCGAGCATGACGTAATCGCATTCCCCACTGCGCATCTTCTCGATCCGGGTCTCCACGTTCCCCCGCATCGGGACCAGGATGGTCCCGGGGGCGTGGTAACGCACCATGGCCTGGCGGCGAGGGCTCGAGGTCCCGATCCGGGTCCCGGGACGGAGGTCCTCGAGGCGGGGAGGAGGGGAGGTGCCCACGAGCAGATCTCCGGAGGGGCCCCGGGGCAGGACCGCCGCGACCGCGAGCCCCGGGGCGAGCATAGGGGGCAGGTCCTTCAACGAGTGCACCCCCACGTCGGCGCGGCGGGCGAGCACCTCCTCGTCCACCTCCTTCTCGAAGACCCCGATCGAGGACTGGCCGCGGAAGTCCGTGGCGGTGCTCCGGTCCCCGTGGGTCGTCACCCAACGGCTCTCGATGAGCGTGCCCCCGAGCGCTCCGCCCAGGGCCGCGATCGCCTCGGCGGCCTGGGCGCGGCTGAGCGGGCTCCCCCGCGCCACGAGGACCAGCGCGGAGGGGATCCCCGGACGGGCACCGGACGGCGGCACGTTCCTTCGAGCCGACGGAGGCTTATTAGACCTAGGACCAATCTCCCGCCGGATGCCCGACACCACCCGAACCGCCCGCACCGCCCGGGCGAAACAACGGTCGATCACGGACAAGCCTGCCGTCGAGCGGAGGGCCACCGCCTCCGGAGAGATCCTGCTCTCCCCGGCCGGTCGCCGTCTCCTCGGGGGAGTCTCCGACAAGGGGGACATCCTGGCCACCGCGTCGATCGCGGGACTTGGGGCGATGAAGCGCACGAGCGAGCTCATCCCCCACTGCCACCTCGTCCCGCTCACCGAGAGCCGCGTCGAGGTGGTGGCCACCCCCCGGGGAGCCCGGGCCACGGCGCGGGCTGCCACCGTGTGGGCGACCGGCGTCGAGATGGAGGCGCTCGTCGGGGTGACGACCGCGCTGCTCACGGTCTGGGACATGGTCAAGCGGGCCGAGAAGGACGCCGAGGGACAGTACCCGGTGACCCGCCTCGTCGACATCCGCGTGGTCGAGAAGCGCAAGCGCGCCGGGTGAGGGTCTTCTCGTGGTCCGGTTGATCCCCGTGAGGGCCTACCATGCCGACCCGGCGAAGGTAGACCCCTCCACCGTGGCCTCCCCCGTCTACGACGTGATGGGGGACGCCGAGCGCGACCGCTACGGTGCGGTCCCGCACAATGCCGCCGCCTTCACCTCACGGGCGCACGGCCAATCCGTCGACCAGTTCATCGCGGACGCGCAGCACCGCCTCGAGACCGCCCTACGGGCCGGCGCGTACCGCCAGGACGACCGTCCCTCGCTCTACGTCTACGGGATCCGGTACGCTCCCCCCTCCGACGTGCTCGAGATGATCCCGGCGGGCTCCCGACGGAAGGAGTACCTGCTCCTCGGGGTGGTGGGCGGACTCGACCTGGACGGCGGGCGGGACCGCGAGGTGGCGCGGCACGAGCGGACCTTTGCGGACCGCGTGGAGGAGCGGGTCCGCCTGACCGAGGCCACCGGGATGCACTTCGCCCCGATCATGGCCGGCTACACGATGCCGGACCACGAGGTGAACAACCAGGTCGAGGATGCGTTGGGCCTCGACCGCCGGGCCCTCTCCCTCGAAGGAACGCAGGCACCGCTGGTGGAGGCACGGGTCGACGGCGCGCTGCACCGCCTCTGGCGCATCGAGGACGCGGCGGTCCGCGACGCGATCGCGGCCCGGCTCGATCCCGTGCGGCTCCTCATCCTCGACGGGCACCACCGGTACACGGCGTCGCTCGCGCGTCGCCAGGCCGGGAAGCGGGACGTCCCCCTCACGATGGTCGTGGAGGGACGGGACCGGGCCCTGTTGCTCCTTCCCTGGCACCGGGTCGTACCCGGAGACGCGCTCGACCCCGAGAGGCTGCGGGACCGGGCCCGCGCCCGGTTCCCCGACCTCGCGGTCCACACGGGTCTTCCGGACATGGAGACGGCGCTCGACGCGTTACGGGAGATCCGGAAGGAGGGACGAAGAGGGTTCGTGGCCGTCTCCGGCGAGGCGACGATCACGGTCCGGGGACCGCCCTCGGCACACGAAGGCGCGGACTACGAGCTCCTGCACCGGTTCCTGGAGGGCGACCTCGGGCTGGACCCCCGGTCGTTCCACTTCCTGCGATCGCCCCGCGGCGCCCTCGAGAAGGCGCGGGAGGAGGGAGGGACGGCGTTCCTCATCCCCGGGCTGTCGGTCGAGGGGGTCGAGCGCACCGTCTTCGGGGAGGGTACCCTGATGGCCCAGAAGTCCACGATGTTCCTGCCCAAGGTCGCCGAGGGGGTCGTCTTCGCCCCGGCCGACGTGGAGCGGACCCCCGAGTGACCCCCCGCCGGCGGCAAGGCCGGAGGTCAACGCTTGGTGCGGCTCTCTTCCCGGGTCTTCCAGATCGGGACCCGGCGCTTGAGCTCGTCGATCAGGAATCGGCAGGCGGCGAAGGCCTTCGTGCGGTGGGCGGTGGCCACCCCGATGAAGACCGCGATCTCCCCGGTCCGCAGGTGGCCCAGCCGGTGGACGATCACGATCCGCCGGGCCCCGAACCGGGTCGCGGCCTGCCGGGAGAGCCGCTCGAGTTCGCGGAGCGCGAGGGGCGAGTAGGCCTCGTAGTAGAGACGGGTCGCGTGGTGGCCCGGGTCGTCTCGGACGCGGCCCTCGAAGAGCGCGACCCCTCCGCTCCCCGGGTCCTCCAGGGTCTTCCGGTACGTCTCGGGGCGGATGGGGCTCTTGGTGAGCCGGATGAGGGCAGAGGGGATCATTCCGGCGTCACCCTCCGGAGAACGGCGGCAGGATGGCGACCTCCTTCTGGGAGGAGAGGATCACCGCGGACGCCGGTTGCTCCAGAAACTCCCCGTCGAGGGCCAGCCGGTGACGGAGGTGGGGGCGGAGGCGAGGGTGGGCCGCGACGACCTCGGCGAGGACCTCCGCGAGCGTCTGCCCCCGACGGTACGGGACCTCGAGCTCGCTCTGGCCCACCGCCTCGCGGGCCGTCGCGAAGAGCAGGACTCTCAGCCGGGGCATGAACGTGGTGCCCGGGTACAGCGGCCGCGCCAGATATCCCTGACCGGTGGGGCCGCGCTCACCGGACGTTCATGAAATCGGGGTGGAAGAGGTCCTGGATCCACCGCAGACGGTCCCGCGCCAAGTTCCCCCCGAGGACGAGCACGAAGGAGAGGATGGCCACGACGTTCAGCAGCCCGGCCCACATCCGGAGGGCATCCCATCCCGCTAGGTCGGAGGCCACCCGGAGCGCCAGCGTCCCCTCGATCAGGACGAGCGGAACGTAGAAGGCTCTCGTGAAGGGCACGCTTCGGCCCAGGAACGCCTGCAGGATCACCAGCGCGTGGGCCATGATCATGGTGAAGACGAAGCCGATGAAGATCGCGTGCAGGAAGGCGTCGTAGACGAGGCCGGGCAAACTCGCCCCGGTCCCGAGGGCGAGCGCTCCCGCGAAGACGATCCACGCGTAGCCGGAGACGAGGCAGAGCCCGAGGAACCGAGGGCGTCCCGGGAGCGGGAGGTTCGCCCGGGCCACATCGTAGAGGAGGAGCCACACACCCAGGGTCACGAGCCCGGCCGCCTCCGTGGCTATCGCCGGAACGAGGGTCACGGTGCTGAGGACCGGCCCCACCACGAGCATCGCGGCCCCGACCCCAAAGGCGACCCTCTTCGCCAGCGTGAGACGAAAGACGCGCGAGAGCTCGAGTCGCTCTCCCGCGATGAGCAGGACGAGGAAGGAGACCCACCAGAGCACCATCGCGGGGACGTCGCCCGTGGCCCACCAGGTGAGGTTGCCGAAGAAGAGCAACGCCGCCGCGGTGGTGAGCACGGCGCTGTGGAACCCCGGTTGCCGTCGATGGATCTCGAGGAAGACCGCGGTCAGGAGGAGGCCGCTCACGATCCAGAACACGCCCCCCAGCATCGGACCGAGCGGGGTCAGCAGAGCGAGGGTGCCTCCCCCAGAAACCACGGGGGCGGCAAACGCCCAGGCGCGCCGCAGCGCGACCGCGCGCTCGAGAACGATGAGCGTCGCCAGGACCCCGTTCACCATGAGCGGCCCGTGCCAGTCGGGGAATCCGACCGAGACCACGGGGAGGGACCAGCCGAGGAGGACCAGGCCGGCCCAGAGACCCAGGAAGGTTGCGAAGGCGATCAACGCCACCACGGGGAGACGGGCCCGGAGGATGCCAGGCCCGTCGCGGGCCGTGGTCACGGGGATGCCAACGGGATCTTCGGCCCCGGGGCCGGGGCCGTCTTGCCGATCCGCACCCTCCAGATGCGGGGACCGCTCTCGACGTACGTCCAGGAGAAGGTGCCGTTGCGCTCCGCCAGGAACTGGTAGTAGAGGGGTTTGGGGTCGTGGTCGTTGACCAGGAGGAAGCTCTCTCCCTCCGCGAGCCGTTCGAAGGCCCCGAAGATCGCCGGATGCTTCTGGGCAGGGGGGATCGGCCGCACATCGATCACCAGCACGTCGGTCGGCTTCGGTTCGGTCATGGGGCACTCGGAGCCTCCACGACGCAACTCCGGTAAACACCGAGGCCGAAACCGTTCGGTCGACGTTCTACTCCCGTCTGGCCGCCCGCGGGCCCGGCTGCGACCGGCCGGCTGCATCGTATAAGCGCTTACGGTCGTGCACCGACCGGCATGGCGAAGCCCTCGGAGCCCACGACGACGATCTGCCGGCTCCGGGTGCCGCTCTCCACGGGGGCCTGGATGGGTGTGATCACCCGGGAGCATCCTGAGATCTCGATCGAGGTCCTCGGCCACGTGATGGCGAAGGGCAACGAGAGCACGGTCGAGTTGCGCGTCCACGGGGAGAACGCGCGCGAGCTCGGAGAGGCCCTCCGGAGGTCCAAGGGGGTGCGGGAGGTCGAGCTGGTCGAAGTGCGGAAGAACAGCGCGGAGTTCCGCATCGTGCACACCGCCGCCACGCTCCTGCGCGGGCTCTCGCAGGTCCACCTCATGCCCCGCTTTCCGTTCTTCATCCGCCAGGGGGCCGCCACCTGGGTGATCGTCGCTTCCGAAGCGAAGGTGAAGGAGCTCTACCGGTTCCTCGCCAAGGAGACGCCGGGCGTCACGATCGAGTCCTTGCGGCACGGAGGCGAGGCGGACGAGCTCTCCGTGCTGACCCCCCGCCAGCGCGAGATCTTCCTGATCGCGATGACGCGGGGATACTACGAGGTCCCCCGCGGGATCTCCCTGACCGGGCTGGCCGAGGAGCTCGGGGTGGCGAAGTCCACGCTCTCGGAGTCCCTCGCCAACGTCGAGCGGAAGATCCTGAAGGACGTGGTCCAAACCTCCACGAGGCTCTGACCCCTGCCCCTGGGGAGGCTCACGGCGCGGGGAACGGACGGCTTCCCCCTGGGGAACGGAGTCCCGCCACCTCGCGATAGCGGTCGCAGCCGACGAGATGGTCGTTCACCATCCCCACCGCCTGCATGTGGGCGTAGATCACCGTGGACCCCACGAAGCGGAATCCCCTGCGCCGGAGGTCCTCGCTGAACGCATCCGACTCCGGCGTGGTGACCGGGATGTCCCCGGGGGACTTCCAGCGATTCTGCCGGGGACGTCCCCCGACGAACCGCCAGCCGTAGTCGTCGAAGCTCCCGAACTCCCGCTGGACGGCCAGGAACCGGCGGGCGTTCCCCACCGCGGACTCGATCTTGCGGCGGTTCCGGATGATCGAGGCGTCCTCGACCAGCCGGTCGACCCGGGCGGCCGAATAGCGGGCCACGCTCGCGGGGTCGAAGCCGCTGAAGGCGCGGGCATAGGCGGGACGACGTTGGAGGATGAGCGACCAGCTCAGCCCGGCCTGGGCGCCCTCCAGCACGAGGAACTCGAAGTGGCGACGGTCGTCGTGGACCGGGACGCCCCACTCCCGGTCGTGGTACTCCTGCATCCGGACGTCATCCCCGGAGGCCCATGCGCAACGCCGCACGGCCCGGGACATCCGAGAGGCTATGAAAGGGGGATGCCCCCGTCGGGGGACGGAGGTAAGAGCCTCCGGAGAATGCGTTCCGGTTGGGGAGATCCCTTGGACGAAGCCGCGGCCTACCTCGTGTCGAAAGCCACCGTCCGTGTCCTCCGCGGCGACATCACCGACCAGGACACCGACGCGATCGTGAACGCGGCCAACTCCTCGCTCCTCGGCGGTGGGGGTGTCGATGGCGCCATCCACGCGCGGGGAGGTCCCGCGATCCTGGCGGAGTGCCGTTCCCTGCGGGAGGCCCGCTGGCCCCGGGGGATGCCCCCGGGCGAGGCGGCCGCGACCTCGGGAGGCCGGCTCCGCGCCCGGTACGTCATCCACACGGTCGGGCCCGTCTGGCAGGGAGGCGGTGCCGGGGAGGAGGAGATCCTCCGCCGCTGCTATCGGCGGTCGCTCGAGGTGGCGGAGGAGCACGGAATCGGCTCCGTCGCCTTCCCCTCCATCAGCACCGGAGCCTATGGGTATCCGATCGACCGGGCGGGACCCGTGGCGATCGCCACGGTCGAGGAGGGGGTGGCGCGGCACCCCTCGATCCGGGAGGTACGCTTCGTGCTGTTCTCCTCCTTTGACCTCGCCGCGTACTCGACCATCGCCAAGGCGCGGTGGGGCCGCTGAGGCGGGATCCGTCCGAGCTCAGTGCTTCCCGCAGTGGCATCCTGCCAGGACGTTCCGGGAGAGTTCCCGGCCCTCCTGGGTCTGGGAGAACCGACCGTCGAAGTCGGGGTAGTAGAAGCCCTCCTCGCGGGCGTTGTGGATCCCGAGCAGGTTCCGTAGCGCGTCCTCGTCCTCCTCGGAGACCGCGTGTCCCGAGGTGAGGTCGCCGTGGATCTTGCCGAGCACCGTCTGGATCACCATGTGCTCCCGCTGGAGCTGCTCCACGAGCGGGCGCACATCGGTCCCCCGGGTCTTGAGACTGTGGGGGAAGAGCTCCTGCTCCTCGACCGAGATGTGCTCCTGGAGGGCATGGATGAACTGCTCGTACACCTCGGTGGCCTGGGGATCTCCCCGGGCCCGCATCTCCCGGGCACGCTCCCACGTCTCCTCCATCTCGTCATGATCGTCCTTCAGGACCTCCTCGATCGAGCGTTCCGTGGATTCCGACATCTCCCGTTGTACCTCGGTGCGCTCCAGCGCCCCCACGGGTAAGGGGTGGGCCCCGAAACCGTTCGGTGGCCCTCCCATCCGGTGTGCCCGCTTTGCTCGTGCCCGGGAACACCATGGGAGCGGACGCACGGAGGGAGCGGGACCCGAAGGCCCTGGTTCGATGACCGTGATCACCCTCGCCGACGTCGTGCTCTTCGTCCACATCCTCGGAGCCTCGATCTGGGTGGGAGGCACCGTGGCCCTCGGCATCGTGGCCGTGGCGGTCCGCTCCTCCCTCGGGGACGACCCGGCCCTCTATGCCCGCACGATGTCCCGGATCGCCCGCTCCTTGGGGTGGATGATGTGGGGGGCGCTCGGCGTCACCATCGCGACGGGGCTCTACAACCTCACCTGGTTCCTCGGGCCCACCGGCATGGCGGGAGTCTCGTCTACCCCGTGGCTCGTGGTGAAGCTCCTGCTCGTCCTCTTCCTGGTCCTGGTCAGCGCCTTCCACAGCTTTGTGCTCGGGCCCGAAATCCGTCGCCGCTCCGAGCGGGGGGCCCGCAACCCCAGCCTCCAGAAGTGGAGGTCGTTCGATCGCGCGCTCACGGGGATCTCCGCGGCCCTCACCGTGGCGGTGCTCTTCGCCGCAGTGATGCTCGCGAGTTGATGCATCGCCGGAGGTTCCCGGACGTCCGCCCTCCCCCGGCGCTCCTCTTCGCCTCACCGACCTTGCTGACTCCTGAGGCGCCGCGGGCCCCTTTTTAGGACGGAGGTGTTGGAAGGTCCCATGGACCGGGGGGCGCCGCCGGGAACCGGGAAGGGGCTCCGGCGCCACCCGGGAGGGGTCTACCGA
The DNA here is from genome assembly GCA_021790425.1 of Thermoplasmata archaeon. GTDB lineage: Archaea > Thermoplasmatota > Thermoplasmata > Lutacidiplasmatales > UBA184 > JAJYEA01. Next base: position 70,877 of record JAJYEA010000004.1, on the reverse strand, counting down.
TGACGACACTCGGGGTTGCTCTGGCCGGGGGCCGGTCGCAGCGGTTCGGGAAGGACAAGCTCGCCGCCCTGCTCGACGGGACCCCCTTGCTCGCCCACGTCCTCCGCCACCTGAAGGAGGTGACGGCCACGGTGGCCGTCTCCGTGGAGTCCGAGGAGCACGCCGAGCGACTACGTCCGATCCTGCCTTCCGGGACGCGGATCATCCTCGACCCGCCGGGGCGGTCGGAGACCGGGCCGCTCGGAGGGATCCTGGCCACCTTGGCGGTCGAGAGAACGAGCGATCTGCTCTTCGTGGCGGGCGACATGCCGTGGCTGGAGGGCAAGGTGCTCGCCGCGCTCGAAGCGACGACGCGCGCTGCCGGGTTCGACGCGGCGTGTCCGTGGGGCAGGGACGGGAGGGTGGAGCCCCTCGTCCTTTGGGTTCGCAAGGGGGCCGGGCGACGCCTCGTCGAGTCGCCTGCGGCAGCCGCTTTCCCGCGCCGCCGCTCGACCGATCTCATTCGATCGGTCTCCCATCCCGGCATCGTCCCGACCGAGCAGCTCGGAGGGACCCCGCTCACCTTCGCGAACGTGAACACACGGGAGGACCTCGAGCGCTCGCGGAAGATCGCGTCGATGCCCATGGGTCCATCCGCGACGGGAGAGCCCCGACAAACTTGTTCCGTGCCCCCCGATGCGCCACGCGCCTTCTGGGAGGCGAGGGAGGCCGTGGCCCGCGGCCGTCCGGAGGAGGCCCTGGACTCCCTCGGACGGGAGGCCGAGGTGTACCGGGACTTCGGGATCCCCCTCCTCGAGTATCACTGCCTCACGGATGCTTACGGTGTGATGCCCGAGGGTCACCGGGAGGACCCGGAGCGACGGGCGCGGCGCGCCCGCCTCAAGGCCGGCTTCCCCGACGGGGGCCGGGGATGAACGGGGGGATGAGGGATGGCCCCTCGGACCACGCGGAGGATCTCCTCCACCACCTCAGGTGCGTCGCCCGGACGCTCCACCCGGTAGCGATGGCGGGAGAGACGTCGCCGGTGGTAGCCCTCCACGAGCACCACATCGACCGGGAGCGTCGGCAGGAGGTCCCAGGGTTCCCCGGAGGCGAAGAGCGCCCAGCCACGGGAGACGAAGAGGACGGGATTCGCGCCGCTCCGCCGCAGCCGGTCGGTGTCCTTGCCCCGGACGTCGATCGGGTGGTGGGAGTGCTTCAGCGCGGCCACCCGGTAGCCCTCGGCGCGGAGACGACGGATGGCCCGCTCGAGCACGAACGTCTTCCCGGAACCGCTCGCCCCCACGACTTGGATGATCATCGGCATGTCGTCTCCCTCTGGGCACCTCGCGGGGGCACTTCATGCTAGTTCCCCTAGAGGAGGCGCGACGACGCATCGATGCCGCCCGGCTCCGCCGGGCCCCCGTCCGCTCCGTTCCCTGCGAGGAAGCCGTGGGACGTTACTCCGCGAGGGAAGTGCGGGCTCGTAGGAATCTCCCCGTGAGGGATTCCTCGGCGATGGACGGGTACGCGGTGAACGCGTGGGGGAGCCCTGCGCCGGAGCCCTACCTGTTGGAACGACAGGCCTTCGGCCGTGGACCCAAGGGAAGCGCCCTCAGGAAAGGCCACGCGGTTCCGATCAGCACCGGAGACCCGCTCCCTCGGGGCGCCAACGCGGTGGTCCGGGTCGAAGCCGCCCGGGTCGAAGACGGCCGACTGTACGTCGCCACCGGGGTCCGGCGGGGACAGGACGTCGTTCCCCGGGGGGAGTTCCTCGCGCGAGGGAGCCTGCTCCTCGACCGGGGGCAGCAGGTGACGCCCTACCATCTCAGCGCCCTCATCGCCGAGGGACGGTCGGAAGCGCGGGTCCACGATCCTCGGGTGGCGATCCTCCCCATTGGGAGCGAGCTCAGGGGCGCGAAGGGTTCGCGCGAGGGCGGGACCCCCGACTCGATCGGACCGGTGGTCCGGGCACTCCTTCACTTCGCGCGTCCGACTTTGCTCCCCGCGGTGGCCGACGAGCCCGAGACCGTTCGCAGAGCCATCCACGATGCGATCCCCCGATGTGAACTACTCTTCACCATCGGTGGCGCATCGAGGGGAAACAGGGACGCCACGAAGAGGGTCTTGGAGCGCATGGGGACCCTGCTCTTCGAGGGGGTGACGGTGAACGTGCTGAAGCAGGGGGGCGTGGCGCTCGTGTCGGGACGACCGGTGGTGGTCCTCCCGGGACAGATCACTTCCGCCCTCACCGTCTTCCACGAGCACGGGCTCCACGTGCTCTCGCGTCTCGTGGGAGAGGAGCTCCGCATCTTCGAGAACGTAGAACTGGGGGAGGAGGTCACCGTCCACCACCGGATGGACAGCACCGTGCTCTTTCGAAGGATCGGGGGGAGGATCCACCCCTTACCGTGGGGAGTCGCGCATGGCCCGGCGCTGCTGGCCGCGGAGGGCTTCGCGGTCCTCCGGCGCGGGCGGACCTACCATGCGGGAGAGAGGATCCGTTGGATGCGGTTCCTCATGAACTCCCAGTGAGGTCAGGCGACCCTGCTGAGCGCTGCGGGGGTGCTAACCATGCTGACACGCCCTCTCCTTCTCCCTGAAGTCCAAGCTGTCCCCCGCCAAGAAGCTGCATGGGATAGTCCCACCGAGCTACCTCTAACGGGGAGGCGGGCAGTCCAGGTGAATTCTTGACGCTCGGTCCACTTCGACTAACGATGGCAGGCTTGTTTCCCGATTACCTGCGTTCTCGAGCGCAGGAATCATCGGGTCCGTGCGATTCTGCGGCGCAACTCCGGGACCAAGTCATCGGCCTCCTCGCGCCGGGCCACCCCGGTGACGTAGTTCCAATCAACGTCAGGTCCATACTCCGCTGCGAGGACGACCGCTTGGTCGAACATCTCCGTGCCCGCCCGAGGCCAAGCCTTCACCTCGATCAACCGGTTTGCGATGAGGTCCTCCACGGAGGCCAGGCGGACAGGACCATAAGGGGTCGACACCTCCCGGAGCTTTCGGACATCACCCGCGTACCCACGGCCCACCGGATCCACCCAAAGTCTAAGGTCGGGGCGAGACCAGAGTCGCCCCTCCCGGTGGAACCCCCATTGTTCCAGAGCTGAGATGATCGATCCCCGATCCCCCACGATGTCGATATCTCCCGAAACGTACATCCCACTGGTGTAGACCTCGATCGCGGACCCCCCCACGATCACGACGTCGACCGCGGTCTCCCTTGCGAGAAGCGCTCCGAGCCAGAGGTTCCTCTCCCCTCCGTCCCTCGCTTTGGTGAGGATCCGACCCAACTCGTCCGCGTTCAAATCTTCGCCCGCTTCATACGAACGGAAGTCCGGGCCCCGGCTTTCGCGAGGACGCGATCCTTGTCTAGACGTCGGCGCACGGCCGCCGCGGAAGGGGGGCGGCCTGGACTAAAGGATGCCAGGTCGAGTGGAACCCGTGAACTTCTCCGAACGGCGAGGGCCGCTCGCCTGCTGCGGTCGCGGTTTCCCCGGAACATATCTTCACTCCAAACTACCCGAAGGCGCTTCCTTAGAAGCGCCGTCACGTCGGCATCGACCAGCCTCCAGCCGGGCTTCCCGTCCAAAGTGGGAGCCCTTTCCACCTCGTTGAACTGAATCAGCCGCTTCAGTTCGCGATAGACATTGGCGGGCTTGATCCCCACTATGGTGGCGACCCGGTAGGCTGTGAGGGGGGCGTCTGCGTTGGCTAGGGCGGCCAGCGTCCTTACCCGGTCTTCGGATCCGAACAACACGGCAAGACCCGGGTCCACGGCAATCCCCATCGGATGTTATTAGTCGATATGACTAATAAGGCTCGCGAGTGCGTCTGTCGGGGGAGAGCCAGCTACCAAGACGGGAAACGGTGTCTCCTCGCTGCCCGAGCAGGCTCTAGCTCCATGGGCAGCCCCTCTTTCCGAACACGGAGGGGGGACAGGAGAAATGGTCCCACTCAGTCCAGAGAGTGACGCAAGACGGGTCATTCCCTAGTTCCACGACAGGTCGGCATGACTGCACATCCCCCGATCCGGGCTCTGATTCGGCCATGTCCGAGTCCGGCCCCACTTCAGGCATGCGGTTAGGCTTCCGGTTTGATTCCCGGACAACACCCTGCTCGGTGCTCTCGAATTGCCTCCGGGCGGGAGGCGCGCCCTGAGTTGTGGGGGCTCCGGCGAAGCAAGGGCGACTTGCTCGACCCTCTCGCCACGCTAGTGAGGAAGCTCCCCGTAGGCCGCTTCACCGTGGAGTGCGAGGTCGAGCCCGGAGATCTGCACCTCCTTGGTAGTCCGCAGGTCTGTCGTCTTCCCGATCACAAAGAGGATGATGTAGGTGGCGACGAACGCGAAGACCGCCACAAAGACGGTGGCCATCACTTCCTTGGCGAAGAACGACGATCCCCCGGCAAGCAGACCGTTCGCACCTTGTGGGTTGACCGCCGTGGTCGCCAGGACGCCCAGAAGGATGACCCCGAGCATTCCTCCGATCCCGTGCACCCCCCAGACGTCCAGCGCGTCATCCCAGTGGCGGGAGTTCTTGAAACGGATCGCCAGGTAGCAGACGATCCCTGCCGCCATGCCGAGAATGACGGCCGCCGAGGGCGCAACGTAGCCCGCCGCAGGCGTGACGACCACGAGTCCCGCGAGCCCACCCGTGAGGAACCCCACGAGCTTCGGCTTCCCTTCGAATCCCCAGTCCATCAGCATCCAGACGACGCTCGCGACGCCTCCGGCCAGGGCGGTGTTCAAGAAAGCGAGGACGGCGATGGCATTCATCCCGTCCGCGTTCCCCGCGTTGAACCCGAACCATCCGAACCACAGGATCGCCATTCCTATGGCGACCATGTGCAGGTTGTGGGGCTTGTCGAACACGTAGCGGCTCCCCAGGTAGGCCACGCTGGCCAGCGCGCTCATCCCCGCGAGGGTGTGCACGACGAGACCCCCTCCGAAGTCCAGGACGCCCCAGCTCTGAAGGAGACCCCCGCCCCAGACCATGTGGGCGATCGGGAAGTAGACGAAGAGCTGCCAGAGGACCAGGAACAGGAGGTAGGGCCCGAACCGGACCCGGTTGGTGAACGCCCCGGTAATGAGGGGGGGCGTGATGATGACCACCATCATCTGGTAGGCGAAGAACACGTAGAGCGGGATGCTCGAGCTCACGGGGGAAGGGGTGTTGGACGAGGCGTTCAGCAGGAAGGCCTGGTTCAGGTTCCCGATGACCCCGTCCACGTTCCCGCTGAAGACCAGGGAATAGCCGACCACCACCCACAGGAGGGTGGACACCCCGAGGGCGACGAAGCTCTGCATCATGATCGCGACCTCGTCCTTCTCTCCCACCAGGCCCCCGTAGAAGAGCGCCAGGCCCGGCGTCATGAACATCACGAGCACGGTAGAGAACACCATGAACAACGTGTCCGTTGCATCGAATGACCACATCTGACCTACCCTGTGGGGGCGGCTCCACGTCGAGCCCATTTGAGCTTTGGCCGCTTTCCAAGGCGAGAAATCTAACCGGCCCCTCGGCCATCTCCTCGTTGGGAAAAGGGAAGGCGGAGGCCGAGAGGCCGGCCCCGGAAGGAAAGGATACCTCGCGGCCCCCCGTGTCGCGGAGCGGCCGAAGCCGGAGCTTCTTCGAGCGGAGGGGGGCCACGGAGGGATTAAAACCTCCGAGCGCTCCTTCGGAGGAATCTGACGAATCCATCATGAATCCGCTCGACGTGTTGTGGAACCACTTGGGCCTGGTCGTCTTCACCGTGCTGACCGGGGTCATCGTGGCCTACCTGATCTATGCCATCGTGCACCCGGAACGGTTCTGAGGGGCGGCCGTGCTGAGCGTCGCCGCCGAGACCCCGGAGATCCTCGCCACGGTGGTCATCGGGCTCGTGCTGGCCCGTTCCTTGGGCGACTACCTCGCCCGCGTCTTCCTCAGCCGGCCCACCCTCCTCGACTCGGTCATGACGCCCGTGGAGCGCTGGATCTTCGGGATCCTGGGGGTCAACCAGTACCACGACATGCGCTGGAGGGAGTACGCCGCGGCCCTGCTCCTCCTCAACGGGGCCGCCATCGCCTTCGTCTTCTTCCTGCTCATGGACCAGGGGAGCCTGCCCTGGAACGCCCTCCGGGCCCCGGGGATGAGCTGGGACCTCGCGCTCCACACGGCCACCTCGTTCGCCACGAACACGGACTTCCAGCACTACACCCCCGAGTCCCAGGTCTCCCTCTTCGCGGCCCTGCTCGGGCTCCAGATGCTCATGTTCCTCTCGGCGTCCATCGGCCTCGTCGTCGTGGTGGCCTTCACGCGGGGGTTCATCCGCCGGAACGGGCGGATCGGCAACTTCTGGGCGGACGTCGTGAAGGCCATCACCCGGGTCTTCCTCCCCCTTGCCTTCCTCGCCGCCCTGATCTTCGTGTTCCTGGGCGTGCCCCAGACCCTGGCGCAGAGCGCGGTGATCACCCCGCTGACCGGGGGAGCCCCCCAGATCGTCCCGCTCGGTCCGGTGGGCAGCTGGAACGGGATCGAGCTCCTCGGGTCGAACGGGGGAGGCTACTTCAGCGCCAACATGGCGCACCCCTTCCAGAACCCCTCGGCGGTGACCAACTTCCTCGCGATCCTGCTCATGATGGCCATCCCCTTCGGCGCCCCCTTCATGTTCGCCCAGATGGTGCGCCGGAAGGAGGAGGCCCGTCCGCTCTTCGCCACCGTCCTGGTCCTCTTCCTCGTCGCGCTCCTGCTCTTCCTCTACTTCGAGTCGTCGAACCCCTTCCTCGCGGGGACGGGCGTGGGCCAGGGGGGCGGATACCTCAACGGGGTGGAGGACCGCTTCACCCTTCCGGAGAGCGCCCTCTTCCAGGTGACGAGCGTCTACGACAACGTGGGCGCCACGTCGATGTCGATCGGGGCCCTCACCCCCGGCGCCCAGATCGTTCTCTTCTGGGGGATGTTCCTGCAGGACGCGCCGGGCGGTGTGGGGACTGGGTTCGGGGTCCTGCTCATCAACGTGATCCTGGCCATCTTTGTCGGCGGCCTCATGGTGGGCCGCACGCCCGAGTACCTCGGGAAGAAGATCGGGCGGGACCAGATGCGGTGGGCGGCCGTCACGATCCTCTCCCATCCCTTCATGGTGCTCATCCCGCTCGCGGTGGCCTACGTCTTCGGGTTCGCCACCCTCTCGGCCGGGACGGGGCCCCACTCGTTCACCGTGGTGCTCTACGAGTTCACGAGCGAGTCCGCGAACAACGGTAGCGCGATGGGGCCGATCGCCGACAACACCCTGTTCTTCAACCTCACCGGGACGATCATCATGCTCGTGGGTCGCTTCCTGCCGATCCTCGCGATGCTGGGGATCGGAGGCTCCCTCGCGGGGGAGGACCAGCTCCCCCCCGGACCGGGGACCCTGAAGACGGACTCGGCCACGTTCACCATCTACCTCATCCTCTTCATGACGGTCGTGACGGGCCTTCTCTTCCTGCCCGTCCTCGTGATGGGCCCCTTCTCGCAAGGGGCGATGGGAGGCTAGGCGCATGCAGGGCACCCCCTCCTCCAGCTACGGCGCCAAGGTGAGCGTGCGGCGACGCCCGCACACGAGCTGGGCGCACGCGATCGCCTCCTCGCTCCGCAAGTTCCACCCGCGGGAACAGGTCCGGAACCCGATCATGTTCGTGGTCTACGTGTTCTTCTTCTTCATGCTCGCGCTGACCTTCGTGCCGGAGCTCTTCCCGGACATCGAGGGGGCGGACCACGACTCGCTCTACTACCTCGCGATCACGCTGATCCTCTTCGCCACCATCTGGTTCGCGAACATCGCCGAGGCGATCGCCGAGGCCCAGGCGAAGGCCCAGGCGGACAGCCTCCGGGAGATCCGCGGGAGCCTCAAGGCACGCCAGCTCCTCCCCGACGGCAGCGTTCAGTGGGTCTCCTCGGGCCACCTCCACCCGGGCGACTCGGTCGAGGTCCACCCCGGGGAGGTCGTCCCCCTCGACGGCGACGTCATCCAAGGGGGAGCGCTCATCGACGAGTCCATGATGACGGGGGAGTCCGAGGCGGTCGTCCGCGAGAGCGGCGGCGACAAGACGAGCGTCATCGGGGGCTCCCGGGTGCTGCAGGGAGTGATCCGGGTGCGGATCACCGCCGAGCCCGGGGCCGGGTTCCTCGACCGCATGATCAAGCTGGTCGAGGGGACCACCCGGGAGAAGAGCCCCAACGAGGTGGCGCTCACGATCCTCCTCGCGGCACTGAGCGCGGTCATCCTCGTGGTGATCATCACGCTCGGCTACCTGCTCGGCTTCGTCTACCCCAACCTCCTCAACATCGGGACGCTCATCGCCCTCTCCGTCTGCCTCCTGCCCACCACCATCGGCGGGCTCCTCTCCGCCATCGGGATCTCGGGGATCAACCGCGTCGGGAAGGCGAACGTGGTGGCCAAGTCGGGCCGGGCGGTCGAGGCCGCGGGGGACTTGGACGTCCTCATCCTCGACAAGACCGGGACCATCACCGTCGGGAACCGGCTCGCCGTCCAGTTCGCCCCGGCGGACGACGTGGACATGACCCAGCTGGTCAAGGCGGCCATCACCTCCTCCGCGCTCGACGACACGCCGGAGGGGCGCTCGATCATCCGGCTCGCCGCCCTCCGGAAGGTGCTGCCCGACAAGGTCGACCGGGAGAAGGTCCGGTTCGTCCCCTTCACGCCCGAGCGCAAGATGTCCGGGATTGTGCTCGCCGACGGGACGGAGTTCATGAAGGGGTCGGCCACCGCGATCGAGGGCTACGCGGGCTACCTGCCCCCCTCGCTCCGCAACCAGGTGGGCGAGGCCGCGCGCCAGGGGATGACGCCGCTCGTCGTGGCGGTGAACCGGAAGGTGGTCGGGATGGTGGTGCTCAAGGACGTCATCAAGCCGGGCATCCGGGACCGTATCCGGGAGCTCCGCCTCATGGGCATCCGCACGGTGATGTGCACCGGCGACAACAAGATCACGGCGGCCGCGATCGCCCAGGAGAGCGGGGTGAACGACTTCGTCGCCGAGGCGAAGCCGGAGACGAAGCTCTCGATCATCCAGAACGAGAAGCACTACGGGCATCTCGTGGCCATGTCCGGTGACGGCACCAACGACGCCCCCGCCCTCGCGCGCGCCGACGTGGGGCTCGCCATGAACAGCGGGACCTCGGCGGCCAAGGAGGCCGCCAACATGGTCGACCTCGACAGCGACCCGACCAAGCTCATCGAGATCGTGTCCATCGGGAAGCAGCTCCTGATCACCCGGGGGGCGCTCACGACGTTCTCCATCACGAACGACGTGGCGAAGTACTTCGCGATCATCCCCGCCATCTTCGTCGGGTTCTCCGGGATCGCCGCGCTGAACATCATGGGGCTCACCAACCCGGGGCTCGCCGTGCTGGCCACGCTCCTCTTCAACGCGATCGCCATCCCGCTCCTCATCCCCCTCGCCATCACCGGGGTCTCCTTCCACCCCGCCACCGCCGTGGAGCTCCTCCGGCGCAACCTGATGATCTACGGGATCGGGGGGCTCGTGAGCGCGTTCGTGGGCATCAAGCTCATCTACCTTGGCCTGCAATATCTCATGTCGAACCCCGCCTTTATTAGCCTCGTGGAAGCTGTCCGGGGGGTGATGGGCGTCCTATGATGTCGGATTGGGCCCTCTACCGACACATCCGGCCCGCCCTGACCTTCCTCGCGGTCCTCACTCTCGTGACGGGGCTCGCCTATCCGGCGGCGATCTCGTGGATCGCCCAGGAGGTGGTCCCGGGATCCGCCAACGGGAGCCTCGTGCGGGATGCGAACGGCACCGCGATCGCCTCGTCGCTCCTGGGGCAGAACATCACCTGCGCGTACGAGAACCAGTCGGCCCTCGCCTCCTGCCCCTACCGGGCCCTCCTTTGGACCCGCCCGGCGTTGACCGATTACATTCCCTTCACGCAGAACGGGACGGGGGCGGGCTCCGAGTCCCCCTACGGGCCCACGGACCCCACCCTCTACAACCAGACGGTGTACTTCATGGAGCAGTACGGGGTCTACAATGTCACGGCGACCATCCCCATCGACCTCGTGACCCAGTCCCAGAGCGGGCTCGACCCGGACCTCACCCCGGAGGCGGCCCTGGTCCAGGTCCCGCGCGTCGCCCACTTCTCCGGTCTCTCCGAGGCCATCGTCCTGTCGCTGGTCGACCATTTCGAGTCGACCCGGGACGTGGGCTGGATCGGGCCCGCCTTCGTGAACATCATCCAGCTCGACATCGCCCTGCTCCAGCAGGAGCACCGGGGGCCCTAGCATGTACCGGAAGATCCTGGTGCCGGTCGTCGAGCCGCCGGACGTGGCGCCCCTCGTCCGCCTCGCCTCCTACCTGCTCGAGCCGAAGGGGGAGATCCTCGTGCTCCACGTCATCACCGCGAGGTCCATGCCCGAGACGGCCAAGGGGTGGCGCTCCTCGCTCCGCCTGGTCATCCCCGCCCACGAGGCGGGCGCGGCCCTGGACGTCACCGTCACGCCGGAGGTCAAGGTCGCCCCCGACGTGGCGGTCGAGATCCTCGAGCGGGCCGAGAGCGAGAAGGCGGACGCGATCCTGATGACGCTGAGCGGCAAGGGCAAGCGCCGGCAGCACCTCCCCTTCCTCGGGCACACTTCGACCGCCATCCTCCACCATGCGGCGTGCGACGTGCTCATCGTCAATGCGCTGGCCCTCAGCATGGACCACGTGGGACGGGTGCTCGTCCCGACGTTCACCGTGCACCCCCCCCGCAAGGTGATGACCGCGGCGGAGGCGGTCTCCACGCAGATGGGCGGGGCGCCGATCGTCACGGTGCACCTGGTCGAGGGGAGAGGGACGGCGGTCGGGGAGGACGCGGACCACCAGGTCCGCGACCCGTCGCACGGGACCCCCCTGCGGCTCAAGACCGTCCTCTTCCCGCGCGGGCTCTTCCGGCGGCGCGGCGCCCTCCCCCAGACGATCCTCGAAGTGCTCCGGCGCGAAGGGTACGGCCTCTGCCTCCTCGGGGAGGACCGTGGGGTGGGGGAGACCCCCTTCCTCGGTCGCCCCTTCATCGAGGAGTTCTTCTCGCAGGCCCCCTGCCCGACCGTGATCCTCAAGGGGTGAGGAAGGGCGCGTGGGGGAGCTCCTCTTCGTCGGGATGGGCCTCGGGGACGAGCAGGACCTGACCCTCCGTGCTGTGGACGCCCTCCGGGCGGCGGACCTCGTGGTCGCCGAGCAGTACACCAGCCGGCTGGCCCCCGGTTCCCTCGAGCGGCTCGAACGGCTCATCGGGAAGAAGGTCCGGGAGCTCACGCGCGAGGAGCTCGAGAGCGAGCGGCCGGTGCTGGACGCCCTGGACCGCGGCGACGTGGTAGCGCTCCTCGTGGTCGGCGAGCCCTTCGCGGCCACGACCCACCTCTCGCTGCGGCTGAGCGCCGAGAAGCGGGGGTACCCGTGGCGGATCCTCCACAACGCGAGCATCCTGACCGCGGCGGCGAGCTTCGCCGGACTCTCCCTCTACCGCTTCGGACGCGTGGTGTCGCTCCCTCATCCCGACACCGAGGGCTACCAGCCGACCTCGCCCTACGAAGCGCTGGCCGCGAACGTGCGGGCCGGGCTCCACTCCCTCGTCCTCCTCGACATCGATGCCGGCCGGGGCCGCTACCTCACCGCGGACGTCGCGCTCCGCCATCTCGGGGAGCTCGAAGGGCGCTTCCACGGCGGGGTGGCGGGGCCGGAAAGCCTCTGGTGCGTGGTCGCCCGCGTGGGGACCCCCGGCGCCCGGGCCTGGGCCGGTCCGCGGGCCGAGCTCGAGTCGCTCGAGTTCGGGGAGCCGCTCCACTCGCTCATCCTGCCTGGGCCCTCCCTCCATTTCCTCGAACAGGACGCCCTCGAGCGATGGAAGGTGTCGCCACGCGAGAAACCTTCCGGCGTCACGGGAAGCTCGGGACCTTAGGAGCCTGTAGCCCGGCACGCGTCGCCCACGGAGCGGCGGACCGCCAAGTGACCGGAAAGATCGGCCCATGCTTCGAGGGGGTCGTCTCTCGGTGTTCGACCAAGTCGCTGCGATGTTGGCCAAGGGGATGGCCAACCTGATACGCCCCCGCGACGATCATCCTTACTGATGCTCCGCCCCGGTGACCTGGACTCCTTTCACCACTTCGAAGCCCATCCTGACGAGATCCCAGAGGTGGAAGATCCGAGAGCGTACCCGCCCGGAACCTACGAGACGAACTGGAAGCATCGGCAGCTCAGTCGGGTCGTGATCCTCTTCATAGTGATCGTGGTAGCCACGCTCCTCACGATGGCCACCCGGGGCGTGGGCCTCGGCAGCAATACGGAGTTCGTGGTCGCGGTCGGCTGGGCCCTCCTGATCTCGATCGTGGGACTCGTGATCTGCGTGGCCCTGCTGGCCGTGATCCACTTCCGTACCCCGGACAGGGCGTAACCCTCGACGTTCTGAGCAGAGACGGAAGACGCCCGCCCGGGGGAGTACACCGCGGAACCGACATCCGAGCAATCTTGGCAACGGCGAGACTAACCCAAAACGAAGGAGACCCGCTCAGCGGGCGTACCCCGGAGGCTCAGTCCCTTGAAACGAACGGCCGCACGCTAGGACCCGGTCCCACTGCGAGGCCCACTCCCGGACCCTCGAACCCCGGGGCGGGCGGTCGGCGTCGGAAGTGCCCCCGGTCCAGACCCCCGGCGGAGGAAGCGGCCTCCGGTGCGGAGTCCTCATCCTTGGCGAGCTCGCGGAGGAACACCTGGAGATACCCCTCGGCGTGCGTTGGATCGCGATCCGAGAGAACGAGATAACCCCGGCACAATTGGGCGAGGCGGTTGCGCATTGGCTGGCCCTGCTCGATCGAAACCCACGCAACCGCCATTCGTCCTCCCCCTCCCCCTGTCTTGTCGTATCATAGCATCGCGAGAAGGTATATCGACCCTCTCCCGAAATCGTCCCCGCGACAGTATATCTTTCCTCTCCCGAATCCGGCGTTTCTCGCCGAGGCTTCGTGGCCGCGACCACGCTGGGAGACAGGGGAACGCGGACCCAGCGCCTTGATAGGGTCCTCGGCCCTGATAGGAGTTGGATGCCCAGCGGCTTTCGGGGTTGGGGGACCACCGGGCTCGTCTTCGGGTTGATCCTCCTCCTGGCTTCGCCCTCGACGGCCGTCGCCCCTTCCCATTCCACTCCATCGGAGACCCTACGGGGAGTCACCCATGTTGACCGGGCGCTCGGGAACCAGACCGCGAAGCCCTCGTTGCCGCACCAGAGCCCGACGGTGAAGGGCCCGGCCCCAACGTCGGGCCCCCTACCTCCGACCCGCTCGGGACCGGAGGGACCTACGGTCCCCGCGCCGGGGATGGTGTCGACCCCCACCGCCAACGTGGCACCCACCCTCCCGCAGACCAATGCCAACCTGCTACCCAGCGGGTGGGGTCCTCTCAATCTCACGGCGGGCCCGATGCCCCGCAACTATGCCTCGATGGCCTTCGATGCGACGGACGGCAAGGTGCTCCTCTTCGGGGGGAACGATGGGACCGTCCTGGGAGACACGTGGGAACTGTCGGGCCGGGTCTGGTCCGCCCCCGCCGTGACGAACGCCCCGGTCGCCCGCACGGAGGCCTCCATGGCCTATGATCCCGCGGACGGGTACACGGTCCTTTTCGGGGGTCTCAACGGCGCGATGCTCGGGGACACCTGGGCGTTCCGGGACGGGGCGTGGACGGAGCTCTGGGCCCCTGCGCAGGGACCGGCGTCCGGGGGAGTGGCCTGCGACGCGTACGTCGGAGGAGTGAACACCTCCTCCCTCGCCCCCTGTCCCTCGGCCCGCGAAGGAGCCTCCCTCGCCTTCGATCCCGCGGTGGGAGGGCTTGTCCTCTACGGCGGGGAGAACGCCACCGCGAACTTTGGCGACACCTGGACCTTCCGGGACGGGAACTGGTCGGAGCTCGCCCCGGCCCAGAGCCCCCCCTGGCGGTCCCATGCGTCGATGGCCTACGATCCTTCGGACGGTTACCTCCTCCTCTTCGGAGGGCTCACCACCGCCGGCCCGGTCGAGGATACCTGGGAGTTCCAGGGAGGCACATGGTCCCCTGTCACCACCACGGTCTCGCCTTCTCCGCGCTCCTCGGCCGCCATGACCTTCGACGAGACGGTAGGCAGTATCGTTCTCTTCGGCGGGTTCGGCGCGAATCCCTTGGGCGATACGTGGGAGTACCGGGCGGGCGCCTGGACGAATGTGACTCGGGCGTCCTCCCCCGCCGCGCGCCAGGGGGCGTCGCTCACGTTCGACCCTGACACCGGATACTCATTGCTGTGGGGGGGAGCGTCGCCCTCCTACCTCGCGGACCCCTGGGGGTTCAAGGTGGCGACCGGCGAGGGATGGAGCCTGGAAAGCGGGATCTCGGTGCCGATGGGACAAGATGCGGCGGCGGTCTTCGATCCCGCCGACGGGTACCTCGTGGCGTTCGGGGGAGACTCCTCGGGCTTCCTTCAGAGCACCTGGACCTACCGGAACGGGACCTGGACCACGCTCGAGGCCCCGGTGAACGGGCCGCTCGCCGCGATCCCGTACTGCTACGACTACCGGAACGGGGTCAACACCACCACCATCGTGTCCTGCCCGGTGGCGCGGGAATTCGCATCGATGACCTTCGACTCCCACGACGGCTACCTCCTCCTGTTCGGGGGCTTCCTCGCGGGGAACTACCTGGGAGACACCTGGTCCTTCCGCGGGGGCAACTGGACGCAACGGGAGGCGGCCGACACCAATACGACCTGCTGGCTCGATCCTCCGACCGACACAATCACGGGAGCCTGCCCCGATCCGACCGAGGGGGCCGGGATGGCCTACGACCCGGAGGGAGGCTCGGTGCTCCTCTTCGGAGGCTTCGACGGGGGGACCTACTACAACGACACCTGGCGGTATTCCGAGGGTGCCTGGACCCTCCTCGCCCCCGCCTCTCCGGTACCCAACGGGCGCTACGAGCAGGCCCTGGTGTACGACGACGCCGACGGCTACCTGCTCCTCTTCGGAGGCTACGGGTGCGCGAACGCCGCCTGCAGCCCGACCTACGCCCTCAACGACACGTGGGAGTACCGCGCCGGAGGATGGACGAACCTGACCTCGCTCTCCACGGCCATGCCTCCTGTGACCTTCTCGGCCGGAGCGGCGTACGATGCGGCGGACGGCGCCGTCCTCATCACGGCCGGCCAGGCCTGCCTCGATCCACCGTCGTGCTCCGTCTTCGGGCCCACGAACGCCACGTGGACGTACCGGGGGGGACTCTGGTCCGAGGTCACGGCCACGCCGGCCCCGCCGGCACGGAGGGCCCCGATCCTCGCCTTCGACCCGGCGGAGGGCCGTATCCTCCTCGGTGCCGGATACTCCCTCGCCGCCCCGCTCACCGACATGTGGAGCTACGTGGCCCCCCTGTCGATCACCTCCCTGTCCGCCGTTCCCGGCGTGATCGACCTGGGACAGACCTCGCTCCTCTCGACCTCGGCCTCGGGCGGGGAGTCCCCCTACTCCTACGCCTACTCCGGCCTGCCGGGCGGATGCGCCTCGGCGAACGCGAGCTCGATCACGTGCAGCCCGGCTGCGACCGGGAGCTTCCGGGTCGGTGTGCGCATCTCGGACGGGACGGGGTACACGATGGGCAACTCGACGACGCTCGAGGTCTATCCCACCCCGGTCGTGGCGAGCCTCGGCGTGACCCCGGCGTCGGCGGATGTCGGGCAGTCCGTGACGTTCACGGCACACCCCCTGGCCGGATCGAACCCCTCGGAGACCTATGCCTGGACGCCCGCGGGCGGCCTCGGATGCGCCCCGTCCACGGGGAACTCGCTGAACTGCACCCCCACGGCGTCGGGGACGGGCTACACCGTCGTCGTGAACATGACCGACCCCACGGGCGCCGCCTCGCCCGACGTCACCAGTGCGCCCTACACCGTCGACGCGGACCCCGCGACGACCGTGCCCTCGGTATCTCCCACCCGGGTAGACGTGGGCCAGGACGTGAACTTCTCGGCGCGGGTGCTGGCCGTGGGCAGCGGCTCCGACGTGCTCACGTGGAGCGGACTTCCCCCCGGCTGCGTCTCCTCGGACAGTGCCACGATCGGGCCCTGCCCCGCCCAGATGGCGGGGAACTACACCGTCTCGGTGGGGATCACCGACTCGAACGGGTTCACCACCCGCAACGGTTCCGTGCTCCTGACCGTCGCCCTGGACCCCCGGGCCGTGGCTCCCATCGCCAACCGGACGTCGGTCGACGTGGGCCAGTCCGTGCTCTTCACCGCCTCGGGAGTGCGTGGAACACTGCCCTACTCCTATGCCTGGAGCGTGTCCTCGTCCCTGCTGGGATGCGCGCCAGGCACGAGCCCCTCGCTCACCTGCCAGCCCAGCACCCCGGGGAGCTACACGGTCGTGGTCACGGTCACGGACAGCCGGGGGGTCTCGTCCTCCAACGTCTCCGCCCCCTTCTCCGTCTTCCCGCTGCCCTCCCTTGGGCCCCTGACCTATTCCCGATCCCTGGTAGACGTGGGGGAAACGGTCGCCTTCTACTCCTCGCTCCTCAGCGGGGGTTCGGGGAGCCCGGTCTACCAGCTCGCGGCCTCCCCGGGCGGGATGGTGTGCGCGCCCGTGGGCCCCGGGGGAAACTGCACGGCCTCGGTCGCCGGGAACTTCACCGCGACGCTCACCGTGACGGACACGAACGGCGGGACCGCATCCTCGACCTCGGGCCCGCTCCAAGTGGACCCCGACCCGGTGGCGGGCACCCCGACGTTCTCCCCCGCCGCGTTCCCCCTGGGTGGCTCGACCACGATCGGAGTCGTCGTGACAGGGGGCGCCGGCAACAACACCTACGTCTGGGCGGGGTTGCCGCGGGGATGCTCCTCCCATGCCTCGAGCTTCCGCTGCACCCCATCCCTGGCGGGCACCTTCGACATCTCGGTCACCGTGACGGACGCGACCGGATTCAACACCACCTCGCCCGTCGCCGTGCTCTCCATCACCGGCACCTCCCCGACCTACCAGCAGCAGGAGGGAGGGCCGGCGTGGTGGCTCGCCTTCCTCGCCATCGGCATCGTCGTCGTGGCCTTGGTCGCGGCCGGCGCTGGGGCCCGCCTCGACCGGGAGCCGAAGAAACAGCAGCGGCGATCGGGCCGCTGATCGGGTTGCCCTTCTCCGTGTCGGGAGGCGAGGGCCTCCGGCTTCACCACTGGGGAGGCTGGGGCGAGGCCCGGCGGACGATCCAAGCGGCACCCACGATCCACTGGGAGGCGCCCCTTACGCGCGAGGATCCGGCCTCGGCTCCTCGGGTCGCCGCCGGGAACGTCTCCAGACGACCACCACGACGAGGGCGACGAGGACGATGCCCAGCACCAGCACCAGGAGCCCCCAGGAGGACGCCCCGCCCCAGAGGCCGGTGGAGTTGCACGACGAGCAGGGAGGCGATACCACCGTGATCTGGACGGAGCGCTGGGCATGCTCGCTCGGTGACAGGTGGTCCGTCACGAAGAGGGTGATGGTGTAGTTCCCCGCCCGATCGGGGTTGCACGAGAGCGGGCTCTGGTTCGAGGACGCGCACCCCGGCGGAAACCCGGACCATACGAACGAGTAGGGGGCGAGGCCCCCCGAGGCATTCCCCCACACGAGAAGGGGAGAGCCCGTCGTCAGCGTCGTCCGGGACGCGTGGAGATCGAGCACCAGCGCCGGGAGCACCACGACGTTCTGCGAAACGGAGTGAGCCACGTCCCCCATCGCGTCCTGCACCGTGACGTTGATCGTGTAGTTGCCCGGTTGCGCCAGCGTGAGGTTGGCGAAGGAGGAGGTCCCGTTCGAGGCGTTGCCGAAGGACCAGGTAAAGAGGTACGGACCGCCATGCCCTCCGTGCGCGTCGGCGGCGCACGAAAGCCGGAGCGGGGCGATGCCGACGGTCGGGGCCACGGTCATGTTCACGATGAGCGGGGGCGGCACGGAAGCGTCCACGAGGAGGGAGGCGTTGCGGACCTCGCCGAGGGCGTCCGTGACCGATAGGCTCACCGCGTACTGCCCCGGCCGCTCGAACACGTGCGCCGGGTCGGGCCCCGTGCTGGTGTTCTGGTCCCCGAAGGACCACGCATAGGTGTAGTTCGGCGTCCCGCCCGAGACGGCCGAGTGGAACTGGACGGAGAGGGGAGCGGGTCCGCTCAGGGCCGAGGCGGTGACGTTCACGGCGAGCGGGGGAGGGATCGATATCCCGAAGTCCACGAACCAGTCGTTCGCGCCGGTCTCCGACCCGGGCTCGGAGGAGGCCATCTCGAGCCGGAGCCCGCAGACCTGACCTGGGGGGAAGCGGAGGTCGAGCGTCCCCTGGTACCACGAGGTCCCTCCGGGGACGGTCTGGGAGGTCACCACCGTGCCGGTCCCGCACGAGAGCCCCTGCACGGTCACCGCGACGTAGCGGTCGTCGCGGTACTCCCAGAGGCGGAGCTGGACCTCGTCGAGCGGCGAGGACCACACGCGGGTCGCCGTCTCGTTCCCTTCGATGGTCACGGGGCCGACCGACCCCGTATCGTTCGCGGTGTAGAGCGTGACGTTCGTCCCGGCCGAGGAGCCCGAGGGGCAGGTCACCGCGGGAGGAGAGCCGTTCACGGCGACGCCCTCCGGACAGAACGCCCACCCGTTCGGGGCGTTCCCCATGCCGAGGGTCCAGTTGTCGACCGAGGAGCCATTGTACAGGAAATCATGGAGGACGGACCCGACTCCGGGGGGATAGTCCCAGCACCCGTTCCCCACCGCCCAGTCGGCCATGGCCCAGAAGGCGGTGTGGGTGATGTTGTAGGACTCGAGGATGTGGAGGCGCTGGGCGAAGCCCCCCATGCCGACGTCCCCCGGGCAGGTGTTCCCTGCCCCCGTGTCACCGCTCAGGGCGATCCCGAGGCGGTCGAGCGGGTAGTTCGCGAGATCGAGGTCGAGACGGTTCCAGAAGAGCGACCAGTTGTAGTAGTCCATGTCGTAGAAGACATCCACCGAGGTCGCGGAGAGGTAGGCGGGGTCCCAGAGCTCCGGGTCGAACCAACCATAGTCGATCGAGACCCGGAGGCCCCGGGCGTGGGAGGCGTTGGCGAAATCCCAGAGGAAGTGGGCGTAGTTCGCGGACGTGTTCGCGGGCGGCGTGCCGCTCCCGGTGCCCTCGAAGTCGACGTTGTACCCGGCGTAGCTCGCATTCACTGCCGTGTCGACTGCCGCCTGGATGAAGCCGGGCCACCAGTTCTCGTGCTGGAGGAGCGCGAGGTCGTCGGCGCCCGCGGTGTCCCCGCTGTTGATCATCGGGTACGCCTCCAAGTGGAGCGCGCGGGCACTGGCGTTCACGCCGTCGGGGCACTGGCAGTAGAACCCCCCGGTCGAGGTGACGAAGTACTGGATGTAGGAGACCGCGCTCTGGTTCTCCGACATCCGGGCGAGCTCGGAGAGCGCGGCCGTGTTCGAGAGCCCGCATCCCAGGCAGAGCCAGGGCATGTTCTCCCGCGCGAGCGTGACCGACGGGTCTGCGCCCGGGATCGGTGACGCGTTCGCCCGCGACACCGTGGCGGGAGAGGGCACGGAACCCGGGGCCGACCCGGGGGAACCGACCGCGGGCACGGTCCGTGCCGCGAAGGCCCCGGGCGAGGTCAGCAGGAGGAGCGCCAGGGCCAGGCCGACACCCTCCCGGAGGGGGACGCGCGGGCGGGAGCCCGCCGGACGTGGCCACTCGCCGCGGCGGGGGGAGCTCATCGTTCCCTCGAAGCGCCGGGCCCTAGAAGAGCCTGCCGGTGCCCCGGCCGCCTCCGGGGAACGCCGGAGGACCCCTTCAGGATCGAGGAGGGGGTGGAGGCAAGAGCGCGGGAGGTTCCGACTGTCCGGCGGATGTCCCGGGGGGTGGGGCCACGGGGGCGGAGGGGCCCCGGCCCCGTCTCCGCCAGAGGAGTACCCCGACCACGGCACCGACGACCACCACCGCAACCAGCGCGCCGATCAGGAGGTATATCGTGTTCCCGGAGGGCCCGGGGTTTCCCGGGGGTGAGAGCTTCGCGGAGATGGTGATCGAGGCGGAGGCGGTCTTCGATATCCCGTGGAGGGTGGCCAGGACGGTGAGCGTGGCGGTGCCCGCGGAAGATCCCGCCGTGAAGGACACGCTCGCTCCCCCCGACGAACTCAGGGAGCCCGCGGACCCCGGGGAGACCGACCAGGCATAGGTGGCCCCGGAGGGGCAGGTGCCTCCCGTGCAGGTGAGGGCCGCGGAGAACGAAGTGGAAGCGCCCGTGTCCAGCGAGGCGGAGCCCGGCGAGACCGCCACGCCCGAGAGCGAGGGGCTCGCGAGCGGTGTCACCGTGAAGGTCGCCGGACCGCTCGTGACGTGGTTCCCCTTCGAGTCCGTCACCGTGACCGTCACGCTGAAGCTGCCGGAGGCGCTCGGGGCGCACGGGAGCGAGGAACGGTTCGCCGACGTGCATCCGGCCGGAAGCGCGTTGTAGGAGTACGTGAGCGGCCCGATGCCGCCGGAGACCGATACGTTGAGGTAGGTGGTGCCTCCGAGCGGGATAGAAGCGGGCGAGGCCGTGAAGGAGCCGATGGTGGGCGTGCTCCCCCCCGCGACGGAGAACGAGGCCGCGGAGGTCGCTGTGTGACGGGGGGTAGCGGAATCCGAGACCGTCACGGTTACGGTGTACGGACCTCCGGCGGCACCCGGGATGCAGATGATCTGGCTCGCGTTCGCGCCGGCGCAGGGGGAGGGGAGGCCGGCGTACGCGTAGGAGAGGGGTCCCGTGCCCCCCGACACGGTGACATTGAGGTAGACCTTCCCGCCGAGAGGGGCGGAAGAGGGGGAGGCCGTGAAGGAGGAGATCGTGGGGCCCACGCCCGGAAGGGTCACGCTGAAGGACGTGAACGCGTCGGCCGCGCGCTGGGCGGAATCCGTGACCGTGACCATGACCGTATAGGGCCCACCAAGCGAAGTGGACACGCACGGGAGATGGCTCGTGTTCGCGCTCGTGCAGGCGGCGGGAAGGCCCGTGTACGCGTAGGACAGGGGTCCGGTCCCTCCGGTGGCGGTGACGTTCAGATAGACGGTCTGGCCGGCCGCCACCGCGGAGGACGAGGCCGCGAAGGCGGAGATGGTCGGGCCGGACGGCGTGCCCGATTGAACGTAGCGCAGGGTGTACCAGGCCATGTCGCCCACTCCACCGACGAGGGGGTTCTGATCCAGCGAGGGAGTGTCCAGCCACGACGCCGTTACCCAGTCCACCACCTCTTGCCCGGGGTTTGGGACGAAGATCCCGAGCTGCTGGGCCACATGCTCCGCGGCGTTGTAGAGCAGGGCGCGCTCCGGCAGGTTCATGTCGAAGGCCGCCTGGGCCAGCAGTTCCGTCATGTAGGTATAGGCCGTCCCCTGCGTTGCGGTCGTTACGGTGTCGTTGGTCCAGACCCAGCCGGCCGGCAACGGGTTGTCGTAGCTCCCCGCCGCCAGGTTGGTAGAGGACGCGCATCCCAGGGTGGTAAACATCCCGAGAGCCTCGCAGAGCGCGTCTCCGTAGGTGAACGTGTTGTCCGGCATGTAGATCGGGTTCACGTAGTCCGTCGGGTCAGGGTAGTCCGGGACCCAGCCGAGCTCGTACATCGGCATCGGGTTCTGACCGGGTGCGGCCCAGCTGTTGATGGCGAGGTTGATGAACGGCATGTCCACCGGTACCGCGTCGACCGCGCCACCGGAGAGATTCGAGATGTCGGAGACCCACGCGGAGTCGATCTTGTCCTGGATCGCGGCCCCGTTTATCGACACGAGCGGGAAGACGCAGGGCTTCGCTACCGTGCACGCCTGGGCCGCAATCCCGTGCTCGGACTGGGTCTGGGCCCACCAGTAGGAGGCGTTCTCGGGCGATCCCGACGGCCACTGACCGGGGTCCTGGTCGTCCCAGGAGATGTTCGTCGGGTAGTAGTTGGCCATCCCCTGGGGGATGGCCCCTCCATAGAGGTCGTACGTCGGGACGCCGTCGAGGGTGTTGTACTGACTCTGGACCGTGGCGTAGGGGTAGGCGTGCGTCAGGAATTGACGGAACGCGAGGTCCTGCAAGAGGTCCCCCGGAGCCTGGAGGGTCGTTCCGTTCGGCAGGAGGGACTGGGCACCCGAGGTGCTGAAGTCCATGTCGAAGTTGGTGAATAGCAGCGAGAGCGACTGCGAAGTCGTGAGGTTCGCCTTTCCGCTGGAGAGCAGTGGCAGGAGCACGCTGGAGAAGTTCGCGGCGGGGATCGTGGCAATGTCCGCCTGACCGTTCTCGAGAGCGACTTCCCCTTCGCTCGCATTCGACTCCCAAACCATGTTCACGGTATTCACTGGGAAGGCGGCGGGCAGGCATCCGGACCAGGAGCAGGTCGTGCCCTTCCAGTCGGGGTTGGTCATCACGGTGTAGCTGGTTCCGGGGATGAGCGAGGAGAGGTAGTACGGTCCGCTTCCCACCATCGACCAGCGGAGCGTGTTGGCCCAGTTGGCCACCGGCTGACCGCTCGTTCCCGAGTAGTCCGATCCGGCGGAACCCATGCCGAGGGAGACTCCGTCCCACGCCGTGTCGGCGATCCCCGTCGGGTCCGTGGCCGCACCGCACGAGAAGCCGGGCATCGCCGAGGACATGCCCACGCTCATCGCGTAGTTGCAGTCCATGATGCCGCCGCCCAGGGGGTCCGCGACGAACTCGAGGAAGTCCGGCCAGTGGTTCCCGCTGTACTGGGTGTCGAAGGTCACGCACCCGTAGGTGGCGCTCACCGGACAGAACGCCGTGTTGTTGATCTGGATGGCGTTCAGGATGTTGGTCGGGGTGCTGTTGTACGGGTAGTGGAGGCCGCTGTCGTACGAGCTGCTCCCGAAGGGCAGGAGCGACTGGCACTGGATCCAGCCGGGGTTGCCGTAGGGGAAGTCCGCGAACATGCAGGTCCGGACGTAGCTGAACAGCACGTCCATCGGGAAGACGTTCGCGCTGGACTTCGTGGAGGGGTTGTAGAACTCCGCGTTCGGGTTGATCACGAACGTGTAGTTGTCCCCGCTCTGGAGCGTGTTCCCGTAGAGCTGCGTGCAGAGGCTGGAGCCCGGGACGCAGGTCGCGAGGTTGGGCACGTAGTCCGTGGGGTAGGGCCCGGCCAGGGAGCCGTTGTAGCTGATGAGCGTCTGGAAGACGTTCACTATCGGTTCCATCCCCACCGTTTCATAGTCCACACCGGGGTCCTCGGAGAACGAGCCACCAGGCACGAGGTAGTAGGCGTCCACCGTTCCCGGGTGGGGGGAAGGGGAAGAGGGGACGGACGGCGTTAGGACCTTCGGGGAGCCGCTCGAGATCGGCGAGCGAACGTGCGCCGTCGGTGGGACGAGGTTCGTGGGGGCGGTCCGTGAGAGAGCTGGCGCAGGGACGGTCATCAGGGCCACCAGAAGGATGGCGGTCGTCAGGACGAGAAGGGGCCTCTCCACCATGCCATGATAATGGATGGACCCCCCATATAAGATTTCAAGTTTCCCTGAGAAAGGCCACTTCTCAGTGGTCAAGCCAGCGCAGGCGGACGGAGGTATCGGCAGCCTCCACGGACCCCCGTCCCCCCATAGGGAGGGTCATCATGGGCGTGGTGTGGCCGAAGTCGAAGCCCGAGACAACGGGGATCCCCTCGAGCTCGGGCTTCGACGCCACGATCTTCTCCAGCAGGGAGTCCGTCATGTTCGCCTGGCTCTGGAACCGCCCGATCAGCAGGCCGGCGATCTGGTCGCCCCCCTTCTGGTGGAGGAGCGACTGGAGGTTGCGGTCGAAGTAGGGAGGCGTGGCCGCCTCGCCCACGTCTTCGACGAAGACGAGGGCACCGGCGAGGTCCGGGAGGTACTCCGTCCCCTGGAGGAGGTTCACGGTGCAGAGGTTTCCCCCGAGGAGCACCCCCTCGGCCTTCCCCGGCTGGAGCACCCTCGGCCCGGGGTTCGGGGGGAAGTGGCGGGGGACCGGCGCCGGCAGGAACCACGCATCCTCGCTCCACGAGCGGGAGGGGGACACCTCGAAGGGGTTGGCCGTGGTCGTGGTCTGGAGGAAGGACTCGACGGAGTAGTCCGCCCCCTCGACGTCGCCGAAGTTCGAGTAGTGGGGCCCGTAGTAGGTGATGTGCCCCGTCTTCGCGTGGATCGCGAGGTGGAGGGCCGTGATGTCGCTGTACCCGCAGAAGACCTTCGGGTTCCGCTCCAGGAGCCGGTAGTCGATCGACCGGAGGAGCTGGTTCGAGTTGTACCCCCCGATGACGGTCAGCATCCCCTGGACCGCCGGGTCCTCCCACGCGGCGTGGAGGTCGGCCACGCGATGCGCGACCGAGGTGGAGTTGAACTCGTCCTTCTCCTCGACATGGTGGCCGAAGGAGAGGGCGAAGCCGAGGCCCCGGAGGCGTTCGTCGGCCGCTGCACGGACGCGGGGCGCGATATGTTGCAGGCTCCGGGCCGGGGCCAGGATCCGGAGATGGCTTCCCCTCGCGAGGCGAGGGGGGGACCGGCCCGGCGCGGGCGTCACGAGACCCTCCGGCCCCACGAGGTCACCCCGGCATGGGACAGGAGCTCGCCCATCGCCCGGTCGTACTCCTCCGCCGGGGCCTCGAGTACCAGACGCGCCGCGGGGACCAGGCTCTCGCCGAACTCCCGCTCCTTGTCGCTGAAGCGCCAGCGGTGCCGCTCGGCCGCGGGACCGAGGACCACGAGGAAGCTCCACGCGAGCCCCCGCACCTTGCCCGCCTCGGGCAGGGAGCTCGTCAGCCGCGCCTCGAGGGGCCCGGCGCCCTGCGTCCGGTAGACCCGGGACGCGTCCACGCAGAAGGCGGCCTCGGGGACCATGTCCGCGTACGTGGGCAGGGTGGCGAGCACCTCCTGCTCCTTCCCCTTCTGATAGAGGCGTTCCAGGAGACCGCTCACCCTCCCCGGGGAGTTGCGGAACTCGCGGACGAGGGCCTCCGCCTCTCCCTCGTCGATGCCCATCGCCTCCACCAGCTCGGCCGCGTGGTCCTTCCACAGGACCTCGACGGCCTTGCCGGACGTGGCCTCAGGAACGAGCAGGGGGGCCCCGAACCCGGACACGACCGCCGTGAGCGCGCGGCGCTCGGCGGGGGTCGGGGAGAGGCTGTCCACGAAGGCCTTCGCGTCGGATCCGAAGCACCGGCCTCCCGCCACGAAGGCGGTCCCCCTCGTGGCGAGGAGCGAGGTCTCGGCCTCCTTGACGAACCCGGCGAGGAGGTCCGCGTCGGAGATGCGCCCGCGTCGGTAGCGGCGTTCCTCGCCCCCGTCGATGGACCCGGAGGCCCGGAGGGGGCAGGCGCCCGGATGCTGGTGGTCCAGGTTGTAGTCCGCGGAGACCTGGAAGGAGCCCTCCGGGTCCGGGACCGCCATGCTCTCGAGCAGGGAGGAGAGGAGGTGGGTGTCGGAGCGCACGCACTTGCGGCAGACCCGGTAGACGGCCTCGGCCGCGTCCCAGTGCACCTCCAGGTACGGCTGCGCCTCTCCGCGCTGCAGGTGGGAGCAGACGCGCCGGTCCCCCTCCTTCGCGTCGACACGCTGGAGCTTGTACGGCAGGCGGTTCACGCTCGCGGCCAGGAACTCCGGGGGAGGACGGGCCTCCTTGCCCGTGCAGACCACCTTCCGCTCCGTCGCGTAGAAGTGGAAGCCGCCCGGGCCGAGGAGCCGGGGCCGCGTCATCGCCAGGTAGCCGAGGAGGAGGCGGCGCGGGTCGCTGTAGTACTGCACCGCGATGTGCGCCTCCGGGCTCGCGGCGCCCACGGGCATGTAGGGGATCTCGCCGGTAGGATAGCGCGCGACCACCATCACCACGTCGGGGCGCTCCTCGGCGAAATAGAGGAGACCGGCGTAGGCGCGGGCGAGGTCCTCCCCGCGGGTCATGAGCCGGCGCAGCGCCTCGGTGTCCTCGGCGGACTCCTGCACCGCGAGCAGCTCCCGGCGGATGCGCTCGAAGGGGGCCTCCGGCGTCCCCGGTGCGAGGGTGGGCAAGAGGGGAAGGGGGTCCTTCTTCAGCTCGCGGGCTCGCGCCAGAAGCGCTTCTTCCTTCCCGCCCGAGGTCTTCCGGATCCGTGGCATCGGTCCCCGCTAGCGCCGGCAGAGGGCGAGGAAGTTCTCGAAGATCCGCACCCCGTGCTCCGTGTGCTCCACCTCCGGGTGGAACTGGACGCCGAAGAGGGGACGGGAGGTATGGGCCATCATCTCGACCTGGCACGACGGCGAATGGGCGAGCACCCGGAAGACCGGGGGCAGGACCGCCACCTCGTCGTTGTGGGACGCCCACACGTTGAACCGGGGAGGGAGCCCCTCCATGAGGCCGGAGTCGGAATGGTCGACCTCGAGCGCCACCCGACCGAACTCGGGGCTGGCCGCCCGGCGCACCTCGCCGCCGAAATGGGCCGCCATGAAGTGGTGGCCCACGCAGATCGCCAGGATGGGGACCTGCGCGGAGTCGAGGTACGTGCCCTCCTCGCCCAGGGTGGGATGGGTCCCCTCCATGCTGAGGGCGCCCCCGCTCAGGACGAGCCCGTCCGCGTCGAGCTCGGCGAGGGGGGTCGTGTAGGGGACCACCCGCGCCTCGACCCCGAGGTCGCGGAGGACGCGGTACTCGCGATGGGTCCACTGCCCCCCGTTGTCGACGACGGCGATCTTCACTTCGGCCCCTCCTTGGGTTGCTCCTGCTCGACGAGCGTTTCGACCTTCTTCGTCAGGTCGTGGATCTCCCCCCGCATCTTCAGCATCTCCGTCTCGAAGGGGGTGAAGGACCCGGGGGAGAGGATGCGGTGGGCCACGTAGATGCCGACGAAGAGCGCCCCCACGAGCGCGAGGATCGTGATCAGGAAGATGGCGAAGATGAAGGCGAGCGGATCGCTCAGCACCGCCACGATCCCGAGGGTGAAGAGGTGGGTGACCTCGGCGACCTCGAGGAGCACCAGGATGGCGATGACGAGGCTCCAGAAGGTGATGGCACGGGAGGGTCTCATGGGACTCCGGACCGGCCCGCGGAGCGCCCGGGGGTGCGGAAGATGGGACGGGGCCTCCGGTGGGCCTGGAGGACTCCCTCCCGCCGGGAACGACCGCCACCGCATTTCAACATGGGTACGGGGCCATGAGACAGGAAACGGTCATGAGGCTGACGGGGCGAGCGAGACCCCTTCTCCCCGAGGGACGAGGCGTCACCCGCCGGGGGACGGCACCGTCTTCTCGGCGAGGACCATCGTCTGCGGCAGCGCGGAGAGGGACCAGGTCTGGGAGGAGGTCGCGGGGAGCCCGGCGGAGAGCGGGTAGGCGGTCAGCGTGCCCGACCCTCCCGGGCCCGAGAGCTGGAACCCGTAGACGCCCCACGAGAGGTACTCCGGCGAGGTGGTCCCCGCCTGGTAGTAGCTCGCTGTCACGTTCACGGCGAACTGCGTCACGTTCGCCAGCGTGAACATCGTCGTGATGCGGTTGGACCAATTGTACCACCGGGTCCAGTGGATGCCCGACGCGGAGCCGAGGTCCTGCGAGGGGAGGGAGAGGTTGACCCCGACGGAGATGGTCGTGAAGCGGACGTGCCCGTTGCTCAGCACGTAGAAGAGGAGCGAGCCGTTCGTGCCCGTGTCCACCTCGAGCTGGGCGCTCGTCACGAGCGATCCCCCGATCGGCATGGAGGTGTTCTCGAGGACGGGCGTGAGGAGGAGCAGGATCACGAGCAGGAGGGCGACCCCTCCCATCCCGAGATGGACGGTCATCTCCTCGCCCCGGGCCCAGAGCCCGTCCATCATTCGTCGGCCTTCCACCCCCGGTAGAGGGAGTGCGTCACTCCGAGGTGGTCGAGCACCTTCCCCGCCAGGTAGCCCACCTGGGCCTCCAACGACCGGTCCTTGAGGTAGTACGGGGGAGAGGCGATGAGGAGGAACGCCCCGGCCTCGGTGACCGCGGCCATGTTGCGGAGGGTGAAGATCGAGAGAGGGGTCTCCCGCGGGACGAGGACCAGGGGACGGCGCTCCTTGAGGTGGACGTGGGCGGCGCGCGTCACGAGGGTGTCTCCCATGCCGTGGGCGATCTTCGCGAGCGTGTTCGAGGAGCAGGGGACGATCGCCATGCCGCGCGTGGGCGTCGACCCGCTCGCCACCCGGGACATGAAGTCCTTCTCCCCGTGGATGGCCCGGACGAGGGGACGGAGGTCCTCGACGGACTTCCCGCACTCCTCCTTCAGCACGAGGGCCCCGCTCTCCGAGGCGATGAGCTCGACGGGGACCCGGGCGGCGTGGAGCCCCTCCAGCACGCGGAGCGCGATGGGGGCGCCGCTCGCCCCCGTGAGTCCTATCACGACGGGAGCCTCGTCCGCCTCCTCCTTGCCGCGGCGGGCCTTGCCCGAGGAACGCGGTGCCATGGACATCACTTCGGGAGGTCGTCCCAGGAGCACTGGAGCCAGCTCTCGAGGATCTTCTTCTCCAGCTCCGTGGGGTTCGCTTTCGGCTTGAAGGCCCATTTCTCGGGCGGCGGCTTCCCGAGCTTCGCCTCGACGCTGCGGAGGCGCCCCTGGCGGAAGAAGGTCACGGTCGCCTCCTCTCCGGGCTCGAACCGCTTCATCACGTCGCCCATCTTGGCGGCCGGGAGCCGCATCCCGCCGAGGGCCACCAGGATGTCCCCGGGGGAGAGCCCGGCCCGGAGGGCCGGCGAGCCGTCCAGCACCGAGCGGATCCGGGGCAACCCGTCAAAGTTCTCGGTCTCGACGCCGAGCCAGGCGCTCGGGCCCTCCTCGTCCTCCTTGCCCTCCGGCTTCTCCTCGGGGGCGAGCTCGAGGCCGGCGAGGGCGAGGTGGCGCGGAAGGTCGAGCTCCGCCTTCCCGCTGACGTAGTCGCGGAAGAGGTCCGTGACGTCGACCCCCGTGGCCTGCTCGATCTCGGCCGGCAGGGTGTTCTCCGCCATCCCGATCCCTTTCGCGCCGTATTCCCGCCAGAGGTGGCGCATCACGTCGTCGAAGCTCTTCGCGTTCCCGCTCCGAGCACGGATCTCGAGGTCGAGGCAGAGCGTGACGAGCTCCCCCTTGAGGTAGTACGAGACGGAGGCGTTCCGGCTCTGCTCCCACGGCTTGTAGAGATCGATCCAGGAGTCGAAGCTCGATTCCTCCAGGCTCTGCGCGAGGCGGCCCGGGATGGCCCGGAGGTCCTTCACCCGCTTCGCGATGAGGTCGAGGTACTTCTTCGGTGTCTTGAGCCCCGACCGTCGCAGGAGGAGGTTCCCGTAGTACTCCGTCCCCCCCTCCATGAGCCAGAGGAGGTGCGTGTAGTTCTCCTGGGTGTAGTCGAAGGGACCCAGGACCTTCGGGCGGATGCGCTTGACGTTGAAGAGGTGGAAGTACTCGTGGCTCGAGACCTCCAGGAACTCGTCGTAGGACTTCCGGGGCCGGAAGATGTCGTGCGGCATCACGATCGACGTGGAGGTGGCGTGCTCGAGCCCGCCGTCCCACTTCTCGGCGAGATGGTAGAAGAAGGTGTAGTGGCTCACGGGCAGGAGACCGAAGAGCTGCTTGGTCGCCTCGACTACCTTGGCGAGGTCCTCCTGGACCTGGTGGGCCGGGATATCCGTGACCGGCCCGCAGAAGAGGATCCGGTGGGGGACCCCCGCGGGCTGGATCGTGAACTCGGCGGGGCGCCCCACCTCGACGGGGGAGTCGACGAGCTCGTCGAAGTCCTTCGCCCGGTAGCGCGGAGGGTTCCGCCCGATCTCCGAGAGCTCCGTGAAGACCTTCCAGTCGTCGGGGGGATGGATCGTGACCTCGACGGGCTGGGTGAGGGTGCCGTCCACGTAGCAGAGGGCATGGGCCGCGTTGAGGTGGATGTGGTCGGTGGTGACATCCAGCCCCTGGCTCGTGGACTCGTGGCCGTAGACCGTGTAGGAGAAGACCATCTGGTCGATCCCACCGGGCACGACGCGCCAGCGGTTCTTGCTCACCTTCGTGACGGGGAGGGCGTCGCCAGTCCCGTTCCGGGCCTCGGCCCCGCGGATCGCGCGGGCGTTCTCGTGGATCGAGTACGAGCCCGGGCTCCAGACCGGCATCACGAAGTCCAGCTGCTCCCGCGCCTTCTCCACCCCGGCGACCTCGATCCGGACGTGGAGCTTGTGGGCGGTGAGTTCCTGGGGCTCCACGACGTAACGAACGCTCAGGGGCATGGTGCTTCCCTCGCGGGGGAGGGGGCACGACTACTTGAGCCGTTGCCAACGCCCCATTTATACTCCGGGGCCCTTGGCCGGCGGGCATCGCGCTCCGGTGCCCGGGAACCACCGCTCATGACCGACCCTATCGATGGGATCGCCGAGATGACCCGCCTCGTCGACGCCTTCCCGAGCCATCTGGTCGAGGGGATGTCCCGCGCCCGGAGGGTAGGATTCCACCCGGAAGGCTCGATGGCCGCGGTCACCGTGGGGATGGGGGGGAGCGCCATCGCGGGCGACCTCCTCGCCTCGCTGGCGGCGCAGGTCGGCGCGCGCCCGATCGTCCCGGTCCGCTCGACCCGCCTCCCCTCTTGGGGGGGGAAGGGCTCCGTCGCCATCTTCGTCTCCTACTCGGGGAACACCGAGGAGACCGTCCGGGCCTTCGAGGAGACCTCCGCGCGGGGGCTCGAGCGGGTGGTGGTCACCTCCGGCGGGAAGCTCCTCGAGCTGGCCGAGACCCATGGTTATCCCTCGGTCCGGATCCCGTCGGGGCTCCCACCTCGGGCGGCCCTCGGCTACCTCTTCGGAGCGCTCTACGGGATCCTCCTGCCAATCTTCCCCGACGGGGCGCGGCAGATGGCGCGCACGGTCGTGCGGCTCAAGGCGCTCCGACCGCGGCTCAAGGTCCCGGGCGGGCCCGCCTCGCGGGCCGCGACCGCGTGGGGGGCCGGCGAGCTCTGGGTCTACGTGCCGGAGCGGCTCGCGCCCGTCGGGCGGCGCTGGGTGACCCAGGCCTCGGAGAACGCGAAGCGCCTGGCCCACTTCGACACCTTGCCCGAGGCGATGCACAATGCCATCGTAGGCTGGGACCGGATACCGCCCGCCGACGCGGCGGCCAAGCGGGTGATCCTCCTGTCGGGCGCCTCGGAGGACGTCCTCGTGGAGGACCGGCTCTCCTACTTGTCGGAGATGATGCGCCAGCGGGGGAACGAACCTCTCCCCCTCCGGCTCACCGCCAAGGACCCCCTGACCGAGCTCTTGGAGGGGACGTGGACGGGCGACTACGCGAGCCTCTTCGAGGCGGCGGCCACGGGCGTAGACCCCGTGCCGGTCGAGGCGATCGACCGGATGAAGTCCGGCCTACCTCCGTCCCGTCGGGCGCCGCGCTCCCCTTCCGCCACCACCCGGGCCGCCCGAACGCGTCGCTCCGGTGGAGCCTCCGGCCGGCGGAATTAGGGAGCCCCCTTAGGTCCCGGGGGGACGGGGGAGGAGCCGGCGGGCGCGCCGGCCGGGCACGAACTCCCCACCCTCCACGATCCGTTCTCCCCGGAGATAGTGCTCCTGGGGGAAGACCGCCTCCCGGCCCTCGTACGGGGTCCACCCGCAGGGGGCGTGGAGGGACCTCGCCTCGATCTTCCTCCGGGCCCGGAAGTCCACCACCAGGAAGTCGGCCTCGTTCCCCGGGGCGAGGCTCCCCCGCGGAACGCCCAGAAAGAGGGCGGGCCGCCGGGCGCTCACCTGCACGAGGGTGGCGAGCTCGAGCGACCCCCGACGCACCTGCTCGAGGAGCAGCGGGAGCATCACCTCCACGCCGGGCAGCCCGGACGGTGCGTCCGGGAAGGGGAGGCTCTTGCGCGCGAGCGCATGGGGCGCATGGTCGCTCGCGAGCATCGGCACCCGCCCCTTCTGGAACTCCTCCCAGAGCGCCTGGCGCACCCGCTCGGGGCGGAGCGGGGGGTTCACCTTCTGCTGGGTGTTCCCGAACTGGGAGGCGGCGAGGAGGAGGTGGTGGGGCGTGGCCTCGGTGCTGGCCCCGATCTCGCGGGCCGCGACCACCGCCTCGGGGGAGGTCGCGTGGCAGATGTGGAGACGGAGCGACCGCGGATGGTCCCGGAGCGACCGGATCGCCGAGAGCTCGGAGGACATCGGACGGGCCTGGTCCCACGTGTCGGTGTCCTGCGGGGGATGGCCGTGGCCGAAGAGCGCCGCGTCCTCCGCGTGGACATGGACCGGGAGCCCGGTGCGGGCCACCGACTCGAGGAGCGCGCGGCGCTCCTCATCGGCCGGGGTGACGAGGTCCCCCGTCGTCGGGCCCATGAAGAGCTTGAACCCGGCGGCGACCCGGGCCAGGCCCGGGACATCCACGCCCGGGATGAGCGCGGCGTAGGGGAGGACGTCCACCCACGCGCGGGAGGCGATCCGGTCCCCCTTCTCCTCGAGGCGCTCCACCGTGGTCAAGGGAGGTATGGTGTTCGGCATGTCGACGACCGCGCCGATCCCGCCCAGGGCGGCCTGCACCGTCCCGGAGGCGAGGTCCTCGACCTCTCCCGGCGGTCCGGGGTCGCGGAAGTGGACGTGCAGGTCGATGGAGGAGGGGAGCAATATCGACTCACCGAGATGGATGCGGCGACCGCCGCGGAGCTGCTTCGCCACCGCGACGATCTTCCCGTCGTCATCCACGCCCATCTCCGCCTCGACGAGGCGCCCGCGGTGGAAGAGCCTCCCCTCGTAGACCGTGGCGGGCTCCGGCTTCGAGGGGTAGACGTGCTCCCCCTCCCGGCGACGCGTGCTGCCCCGGGGTCGCGCCGGCACGCCCCTATCCCCCGGCCGCCTCGCGGTGGCAGACGCGGCAGTGCGGAGGGCCGCCCGCGGTCGGAACAAGGAGCGTCCCGTGCTTGGGGCAGAACTGACCCCGCTCGGACTCCGGGATGTGGACAGGGGCCGGGGGAGGTGCCCCGGTGGGCGACGACCACCAGTGCCCGTGGCAGGTGTCGCAGCACGGGCGGGGGTGGATCTCGATGGACTGGCCGAAGTGGGAGAGCAACGCCCGGCGACGGCATCCGCTCGTGGTGAGATAGGCCTGCATGCGCTCGAAGTTCTCGTGACGGGCCGCGCGCCATCCGCGGAGGGACTCGAGCACGGCGTCCACGTCCTCGGACGTCACGGGACGGGTCAGCGTCACCGTGTGCCAGGGATCCCTGCCATGATGGGGTTCGAGGAGGCGGCGTTCCGCCAGGTGGGTGACGAGGATGCGGGCGCGCTCCTCCTCCAGGGCGTAGGCGGCCATGTGCCAGGGGGTGCCCGGAGCGACGGTGCGGGCGGTCTCGAGCTTCGCCCGGGCCCACTCCTCATCGACCTCGCTCAACCGCAGGAGATGGGCGCGCTGCTGGACGTCGGGCCGCAGGACGATAGCGGCGATCGCGAGGGCGGGCTCGCCGTCCCGGCCGGCGCGGCCGGCTTCCTGGACGTAGGCCTCGATCGAGTCCGGCACGCCGAGGTGCAGGATCGCCCGCACGTTCCGCTTGTCGATCCCCATGCCGAAGGCGCTCGTCGCGACGACGATGCGGACCTGGCCCTCCATGAACGCCTCCTGGGCCTGCGTGCGGAGCTCCGGGTCCATGCCCGCGTGGTAGGCGACCGTCGACTCCCCCTGTTCGGCGAGATACCAGGCCCACTCCTCCGCCTCCCGTCGGGAGGAGGTGTAGGCGATCACGGGCCCTTCGATCAGCCGGAGGAAACCGCTCACCCAGGAACGCCGGTCGGCCTCATCCGGGAGCAGGACCACGCCGAAGCCGATGTTGGGCCGGTCCATCGGGGCGATGAAACGCTCCAGGGGCACCTGGAGTTCCGCTGCAATGTCCTCCTGCACGAGCTGGGTGGCGGTCGCGGTCAGCGCGAGGACCGGGGGCGACCCGATGGTCTCCCGGAAGTAGGGGATGAGCCGGTAGTGGGGACGGAAGTCATGGCCCCACTGGGAGATGCAGTGGGCCTCGTCGATCGCGAGGAGGCTCCAGCGGGTGTGGCGGCACGCATCGAGGAACTCCCGCTGCCAGAGACGCTCGGGGGCGGCGTAGACGATCAGGCGCTCGCTCCGGCGGATGGTCTCGATCTTGGCCTCCACCACCTCGGGGGGGTCGTGGCTCGTGATGGAGACGGCCGGGATCCCGTGCCGCTCGAGGGCGGTGACCTGGTCCCGCATCAGGGAGATGAGGGGGGAGATCACCAGGGTCTTCCCGGGGAGGAGGAGGGCCGGCAACTGGTAGCAGATGGACTTGCCCGCGGAAGTGGGAAGGACTCCCAGCGCGGACTTCCCGGAGAGCACCGCCTGCACTATCTCCCGCTGGTGCGGGCGGAACTCGGCAAAGCCGAAGTAGCGTTGCAGGGCGTCCTCTACCGTACCCTCCACGCCCCCACGCTCCGGCGGTCAAGAGGGGGGTGAGGGTTTAAACTTGGCCTCTCGACTGGAAAGGACCCCGCACGGGGCCCGGGGCCATGAGCACGGAATCATGAGCGTGCGCCCTCCACTCGACCCGAAGACGCGGTCCGTGGACCTGCTCATGCATCCTCGACCGGGCGTGTCTGCCTTGGCCAGGGCCGGACTCATCGACGATCTGGAGAGTCTGTTAGGAAGGAGAGTGGACGTCGTGGCGGACCAGGGAATCCACTGGCTCATTCGGCCCCAAGTGCTGTTCGAGACGCTCGACCTGTGACGGATACACCGAAGATCTCGGACATCCTCGAACGGATCGACCGCATTGCCAGGGCGACCAGGGAGGGATAGGAGGTCTTCCTCGCCTCTGAGGTGATCCAAGACGCGGTCGTCCGCAACTTGGAGGTCATCGGGGAGGCCGCCAAGGGCACCTCCGAAGGCACCCGTCGCCACTACCCCGAGGTGCCGTGGCGAGAGATGGCGCGGTTTCGGGACCTCGCCCTACACCACTACGGGCGCGTGCAACCCGAAGAGGTCTGGGAGGTCGTGGAGCACGACCTTCCGGCCATCCGCCGTTCGCTCGCCCACGGCAGGGATTGAATCTCACCCTTTCCGTTGACGCCGAGCGGAGTGCTGACCCACCATCTTTCCGCGCCGCGTGTGAGAGACACCACGGAGGAGCTGGTGGCACTGCCCTGATGGGTAGCTATCCAGCCTTCAACCGCGTCCAGAAGATCTTTCCCCGGTAATGGATGGTGAAGGAGTCGCTCCGCGTACGGGCGGCCTCCTCGTCGAGCAGGATCCCTAGCTGACGGAAGAACGTCTCGCGCCGCCGTTCCGGCAGGGCGGAGACGAAGCTGAGGCTCCGGTACCGGTCCAACATCCCCTCGCGATCGAGGACCTGCCGGTTCTGGAACCGGAAGAGCCGGAGCGGCTCGAACGCGGGATCCTCCCGGAACGCCCACTTCCAACGCCCCGAGGAATACTCCCGGTACTGGCGCGGCCGGTAGCGGTTGAGGAGCGAGCGGAGGCGCTCCCCCCGCACCCCCTGCTCCCTCCGCTCGTTGTAGACCACCGCCACACCGCCTCCCGGGCGGAGGATCCGGCGGAACTCTTCCAGGGCGCGCGGTCCATCGAGCCAGTGCATGGCCTGGGCGATGGTCACGAGGTCCACGGAGGCATCCGGCAACCGGGTCTCCTCGCCCCGGCGCGGCACCACCTTGACCCCCGGAACGGCCTGCCGGAGCTGCCGGCGCATGGCCGCGAGCGGTTCGACGGCAACTACCTGGGCGCCGGTGAGCACGAGCTGCCGGGTCCACTTGCCCGTGCCCGCACCGATCTCCACCACGGTCTTCTCTGGGCCCAGCGTGAACGTGCGGGTGACGAACGCCCGGGCGGCATCCGGGTAGCCCGGACGCGCCCGCTCGTAGGCGGAACTCCCCCGGGTGAACCCGCGGATGACCCGCGGATTGATCTTCCGCAGCGAGGGTCGCCGGGCCTTCACGGGTTTCCGGGAACCGGAGGTCTTCGCCACGAGGGGAGCCCAAGGGGCTCCCCGTTAAGGCATTGACCGTCGGCGCACCCGACAACTGAAGAGCGCGCACCTCTTGCGCCGGAACGATGCACATCGCCCTGGCCACTTCCGAGGAACTGCCTCACCTCTCTCCCGACGACCAGCTCCTGCGCGCCGCGCTCGAGACGGCGGGCCACGTGGTGAGCGCCGCTGTCTGGACCGACCCCACCGTGGACTGGGCGTCCTTCGACAGCGTGGTGGTGCGATCGACGTGGGACTACACGTGGCGCTACCCGGAGTTCCTCGACTGGGTCCAGCGCGTGGACCGGGTCTCGCGCCTTTGGAACCCCGCGCCGGTGATCCGGTGGAACAGCCACAAGTCCTACCTCAAGGACCTCGAGGCCCAGGGGATCCCGGTCACTCCGACCGTGATGCTGACCGAGGGGGCGTCGGTGATCCAGGTGATGGCGAGAGAAGGATGGGACCGGGCGGTGTTGAAGCCCGCCGTCGGGGCGGGGGCTCGCCGGACGTATCTCCTCGACGGCCGTTCTCCGGAGAGGGCCCAAGCGTGTCTCGGGGAGGTCCTCGGCCAGAGCGAGGCGCTCCTCCAACCCTACCTCCCCGAGGTGGAGGGGCCGGGCGAGCGCTCGCTCGTCCATTTCGGGGGCACGTTCTCCCACGCGGTGCTGCGGACGCCGCAGCTGACCCGCGATTCTCTGTTGGCCGAGGGAACCCCTCACGAGCCGACACCCGAGGAACGCGACCTCGCGCTCCGGGTGCTCGAGGTCTGCCCGGGTCCGACCCTCTACGCTCGCGTCGACATGGTGCCCGACGCGCGGAAGGGGTTGCGGATCATGGAGGTCGAGCTGATCGAACCGCTCCTCTACCTGACGTGCTCGGAGGGTTCCGCGGCACGCATGGCCCGCGCGCTGCTCGAGCGGTTGCCGCCCTGACCGACCGGGGGATATCTTGAAGCCCCCGGGGGCGTTTCCGACCGCCGATGCCACGTCCTGCCGATACGGCCCCCGGCCCGACCGCCGCGGACATCACGCGCCGCTACATTGACGAGCACCCCGCCATCCGGGACTGCCTGGCCTGGGACGTCATCAACTTCACCGCGCTCGCGCGCCGGATCCTCGAGGAGAAGGGGCTCCGGAACGAGGAGGCCGTCACCGTGGCCTGCCGCCGCTACCAGCGCCAGATGCAGAAGGAGTCGCACGCCGACGAGCGCTTGATGGAGGTCATCCGCGGGAGCCGGATCGAGGTCCGCACGAAGGTGGCCATGATCAACGCCCGGAACGACTGGGAGGTCCTCCTCCGGGTCGACGAGGCGGCGGGAGAGCTCCTGAAGGACCGCCGCCACCTCCTCCAGCTCATCCAGGGACAGGGGGCGCTCACGATCCTGCTCGAGGACGACCTCCTCCCGAGCGTGATCTCCGGGCTCGGGAAGGACCATGTCATCCAGATCCACCGCGGCCTCGCCTCGCTCACGATCCGGTCCCCGCTCTCGATCGTCGAGACGCCCGGGGTGCTCGCCTATCTGGCGAACGCCCTCGCCCGCCGCGGGATCAACGCGCTCGAGATCGTGAGCTCGCACACGGAGAGCACGTTCGTGCTCGAGGAGTCCGAGCTGCTGAACGCCTTCCAACTGGTGGGCGAGATGATCCACCACGACGCGAACGACAACGGGCCGGGCCCCGAGTCGCGCAAGCGTCCCTGAGACGACTGGGGGACCGAATCCCGTCACGGTGTCGCTCTCCCGACACCGCGTTGATAGTCCGGGAGAACGCTACCACCTCCTCAGAGGAAACACGGGCGTGGCAAAGGGCCGGATCGGCGTCGTCGGCGGCAGCGGGTATCTGGGGGGCGAGGCCATCCGCCTGCTCTCCTCGCACCCTTCGCTCGAGCTCACCCAGGTGGTCTCGCAGAGCCACGCGGGCCAGACGCTCGGCTCCGTCTTCCCCTGGATCGCCGATGGTCGCTCGCTGGTCCTGGATGCCACCGCCTCCGCGCTCGACGTCGACATCGCCCTCCTCGCCCTTCCCGCGGGCGAGGCGCTGCGGGTGGTCCCGGGCCTTCTCGAACGGGGCATCCGTGTCGTGGACCTCGGGCCCGACTATCGCCTCAAGTCGGCGGACCTCTACGAGGCCACGTACGGCCGCCCCCACACCGACCCGGACGGGCTCGCGCGGGCCGTCTACGGACTGACCGAGCACCACCGCGAGGCGATCGCCTCCGCGACGCTCGTCGCCAACCCCGGGTGCTATCCGACGGCGACGCTCCTCGCGCTCCTTCCCCTCCTCCGCCGCGGCGCGCTCCCCGCCCACGTGGTCGTGGACGCCAAGAGCGGCACCTCCGGTGCCGGCGGCTCCCCGACGGAAGCGACCCACCACGCCCAGGCGGGCGCCTCCGTCACCCCGTACGGCGGCGGACACCACCGGCACGCCCCCGAGATCCGCCAGGCCCTCGCCGAGCTGGCGCCGGGGTCCGCGGACGGTGGCCCGGCCGTGACCTTCGTCCCGCACCTCGTCCCCGTCGTGCGCGGTCTCCTCTGCTCGATCTACGCTCCCGGGATGGCGAGGGAGGCGACCGAAGAGTGGCCCTCGCTGCTCCGGGACGCCTACGCCGCGTCCGCCTTCGTCCGCCTCGGGCCGGTTCCCCGTCTCCCGTGGGTCGTCGGCTCGAACCAGTGCCTCCTCGCCACGGAGGCCTCGGCTCCCTCCGGGGTGGTCTACAGCGCCTTGGACAACATGGTCAAGGGAGGGGCGGGCCAGGCGATCCAGAACGCGAACCTCATGATGGGGCTTCCCGAGACCGCCGGGCTCACCGCCGGAGGGCTGGGACCATGAGCGCCGGTCGTCCGGTCCCCCAGGACGGCGGAGTGACCTTCCCCACGGGCTACCGCGCGAGCGGCGTCGCGGCCGGGATCAAGCGCTCCCACCGCCCGGACCTCGCGCTCCTCGTCTCCGACACCCCGGCCACGGCCGCGGGTCTCTTCACGACGAACCGCGTGCGGGCCGCACCGGTCGTGCTGAGCGAGGAGCTGCTCCGGGGCAACCCGACCGGCGCCCGCGGGGTCGTCGTCGTGAGCGGCGTGGCGAACGCCCTCACCGGCCCGGAGGGCTACCAGGACAGCCAGGAGGTCATCCGTCTCGCCGAGAACGCCGTCGGTCTTCCCCCCCGCTCGCTCCTGCACGCGGCCACCGGGATGATCGGCCCGCGCATCCCCGTCCCCCTCGTTCAGGGCCACCTCGGACAGGCCGTGGCCGACCTCTCCGCCGACCGTGCGGGCGCCTCCCGTGCGGCCGCCGCCATCCTCACGACGGACACCGCGACGAAGGAGGCGGCCGTGTCGGTCCGCCTCGCCGACGGGACGAAGGTCCGGGTCGGCGGGATGGCCAAGGGGAGCGGGATGATCGCGCCGTCCCTGGGCCCGCCGCACGCCACCACGCTCGCCTTCGTGACGACCGACGCCGTCGTGAGCCCCCAGGGGCTCCGGGGCGTCCTCTGGCCGGAGGCCGACCGCACCTTCAACATGCTCAGCGTGGACGGCGACACCTCCACGAACGACACGATCCTCGCGTTGGCGAACGGCCGTGCCGGAGGGGCCCCGGCCGACGAGGACCCCGCCTTCCGTGCCGCCGTGGGCCACGTCCTCGAGTCCCTGGCCCGCGCGATCGCGCGCGATGGAGAGGGTGCCACGAAGCTCCTCACCGTCCGCGTCTCGGGCGCACGCGAGGAGGCGGAGGCCCGCTCGGCCGCGAAGGCCGTCGCCCGCTCCGTGCTCGTGAAGACCGCGCTCTTCGGGGCCGACCCCAACGTGGGGCGCATCGCCTGCGCCCTGGGCTACTCGGGGGCGTCGTTCGATCCGTCCCGCCTGGACGTGGGCCTGAGCGCCCGCGGCCGCCGCTGGCCCCTCATCGCCGGCGGGACGCCCGTTCCCGGCCTCGACAACGGGGTCGGGGCCAAGATGCACACGCTGCTCCAACAGCTCGACGAGGTCGTCCTCGAGGTGAACCTCGGGCCGGGTCCGGCGAGCGCGACGGCCTGGGGATGCGACCTCTCCTACGGATACGTCCACATCAACGCCCACTACC
The DNA here is from genome assembly GCA_021790425.1 of Thermoplasmata archaeon. Classification (GTDB taxonomy): domain Archaea; phylum Thermoplasmatota; class Thermoplasmata; order Lutacidiplasmatales; family UBA184; genus JAJYEA01. Next base: position 30,906 of record JAJYEA010000004.1, on the reverse strand, counting down.
GCACCTGAAGGTACCTCGATGGAGAACGATATCCTCGTGGTCAAGATCGGAGGCCGGGAGATCGCCCCCGGGCTCGGGGTCCGCGCCTTCGCGGCGTGGGCGGGGGGCATGGTGCGCGCCGGCCACCGCCTCATCATCGTGCACGGGGGTGGGGACGAGGTGACGGCCCTCGCCGGCCGCCTCGGGATCGCCACCCTCAAGGTCGACGGGCAGCGCGTCACGACGCCGGAGGTGATGCCCCTCGTCACCCAGGTGCTGGCCGGGGAGGTCAACGTCCGCCTGGTCGCCGCGCTCCGCGCGGCCGGGCTCTCCCCCGTCGGTCTCACGGGCCTCTCCGGCGACCTCCTCACCGCACGGGTGGCGGAGGAGGGGCGCCTGGGCCAGGTGGGAGAGCCGACGCGCGTCGCTCCGCAGATCCTCGGGACGCTGCTCGGGGACGGACGGGTCCCGGTCCTCGCTCCCCTGGCCGCTGCCCCCGACGGGGGCGTACTGAACATCAATGCTGACCTCGTGGCGGGCGCGATCGCGGCCTCTCTCTCGGCCGAGCTCCTCTTGGTGACCGACGTGGACGGGGTGCGCGGTGCCGACGGCCACGCGGTGGACCGTCTGACCACCGCTGCGGCGGAGGGACTGATCGCGAGCGGGGACGCCCGGGACGGCATGGTCCCGAAGCTCCGGGCCGCCCTTCACGCCCTCGCCGGCGGTGCGTCCACGGTCTGGATCGGCCGCCTCGAGGATGCCCTGCCGCCCGCCTCCGAGCGCCGCGCCGGGACCTTCGTGGTCCCGGAGGCACCGCTCTCCTCCCTTTCCTCTCCTCCCTCGGTGACGGTGGAGGAGAGATAGGAAAGCGAACGGAGAAACAATCATGGCGCAGAAGCTGGAACATGTGGTGCTCGCCTACTCGGGAGGACTCGACACGTCGGTGGCCATCCCCTGGATCAAGGAACAGTACGGGGCGGAGGTCACGACGCTCACCGTGGACGTGGGACAGGAGGGCGAGCTCGGTGACGCCATCGACCGCGCCACGCGCAACGGAGCGAAGGGCGCGCTCTTTGTCGACGCGAAGGAGTCCTTCGCGACCGAGTTCCTCCTTCCCGCGATCAAGGCGAACGCCCTCTACCAGGGGGTCTATCCCCTCTCGACCGCGCTGGCCCGTCCCCTGATCGTCCGCCACCTGGTGGCGGCGGCGCAGCAGGTGAAGGCGGACACGGTGGCCCATGGATGCACGGGGAAGGGCAACGACCAGGTGCGCTTCGACGTGGGCGTCCAGACGCTCGCGCCGCACCTCCACATCGTGGCGCCCGTGCGCGAGTGGAACATGAACCGCCCGGACGAGATCCTCTACGCCCGCGAGCACGGTCTCGCGATCCACGTCAAGCCCGAGTCCCCCTACTCGGTGGACGAGAACCTCTGGGGCCGCTCCGTGGAGGGCGGTTGTCTCGAGGACGCCGCGACGGCGCCCCCGGAGGAGGTCTTCCAATGGACCGGACACCCGGACACCTGGCCCTCCGAGCCGCAGGACGTCACGATCGGCTTCGAGTCGGGCGTCCCCGTCTCGCTGGACGGCAAGGCGCTCCCGCTCGTCGCCCTCATCCAGGAGCTCAATGCCACGGCGGGGAAGCACGGTGTGGGGCGCATCGACCACGTGGAGGACCGCGTGGTGGGGATCAAGTCGCGCGAGACCTACGAGTGCCCGGCCGCCATCACCCTCATCCTGGCGCACCAGGCGCTCGAGGCGCTCGTCCTTCCCCGCGACGTGCGCTCCGTGAAGACCCCCCTCGAGCAACGCTGGGGGGAGCTCGTCTACGGAGGCTCCTGGTACACTCCCCTACGGGAGGCCCTCTCCGCCTTCATCGAGAAGACCCAGGAGACCGTGGCGGGCGAGGTGACCGTGCGCCTCTTCCAGGGGAGCGCGCGCGTCGTGGGACGCAAGTCCGCCTACTCCCTGCTGGCCAAGGAGCTCGCCACGTACGAGCGCACCTCGACCTTCCCGCAGGAGGCGGCCGAGGGGTTCATACACCTCTACGGCCTCGCCAACCGGTTGGCCTATGTCCGGCAGCGGGAAGCGCAGAGCGCGCACGCGGGAGGAGCGGGGGAAGTTGCTCCGTCACCGGTTCCAGAGCCCTCCTCATCCTGAGGCCGTCGCCTTCGGCTCCTCCGTCACGGAGGATGCGGTCCTCCTGACGTACGACATCCTCGGGAGCCTCGCCCACGCCCGGATGCTCGCGCGCCAGGGCCTCATCCCCCGCCCGGAGGGACGGGCGCTCGTCCGCGGGCTCGCCCGCCTCCACGCGGACGCCCTCGCCGGACGCGTCACCCTCGACCCCGCGCTCGAGGACGTGCACATGAACGTCGAGACCCTGCTCACGGAACGCCTCGGGAAGGCGGGGGCCCGGCTACCGACCGGGCGGAGCCGCAACGACCAGGTCGCGACCGACCTCGCGCTCTACCTGCGCCACACGCTGCTCGAGATCGAGTCGCTCCTGCTCGAGGCGGCCGGGGCGCTCCTCGAGGTCGCCGGCTCGCCGCAGGGACGTATCGTGGTGCCGGCCGCCACCCACCTCCAGGACGCCCAGCGGGTCTACCTGGCCCAGGTGCTCCAGGTCCACGCGCACCGCCTCCTCCGGGACGCGGGCCGCCTGGCCCGGATCCGGGAGGGGCTTTACGCCTCCCCGCTCGGGGCCGGGGCGCTCGCGGGGAGCTCCCTCCCCCTCGATCCGGAGTACACGGCGGAGCTCCTCGGGTTCCCCGGGGCGAACCCGAACTCGCTCGATGCGGTCTCGGACCGCGACCCCGCCTCGGACGCGCTGGCCGCGTTCGCGCTCCTCGGGGTGCACCTCTCCTCCCTCGCGGAGGAGTGGGTCCTCTGGTCCACGCCGCAGTTCGGCCGGCTCCTCCTCCACGACTCGTTCGTGACCACCTCGAGCCTCATGCCGCACAAGCGCAACCCGGACATGGCCGAGCTCCTGCGCGCCGAGGCCGGGCCGCTCCTCGGCCTCTCGCAGGCCCACCTGACGATCCTGAAGGGACTCCCCCTGGCCTACAACCGCGATCTCCAGGCCGGGAAGCCCCTCCTCTTCGAGGGAGCCCGCCGGGCGGCGCGCGCGCTCCGGGTCCTGGCCCCGATGGTGCGCACCGCCACCTTCCGGTCGCCGGCCGAGGAGCGGCACGCGGGGCAGACGGCGAGCGTCGAGCTCGCGAACGCGCTCACGGCCGCCGGGGTCCCCTTCCGCGAGGCCCACGCGCGTGTCGCGCAGCTCCTCGGCGAGCTGGGGCGGGACGGGCGCGAGCTCGGGGACGTCGGCCGGGACGAGTGGCGGGAACGCTTCCCCGAACTGGGCGCGGGCGGATGGCAGCTCCCGTCGCCCGACGAGGAGCCCGAGCGCCGGTCCACCCGGGGGGGCAGCGCCTGGTCCGAGGTCACGAGGGACCGGGAGGGGCTGGCCACCGAGGTCCGGGACCGCGGCCGCGCGGTCGAGACGGGAAGGGACCGATGGGAGGCGATGGTGCGCCGGCTCCTCGACGAACCGGTCAGTCCCGCTTCCGCGCCAGGTAGGCCGCCCCGAGGAAGGGGAGGACGGACCAGAGCGCCCCGCTCACGACGATCCCCCCCGCGGTGAGCCCCACCTTCGAGGAGGCCACCGGCACCAGGCCGAAGAAGAAGGACTGCTCCACGTAGGCCGTCACGAGCAGGGCGTACTGGGCGGGGTTGAAGTAGTCGGCCAGGACCATGTCCGAGAGCGCCCCGTAGGGGTTGTTGAGCCCCGTCGCGAGGATGGTCACGATGACCAGGATGTACCAGATGATGGAGAAGACGACGAAGGCGATCACGGCGGTCCCCTGGAGCGCCCCGGTCGACCGGAAGAGGTGGGAGAAGAGGAAGACGAGCCCTCCGAACGCCGCCGCCTCGACGAGCAGGGCCGCGAAGAGCGCCACGAAGGCCCCGGCGGCGATCGTGTCCGTCGTCTCGACGTAGAGGACGAGGTCGACGAGCCCGAGGGCGAGGAGCACCGCGATGGCGGAGGCGAGCACGAGGGCGAGGAAGCGGGAGAGGATGAGCTCCGTGCGGGTGACCGGCCGGCAGAGGACGGATTCGAGCACCCCCGTGACGCGGTCCCGTCCGTACGTCTCGTAGGCGGCGACGATCCCCAGCACGGGGACGAAGAACCCGTAGATGGCCCCCATCGCGTTGACCACGAACCCGCTCACGTTGCGCGAGGTGGCGCCGGAGGAGGAGAGGGCGCCCAGCCCGAGGAGGAGCACGGTGAGGGCGAGCCCGGTGGTCAACCCGATGAGGAGCAGGACCCCGCGCGCCCGCAGGCCGCGCAGCAGGTCGAAGAGGAAGGGGTTCATCCGGCCCCCCGGATCCTGCGGAAGAAGTAGGACTCGAGGTCCTCGTGCTCCGTCCGGACCTCCGCCACGTGGAATCCCCGGCGCACCAGCTCCTCCGTGACCTGCCACGCCTCCGTCCGGGGGTCCGCGATCCGGTAGGTCGTCCCCTCGGCGGTCACCTTGCCGACAGTGGAGAGGTAGTCGAGGGCGCCGTCCCCCGGACCGTGCAGGACGATGCGGAGGCTCCGGCCCCGCGAGCTCAGGAGCGCCTCCCGGGGCAGCACCTCGAGGAGCCGGCCCTCGTGGACGATCGCGATCCGGTCCGCGAGGTTCTCCACCTCCCCGAGCAGGTGGGAGGAAAGGAGCACGGAGGCCCCCTCCTTCCGGAGGGTGAGCATCATCGAGCGGACGTAGCGGATGCCCTCCGGATCGAGGCCGTTCAGGAGCTCGTCGAAGAGCAGGTTGGTGGGGCGGGCGACCAGCGCCGTGGCCAGCGCGAACCGCTTCTTCATGCCCTGGGAGAAGGTCCCCACGCGCTGCCACTCGTCCCCTTCCAGTCCGACCTGCCGGAGGATGCCGAGCACCCACGGGAGGGCCTCCGGTCCGCGGAGGCCGTTGTAGCCGGCGAGGTACTCTAGGAGGTCGGCGGCCCGCGCGCCCGGCTCGAAGTTCGGGAACTCGGAGACCCAGCCCACGGTGGCGGAGGCCCGGATCTTGTCCGTGACGATGTCGTGCCCGTCGAGGAGCACCGTCCCCGCGGTGGGGAGGATGAGGCCGGCCGCGGACCGGATGAGCGTGGTCTTCCCCGCCCCGTTGAGGCCGACGAGCCCGAGGATCTCCCCCTTCCGGACCTCGAGCTCGAAGGGGAGGAGCGCCGGGCGCCCCCGCTTGGTGTAGGACTTGGACAGCCCCCGGAACTCGATCACTTGCGCTTCTTCAGGGCCTCTTCCCGGGCGAGGAACCAGCGCGTGACCCGCTCCGCGTACGGCAGCTGCTCCACCACGTGGGGCTTGCGGGGCGGAGGGGACGGGGCCCGCTCCTCGGAGAGGTGGTCGAGGTCGAGCTGGCGGGCGGCGGGCGCGGTCAGCGAGCTAGCTCTTCGATCTCGTGCCACCGCGCCTCGACCTCCGAGTCCGTCATGCCCACAGTGGGAGAAAAGATTACGGTCTCGCCCCAGTGCGCGCGCGCCCGGGGGTACTCCTCGACCGAGAGGGGGAGCGCGACCCCGGCCAGCCGGTAGCGGACCCCCAGCTCCCCGAGCAGGGTCCAAGCGCCCGCCTCGTCCGGGGCGGACCGGGTGATGTCGAGGTCGGGATCGTACCGGGCGAGCGTGTCGAGGAGCCCCGGTTCGGACGGGTTCCCCACCGGGTAGACCCGGCACCCCCGCTTCATCATCATCCAGGCCCCGAGCGCGCCGCGGATCCCCGTCACGTGGGCGCCCACGTTGCCGGCCACCCCGACGGGGAATCCCCCGGGGCCGGGGAAGCGCTCGGTATAGACGTAGGTGCGCGGTCCGCGGATCTCGACCTCGATCTCGGCCTCCGGCGCCGTGAGGTCGACCTTGAACCGGCGGTCCTCGAGGGCCCGGAGCACGTCCGCCCCGAGCCGGACGTCCACGTCGTGGCTCGTGAACGGATGGGTGCCGGTCCGCCGGGTCCGTATCGCGAACCGGGTCCCCTCCTTCCAGTCGCGCGCGTGCCGGACCACGTGCTCCGAGAGGGCATCGAGGTCGGTGGGGAGCACGACCACCGGGCTCACGGAGACGAGCCCGAAGACCCGTCGCGCGACCGGGATGGCCTCCCGGGCGTCCGCCACGCCGAGGTAGAGATGCCCGTGGTCGCTCGTGACCGTGCACTCGACCCCGGCGCGGAGGAAGGCCTTGAGGAGGTTCCCGCGGAGACGCCCCTCGAACTCCCGCCGCACGGGAGCGGACTTGAGGGCGAGCTCGCCGTACCGGAGCAGGAGCGTTTCGGCCATGGAAGTGCGGGAACCGCGTTCCGGCAGATAGTGTTGTCGGCCCGCGAGCGGCGGGGGACCGGCGCTCAGGCCCTCGCCGCCTGGGAGGCGGAGGACTGGGACAGGTTGGGGAGCGGGTTCAGGTCGTTCCGCTTGGACCAGGCGTGGAGCTCCTCGAAGATCACGCGGAGCTCCTGGGCCTTCCCGGTCAGCTCGTAGTCCACCCGGGGAGGGATCTCATGGTAGGGGACGCGGTAGAGGAGCCCGGCATCGACCAGCTCCCGGAGGCGCTGGGTCAGCGTGTTGGGGGAGAGCCCCAACTGGCGCTGGAGCCGGATGAAGCGCTGGGGCCCCGGCTTGTCCCCGAAGGAGTTCAGGATGGCGAGCACGTAGGGCTTGCCGAGCAGCCGGAAGACCTCCTCGACGGGGCATCCGCCGCTCGAACCCGCGCGGGACTTGGGAGGGGACATGTCCAACACTATCCCGAGCGAAGTGATAATGCTTTCGCAACCGGAGTGAGAGCTTCCTCCGAAAGCGAGGAGTGACTCCTTGACTTCATAGTCAGTAGCTTTATACTTCACAAACTATAGCCACATTGGTGCAACGATGCCACGAGTAGTAGAACGAAGCGAGCACACCCCGATACCGATCCAGAAGTCCGACCTGCCCGCGGGCGACGCGGTCTACTTTTGCCGGTGCGGGCTCTCGAAGAATGCCCCCTTCTGCGACGGGAGCCACAAGAAGACCCTCCACGAGCAGTCCGGGAAGCTCTACCGTTACGAGGAGCGGGCCGGGAACCTCGAGCCAGTGCTCATCCGGATCGAGAACGCCCCCTCCACCGAGGGAGTTGGCGCCCAATGACGGGACTCCGGATCGCCATCATCAGCGGGAGCACGCGCCCCGGGCGCGTCTCCGAGCAGGTGGCCCAGTGGGTGCTCGGGATCGCGCAGACGAGGACCGACGCGACCTTCGAGCTCCTCGATATCGCCGACCAGCACCTTCCCCTCTTTGACGAGCCCATCCCGCCCTCCATGGGCAAGTACCAGCACGCCCACACGCGGGCCTGGGCCGAGAAGGTGGCCTCCTACGACGGCTTCGTCTTCGTGACCCCCGAGTACAACCACGGCGTCCCCGGCGCGCTCAAGAACGCGATCGACTTCGTGTACGCCGAGTGGAACAACAAGGCCGCGGGCTTCGTGAGCTACGGGAGCGCGGGAGGCGTGCGCGCCGTAGAACAGCTGCGCCAGGTGATGGCCGAGGTGCAGGTGGCGGATGTCCGCATGAACCCGTTCTTCTCGCTGAGCGACGACTTCGAGCAGTATCGCACGTTCAAGCCCCGGGCCGGCTCCGAGGACCGCGTGCGGATGATGCTCGACCAGGTGGTCTCCTGGTCCAAGGCGCTCCGCACCGTGCGCCACCCCGCGTAGACCCCCGGGAGTCCTCGCGGCGGAAGCGCCGCGAGCCCCGGCCCCCATCCTCCTAGTATGGATAGGGGGGAAAGGGAGGGGTCCCCGCCCCCGGATCGCCGACCCCCCCCAGATCGCCCGTCCTGACGCCCCCACCCCGAAATGATGATAATCCGAATGTTCTGCTTCGGGGAATGCCCGGTCTTCCGATCCCCGCGGGAACTGTCGAGAAACGCGCCCAGGTGAATGGCCTCACGATCCGCTACCTGGAGGCCGGGGAGTGGGACGGTGGACGAGGGACCCTTCTCCTCCTGCACGGCTTCGGCGCCCGCTCTGAGGTCTGGTACCGGGTCCTGAAGGACCTGTCGAAGGAGTGGCGCGTCATCGCCCCCGACCTGCCGTGCCACGGGGGCTCCTCCCAGCTCCCCGGCAAGGCCCGCACGCTCCCGATGTACCGGGACGCGTTGGAGCGGTTCGTGGATGCCGTGGTCCCGGGACACTTCACGCTCGTCGGGAGCTCGATGGGCGGTGCCCTCGCCGCCATGCTCGCGGTCTCGCGCGCCCCGCGCGTGGACCGGCTCGTGCTGCTCGACGCGGCGGGACTGACCCCCAAGATGCCCGGAAAGACGGTCCGCCTCTACTTTCCCTACGTACTGGGGGCCTACCTCATGGCCCCGAGCGCGGGCCGCTTCCGCTCCTTCCTCCGGAAGGGCGTGTTCTACGACCCCAAGTTCATCGACGAGCGCTGGATCGAGTTCCTCGTGCCCGAGTGGAAGGACCACGCGAAGCGGTCCTCGTATCTCGCCACCGCGAACTGCCTGCGACGCCCGGATGCCTCCGTGAGCGGCATCCTGGGGCACATCAAGTGCCCGACCCTCGCCCTCTGGGGCGAGGAGGACCAGCACTTCGCGTGGAAGGAGAACGAGACGGCCGTCGAGCGCATCCCCGGGGCCCGCTTCGTGGTCTTCGAGAAGTGCGGCCACCTGCCGATGGTCGAGAAGTACCCCGAGTCCCTGGCCAAGGTCCGCGAGTTCCTGTCATGACCCGGGAGCTCCTCGCGGGCCTGGACGCGGGGACCTCCTCCATCCGAACCCTCCTCTTCGACCGCGGGGGCCGCCCGGTGGCCGTGGCGGCCGCCCCCACGCACACCCGGCATCCGAGCCCCGGATGGGCGGAGCAGGATGCCCGCGAGACCCTACGTCTCGCCCGGCTCACCCTCTCCCGGGCGCTCCGGACGGATGCGGCCCGGAACGCCCGGGTCGTGGGACTGGGGATCACGAACCAGCGCGAGAGCGTTGTGGCCGTGGATGCAGAGAGCGGGAAGCCCCTCTCCCCGCTCCTCCTCTGGCACGACACCCGGACGGAGGCGATCGCCCGCGAGCACGCGCAGGGAGGCTGGGCCCGACGGCTCTGGAGGAGCGGGGGACTCCCGCTCACGACCTACCCCTCCGCACCGAAGATGGTCTGGATCCTGCGTCACTCTCCCGAGGCGCGGGCGGCCGCACGGTCGGGGCGCCTCCGCTTCGTGACGGTCGACGCGCTCCTCGCCCACGATCTCCTCGGCCGGTCCACGGTAGGACCGGCCTGGATCACGGATGCCTCGAACGCCTCCCGCACGCTGCTCTTCGACCTCGACCGGGGTCGCTACGATCCGTCCGCCCTCGACCACTTCGGGATCCGGGAAGAGTGGCTCCCCGAGATCGTCCCGTCGTTCGGGACGGACCTTGGTTCGGTGGCCGGCATGGGCCCCGAACCCCTCCCGCTACGGTCGCTCCTCGGCGACCAGCAGGCGAGCCTCCTCGGGCTCACGTGGGGCACCCCCGCCCGCGCCAAGATGACCCTCGGCACGGGTGCCTTCCTCCTCTCCCGCGGCCGGCCCGGGTACGACGCGCCCCGGTCGGGCATGATCCGCACGGTCCTCTGGCAGCGCTCCGGGGCCGCTCCCGAGATCGGCATCGAGGGATCCGTCGGCACCGTGGGGAGCTTTCTCGACTGGCTGGGTCCGACCGGCCTCGGCCTCTTCCGGGACGTCCCGGAGATGGAGCGACGGGCGGCCCGGGCACGCCCGGGGGACGAGTCGTTCCTTCCGGCGTTGGGCGGGCTCTTCGCCCCCTACTGGGATCCCCACCAGCGGGGCCATCTCTCGGGACTGAGCCTCGACACGAGACGGGAGGAACTCGCGCGAGCCGCGCTCGACGGGGTCGCGCACCGAGTCGCCGACGTGCTTGAGGCCCTCTCTGCGGACGGGAACGGGCCTCCCGCGACATGGATCGTGGACGGGGGGCTCTCGCGCTCGCGCTTCCTGCTCCAGCGGATCGCCGACCTCTCGGGTCGCACCCTCGTACGCTCACCCCTCACAGAAGGCACCGCCTGGGGGGCGGCGCTTGCCGCCGGATGGGGGACCGGGCTCGCCTCCGGGCAGGATATCCCTGCAAGGGGACGGAACCGAGCGGGCCCTTCCCGGATCCGTCCCTCCTTGTCCCGCACCGCGAGCCGCCGCCTTCGAGAACGGTGGCGCGGGTCCGTGGGGCTTCCGAGCCCACCGACATGATTTTATCCTAGCAACCCCATTCCGGACGGATGACGCCGCATTCGCGCCTCGGGTGGATCGTCTCGGTGACCGTGCTCCTCGCCGCCCTCTTCGTGCTGCCGGGTACGGCGATCGCCCGCGCCAGTGTCCCGGGAACACCCGCGTGGCTCCCCATCCCGGACGCGGAGCGGAGCGCGACGACCGGGCTCGTGCCGCTCTCGGGTCCCGGAGCGCAGGCACCGGTGTACGTGGTCCTCTCCCTCAAGTACTCGAACGCGGGGGAGCTCGCGGCCTTGCTCGCGGCACTCTCCGACCGCTCGTCCCCGCTGTACCACCACTATCTGACCCAGTCGCAGTTCGACGCCCGGTACTCTCCCTCACCGGCGGTCTACGCGAGCCTCGTGCAGTACGTCTCCTCCCACGGAGGGACGAACATCGAGACCTATTCGGACCGCACCGCGATCTCCTTCTCCGCCTCACCCGCCGCCGTCAGCGACATCTTCCACACCACGCTGGGAGTCTATGACCAGGGAGGACGGACCTTCGAATCGCCGGTGTCGGCTCCCGAGCTGCCCGCCGACCTCGCCCCGTACGTGGTCGGGGTGGAGGGGCTCAGCACCAGCCCCCAGTTCTTCGCGCACCTCGGCACGGCGGGAGCGCACGCCGGCTCCGGCGCGATCCCCGGTGGGACCAGCCGGCCGCTCCCCAGCGGCTTCCTTCCCCCCGCCAACTACCAGGGCATCCAGCTGGAGTACTCCCCGGACTTCCAGGTCTCCTACGATCTCTCCTCCCTCCTGACGGGAAACTACCCCACGAAGATGGTGGTGGCCACCATCCTCTGGGCAGGCTCCTACACCGGCAGCACCATCACAACACCCTGCGGCAGCCTCACGAGCGGCCAGGCGCTCGGAGGGTTCGACCCGAAGGATATCGGGGACTTCTTCAACGAGACGATCCCGACGGGCGAGCCCCACGCGCTGTACGCCGGTGTACCGATCAACGGGGCCCCCGCCCCGAGCTGCCTCGCGGCCTGGGACACGAGCGGGGCCGATTTCGAGAACACCCTGGACCTCGAGAGCGTCGGTGCGATGGCGCCCGGCGCCCACGTGTTCAACGTCTACGGGCCCAGCAACTCCTACGCCCAACTCGACGCGGACCTGACCTACATCCTGAGCGCGAACCCAGCGACCACGATGCTCGGGAACGTCTCCGTGATCTCGAACTCCTGGTACGGCGGTGACACCACGGACGCGACGTGGGACTCAGACCTCCAGCAGGCCCAGGCCCGGGGGATCACCGTCCTCGCCTGCACGGGCGACTCGGACGACAACGTGCTGAGCACGAAGTATCCCGGGACGAATCCGGCCTTCCCGAGCACGAACTCCTATGCCACGTACGGGGACACGGGCGTGGGCGGCACCACCGTCGCGATGAACGCTGTGTCGCTCGCCCTCGCGGGCCAGGTGGTCTGGAACATCTCCGCCGCCGACACCGGGGACGGCGGTCCGGCCGGGTCCGAGGGGGGCGTGAGCGCCCTGGTCGCCGAGCCCTCCTGGCAGCTCTCCACGGAGGCGAACAACGTCACGAAGGGAGCGGGCCGCGGCGTTCCCGACGTGGCCGCGGTGGGCAACAACACGCTCATCACGATCACTGTCAACGGCTACCAGTACATCGCCAGCAACGCCTCGAGCACCGGCGCCTTTTACTGGGCCTGGGGAACGAGCATCGCCACCCCCATCACCGCCGGCATGGTCGCGGCGATGGACAACAACCTCACCCTCTCCGGAGGGTCGTGGCTCGGCTTCCTCAACCCCCAGCTCTACCCGCTCGCGAGCCGGGAGGCGAACTCCACGGCCGCCCCCCACGTGGTCTACGATGTCACGTCCGGGTCGAACTACGCAGACTCCGCCCTCCCCGGGTACGACCTCGTGACCGGTTGGGGGACGATCGATGCGGCGAACTTCACGAAGGCGGTCCAGGCCGCGTCGGCCTTCAGCATCTCGTCCTTCACCGCCACCCCCACCTCCTTTGCCCTCGGCGCGTCCACCCTGCTCACCGTGACCACCTCCGGAGGGGTCGCTCCGTTCTCCTACTCGTACCTCAACCTTCCCGCGGGGTGCACCAGCGTGAACGCGAGCATGCTGACCTGCACGCCGACGACGGCGGGGAACTACTCGGTGACCGTCGCGGTCTCCGATTCGGGGCATCCCCCCCAGACTCTCACGCAGGCGACCTCCTTCACCGTGCAGCCCGCCCCCGGAGGGGTGACGATCAGCGCCTTCACGGCCACCCCGTCCACGGTCCACCTCGGTGGCTCGACCTACCTCAACGTGACGGCGAGCGGCGGCACGGGTCCCCTGACCTATGCGTACTCGCGGCTGCCGACGGGCTGCCTCTCCGCGAACGTCTCCTCGCTCAAGTGCACCCCCACCGCCACGGGGAACTTCACGGCGGTCACCGTGAACGTGACGGACTCCAAGGGAGTGAGCGCCACGGACAACGCGGTCACCGTGACGGTGGACCCCGCGATCCCCCTGCCTCCCACGATCGCCTCGTTCACGGCCACGCCGAGCTCGATCCCGCTGGGCGGGTCCTCCTTCCTCAACGTCACTGCCAGCGGAGGGGTCTCCCCCTATACGTACCAGTACCCGAGCCTGCCCGCCGGATGCACCTCGGCCAACACGAGCTCGCTCAAGTGCACCCCGACGGCCGCCGGGACCTACACCGTGTCCGCCACCGTGCGGGGCGCCAACGGTCTCACCTCGGCGTCGAAGACCGCCACCCTGACGGTGACGGCCGTCACCCCCCCGCTCGCGATCGCGAGCTTCTCGGTGAGCCCGGCCAATGTGACGGCGGGAAACGCGGTCACCTTCACGGTCTCCGCCTCGGGAGGAACGGGCGCGCTCTCCTACTCGTACGCCGGGCTGCCCACGGGATGCGCGACCCAGAACGCGGCATCGTTCCAGTGCTCCCCCTCCCAAGCGGGAACCTTCACGGTGACGGTCACCGTGGCCGACACCTCGGGCCACTCGGCGCAGGCGACCACCCACCTCACGGTCCAGGCGGCCGGGACGGGCAGCTCGAACTCCACGCAGTCGATCGGGTCGCTCGTCTGGATCCTGCTGATCGCCGTGGTCGTGGCCGTAGTGGTCGTGGTGATCGTGCTGGTCGCCCGTCGGCGCCGCCCTTCCCCCGGCTATCCCCGTTGAGCCGGGAACGGCCGGGACTGCGGGACCCGTCCCAGGTGCGGGGTGGACCGTCAGGGCGAGCACCCCCTCCGAGCGAAGAGACCGGTGCCCGAGCCGGGCTGAGCCAAACATTTATTACGCCCGACCCCGTGTGCCGTGCATGCGCTTGGCATTGGTCTTGTGCGCCGTCGTGCTCGTGGGAATCGCGCCTACCCTCTATATGGCCGCCGGGAACGGCGGTCCCGTCGTAGCGGAGGTGGCCTCCCCCCATGCCGCGAGCCCGGCGACGTCGCTCGGCCACTCGACCCTCAGCATCCCGAACCTTGCCACGGGCCTCGGCTCGGGGTCCTGCCAGCGTACCTCCGGGAGCTCCCGCCCCCTGATCTCCCCCATCAACATTCCTGCCGAGGGGACCGGGGCATCGGCGACCTACGATCAGTCGTCGTGGGTGAACAACACCCAGCTCAGCGCCAACATCACGGCGCCGAGCGGGGTCGCCTTCACCACCAGCAACCAGTCCCAGTTCGTGGTGATCGGGGTCGGAGACCCCGTCAATGCTTCGGCTTTCACCGCGGCAGGGGTGGCCGAGTCGGACGTGACTCTCTACGGCAACGTGGCCGTCCCCGCGGCGGTCCTGCCGAACGACACCCTGATCTACAACGCCTACCTCATCGGAGGTGCCCCTCAGTTGACCGAGGGATCGACCTACAACTTTGCCATTAACCACGTCAAGGGTCCCTGGTGGTCGTACACGTGGAACGGGAACCTCATCACGGGCGGTTCCGCGACGGGCACCATCGCCTGGGAGAACGGGACGTACGATGTTGGCGCCCCGGTGGCTGCGGGGACGATGTGCGAGGAGGGCGGGACCCTGGGGCCCTCCCTCGTGGCACTGACGTACGCGAGCGCAGGGGTGTCCTACCCCCAGCTCCCCCCCACCAACATCCCCAACGCGATCGTGGTCGACGGGAACCGGGTGCCGCTCGCAGCCAACGCGATGCCCCAGTTCAACACGACCCTCGGCTCGATGGGGATCCAGGGACACGACCAGGTCGGTTCGCTCGCGAACAACCAGCTCACGATCGGATCGGTCGCGAACGGTGTACCCTACCCGGGAGCCTTCGCCCCCCTCTGGGGGAACTACGTGATCCAGATCCTGAACCAGAGCGCGGTCTCCCCCGTCTCCGCCTCCCTCGCGTATACCCAGGCGCTGACCTTCACGGCCTCCGCGCTCAACCAGTCGGGCGTCACGATCCCCGGGGCGACCTATAGCTGGTCGATGAGCCCGTCCACCCTGGGCACGCTGAGCGGGACGTCGGGCCCCTCGGTCACGCTCACGGCAGGCTCGGTCACCGCGAACGGCCACCTCTGGGCGAACGTGAGCTACAACTGCTCGCACTTCGTCGATGAGGCCTCCATCGCGGTCACCCCGACGGGGGGTCCCTCCATCACCTCGTTCACGGTGAACCCGACCCCCATCCTGACGGGCGAGTCCACGAACTTCAGCGTGACGAACGGAACATGGCCGAGCCCGATCACCTATGCCTACTCGGGCCTGCCGACCCCCTGCACGTCCTCGGACGTGACCGTCCTGACGTGCGTCCCGACGGTCGCCGGTAACTACACGGTACGGGTCTACCTGAACGACACGTCGTCCCACTCGAGCAACGCGACGGTCAACCTGCGGGTCTACAATGCCATGACCACCCCGACCTTCACCCTTACGCCGGACCCGATGACGTACAACACCTCGACGAAGGTCCAGGTCACGGAAACGGGCGGGATCCCGACCCTGAGCTACAGCTACACCGGGATGCCCACGAACTGCGCGAACGGCACTCAGCCGGCGTCCTTCATGTGCACCCCGAAGGCCGCGGGGACGTTCACGATCACCGTCTTCGTGAACGATTCCGCCGGCCACAGCGTGAACACGAGCGCGGTCCTGACCGTCAACCAGCCGCTCGCGGTGTCCAACGTCGTGGCCAACCCCTCCTCGGTCCAGGTCGGGAACTCCACCACGATCACCGTGAGCCACACCGGGGGTACGTCTCCGTTCGCCTACGCCTACTCGGGACTGCCGCCGGGATGCGCGACGCAGAACCTCTCCACGATCACCTGCGCACCGACGCTCGCGGGCACGTACCTCCTCATCGCGAACATGACCGATTCCTCCGGGGCGAATTCCTCGGGGAACACCCTGCTCACGGTCACGGCGCCACCGGTGCCGGTCGTCGCGACGTTCACCGCCACCCCGAACCCGATCAACGTCTCGCAGCAGACCACGCTGACCGTGCAGGCCTCCGGGGGATCGGGCACGCTCTCCTACGCCTACGCCGGGCTGCCCGGGGGGTGCAATTCCCAGAACCTGGCCTCGCTCCCCTGCACGCCCACCGTGGCGGGCAACTTCACCGTGACGGTCTACGCCAACGACACCGCGAGCCACAGCGGCTCCAAGACGCTGGTCCTGGAGGTGCTCTCGAAGGGTGGCAACAGCGGACCGCCCCCCACGATCTCCAGCTTCACGGTGAGCCCCTCCCCGATCACGCTGGGGAAGAGCACCTACTTCACCGTCGTGGCCACGAGCGGCACGGGAACCCTCTCCTACGCCTACGCGGGCCTGCCGGCCGGGTGCCAGTCCTCCAACGCGACCCAGCTCACGTGCACGCCGACCGCGACCGGGAACTTCACCGTCAAGGTCTACGTCAACGACTCGGCCCAGCACAGCGTCACCTCCACGGCGACGCTCGAGGTGAACCCGGCGCCGTCCCAGCCGTCCACGAGCAACGGCACCGGGGGCAGTGACCTCTGGCTCATCATCGCGGTGGTGGCCGTGGTCGCCGTGGCGGCCATCGTCGGTGCGCTGCTCTTCCTCCGCAAGAAGAAGGCAGCGCCGGCCCCCCTGCCGCCGCCCATGATGATGCAGTAGCGGGCCCGACACCGGCCGGGACCCCGCACGACACCCCCGGCGGGGGCCCGTCGACGGGGGAGCGCCTGCCCGCGCGACACGGACGCCGGGGGTCCTCGGACCTACCCCGATTGAGGCCCCGTCAAGGTGGGGGAGGAAGGCGTCGGGCCGAGAGTCGGAGATACGCGTAGACGCCCGCGACCGCCAGCGCGATGATGCCCACGAGGGCCACCAGGGCGTCGACGGGGAGCGTGCGGTAGTGGGCCGCGCTGGCCGGTGCGAAGAAGGCCGTGAGATTACCTGCCCCGTTCACGACCAGGCCATTGGTGGACTGCGCCTGGGGGCCGACAAGGTCGACGTCCCCCGCCCAGTACCACCGGCTGAAGGTGTATCCGTGGCACGGGGGCACGCTCATGTTGTACTGGCCCACCGTCAGGTGGACGCTCGAGCCGTTGCCCATCTCCGTGCTGTTGAAGAGCACCGCCCCGCAGGAGGCCGGGACCGTGTGGAACGTGACCGGATAGGTGGTGGGCGGGACCACCACGGTCGACGTGTTCGCGGGCGGCGGCCCGAAGACCCAGGTCGCGTTCGTCCCCCAGTAGCCCGTGTAGGTGCCCACGACACCCCCGAAGAGCAGCAACCCCGCGTTCGCCGTGGTGTTGATGAGGCTCCCCCCGATCATCGCGGGGGCCGGGGTGGGTGAGAGGAAGAGCTGGCTCCAGAAACCGTCCAGGAAGATCCACGTGTCCCCGTAGAGGGCGAGCGTCGTCGTGTTCCAGCCCCCGAAAAGGACGACGAAGTTCTGGGCCGGGTCCCAGGCCATCGAGAAGAGGATCCGGCCGTCGGGGACCTTCCCGTGGATCGAGCCCGTGAGGTTGGACCAGGCCCCGTTGGCGAAGGACCAGGTCTGCTCGATGTCGAGGCCGAACTCGGAGCAGGAGGGGCAGGTGGCGCCCCCGAAGAGGAGGACGTAGTGTTCCGCGGGGTCGTAGGTCATCCCGGGGGACAGGAGGGCCGGGGGATGGACGGCCAGGCTCAGGTTCTGCCACTGGCCGTCGCGATACGTCCAGGTGTCGCTGTGGATGTTGTACTGGCTCGACATCCCGCCGTAGATGATGAGATACCCGTCGGTCGCGTCCCAGGCGATGCCCCCCAGCCCCCGCGCCGAGGGATGCACGGCAGGGTAGAGCTCCGTCCACGTCCCGTTCTGGAACTCCCAGGTGTCGGAGTCGTAGAGCGAGCCGTTGAGGGTGAGGTAGGGCCCTCCGCCGAAGAGCAACACGTAGTGATCGGAGTAGTCATAGGCCACGTAGGCCCCGAGGCGAGCGCTGGGCCCCGGGATGTGCAGCGGGGTCCACGTCCCGTCCTGGAAGATCCAGGTGTCGTTGAAGGTGGTGTTCGCGGCGAGGGTAAGGTTGACGATCCCGCCGAAGAGGACCACGTACCCCGTCTCGGGGTCGTAGGTCATGCCCGCGGCCCCCCGGGCCGCCAGGGGGCATTGCTTGTACCCGCAGACCTGCTCCCAACCGGTGTTCGCGCCCGGACGGGCCGCACCGCCGTGGCCCGGGGCGCAGGCGGCGCTCAGTGTCCCGACGGAGGAGCAGGTGAGCGCCTGGCCCTGGGCGGGTCCCTTCCCCTGGCCGAGCGCCGTCTCGGCGGCCTGCATCACCACCGCGCCCGCACCGGTCACCGAAGAGGTCCCGGAGGAGGTCGGGAGGGACTGGACCACTGGGACAAGGGCACCGAGAAGGAAGATCAGGGTCACGAGGCCCACGCCGGTGACGTTCGCCATTCCGCGGGGAGAGCACGGGCCGATACCATATAACCTTGTGTGATACCGACGCACGGCACGCGAGCGCAGGTCCCGGGAAACCGTTATCATCCCCGGGGTTCTGCATCCCATTCCAGTGGGGACAGGGGGAGCCGCGGCGACCGACGCGCCTTCGCGAGCGGAGGCACCCGCGACCGACATGACCGATGCCCCCCCCGTAATCGCGGGCACCTCATCCCCGGTGGCGCGTTCCCCCCGGGGATTCCTCGATTGGGGATATCTCCTCGGCCCGATCGCCGGGATCTACGCGTGGATCGTCATCCTGATCTCGGCGTACCTCAACCCGTGGTGGTCCCTCACCAGCCAGGCGTTCAGCTACCTCGGGGCCTCCGGGCCCAATGACCCGTACCCCTGGGTGTACAACTACGTCGGGATGGTCCCGTCGGGCCTCCTCATCCTGGCCTTCTCGTACTACCTCTACCGGATCTCCCGGAACCGGACGGAGAAGATCGGGAGCCTCCATCTCACCCTCGCAGCGCTGCTCCTGGTCGGTATCGGGATCTGGCACCAGGGACCGGGACCCTATCCCCCCGGTACCTCGGCGGACCTGGGGCAGAACCTCCACGACCTCTTCTCGGCCTGGTTCTTCCTGCAGGCCCTCCTCGCGGGACTGACGTGGGGCGTGGGCCTCCGGAAGGAGCAGCGCCGGCCCCTGGGCCTCGCCATGATCGGGACCCCCCTCGGGGCGTGGGCCGTGGCGATCGGGTTCGCCATCGCCCTCGGTTCCCTGTTCGGGGCGTCGGCCCCCCACAAGCTCCTGCTCCAGCACGCCGGCGAGGGAGGGATGGCGGTGGGGATCCCCATCGCGCTCGTCGGCGCCTACCTGGCCGTCCGCGGGAGCCCCGGCAGCCGCCGTGAGTCGTGGGGCTTCTACATCCTCCTGATCGGGGCCCTCCTCGCCGGGATCGGGGTGATCGCCGGGTTCGGATCCATCCCGGGCGCCGTGGGAGAGGCCATCGGCATCCTCGCCATCGACGCGTGGGTCCTCCTCCTCTTCTTCGCCCGGGAGGAGCGCACGGTCGAGGGGCTCGAGCCGGGGGAGACCGTCGAGGTCCAGGCGCACCGTTCGGTCATCGACGCCCTCCAGCCGCGGGCGCTCCTCTACGCGGCCGTCGGCCTCGTCCTCTTCTACTTCGGCTACCACTACCTCACCTCCCAGGTCGTCCCCATCATCGAGGCGAGCGGGTCGGCCCAGGTCCACCTCATCGTGCAGGTGGCGGTGGTCACCCTGATCTCCTACTTCGTGGGCTTCGCGCTCGTGGTGGCGGGCTCGCTGCGGTGGCGCCGGGCGGTTCCCGCCGGGGTGGGACGCGTCCTCACCCTGCTGACCCTCGTCCCGCCGCTCGTCATGGTCTTCACCTGGTTCAACGCGCTCGGGGTCGAGCTGATGCTCCTCTACCTCTTCACCGTGGGGACCCTCCTGCCCCTCGCCTTCTCGCTGCACGCCTGGCGCATCACCCCCTACGTGGTCACGGTGCGGCGCATCCTGGGGGCGGGGGAGCCCCTGCCGCTCACCGGCGTGCGTTCGGTCTCCGTCCACCAGGGCTGGCTCGAGCGCCGTCTCGGCGTGGGCACCCTCGCCTTCCACCACGACCACTACCGGCCCAAGTCGGAGCCGGGCGCCCCGACCGGACGCGTGACCTGGCGCGGAGTGACGGGACCCTGGCTCCATCTCCACGAGGCCCGGGAACGCATGGGACTCGCCGAGGTCGCCCCCCGGCGCGCCACCGGGACCCGTCTCCATGCCGGCCTGACCGTGGCGATCTTCATCCCCCTCCTCCTGGTGGCCACCTTCATCCCGGTCTTTGCCGTGACAAACACGCAGAACATCCCGTGCGCCGCCGTCACGAGCGGCACCAAGATCATCAGCAACCCCTGGCCCTACATCTACAACGTGACCATTCCGCCGGGGCACACCACGTTCCGGTGGACCAGCGGGTCCCCCGTCTACGTGCTCGTCCTCGAGATCCCGCCCGCCGTGGCGAAGCAGAACACCAACGTGAGCTCCCTGGGACCCGGACAAGGGCTGAGCCTCACGCAGGGGGCCGGGTCCTACGATTCCTACGGCGGCTCCTCGTCCGTGCTCTGCGTCTCCCTGACGAGCGGGACCACCATCACGATGTCCTTCTCGTACGCGGCGCCGCTCCTCTGGGAGTAGCGCGGCTCCCTCAGTCCGGGGAGGCGACGAACCCGCGCTCCCGGAAGGCCAGGATCGCGAGGATCAGGAGGGCGACCGCGAAGATGCAGGGTGCGGCCGCTGCCTGGGCGAGGCTCAGCTTGGTCGCGTAGGTCGCCAGCGGGCCCGTGGAGACCCAGAAGGTGGGGATGCTGAGGAGGTAGTGCATGACGCTGAGATCGGGGGCGATCCCCGAGAGCCCGCCGATGAGGTACTCCCAGACGAACGCGTAGAGGAGCCCGTAGAGGAGGGCGTTGCGCGACACCATGCCGAGGACGAGGAAGAACGCGCCGTAGGCCACGGCCCCCAGCGTGGTGGCGGCGAGGAGGGCGGGCAGCACGCCGTCCAGCGACCCGGCCGGCGGGTTCCCCCACACCGAGACGACCCCGAAGGTGAGGGCCACGGGGGGAAGGAGCAAGACGAGCGCGGCCCCGAGGTAGCCCAGGTACTTCCCGAGCACGAGGAAGGGCTTCCCGAGACCTCGGGTCAGGAGGTAGGAGAGGGACTCCCGGTCGATCTCGTCCCGGAAGAGCGGGATGCCGAGGAGCAGGGTGAGGAGGAGCAGGACGAGGGGGAAGAAGAGGAGCAGGGTGAGGTTCTCGTACATGCCGACGAGCTCCGCCCCCGAGGTGCCGCCGGCCACCACCCCGGCGAGGACGACGGTCGGGAGGTAGGCCCCGATCACGAGGCCGATGCCCCGCACGCCCGCGAAGCTCCCCTGCATCGTGATCCGCGCCAGCTCGATCGTGGGTCGCAGCGGCCGGACCATGGCTCACCTCGCCAGGAGGCGGAAGACCGCCTCCAGGTTGTCGTCCAGGCTGCGGACCCCCAGGATCTGGATCCCCTCCTGCAGGGCCACCTCGGGGAGCCCCTGGTAGAAGTCGTCGGGGCGGGAGGTCTGGATGGTGAGCCCGTTCGTTCCGCTGAACCGGAGGGAGGTGACGTCCGGGTGGTCGGCGAGGCGGCGGGCGAGCTCGCGGGGGGTCGTGGTCTCGATCTCGATCGTGTGGGGGAACTGGTCGAGGAGGTCCCGGATCCGGTGGACGTCCCCCTGTGCGAGCGCCCGGCCGTTCGAGATCATGACGATCTCGGGCGTCAGGCGCTCCACCTCGTGGAGCACGTGGGAGCTCACGACCAGGTGGCGGCCCTCCCGGGCGAGCCGGGCGAAGAGGGTGAGAAGGGCCGCCCGGCCCACCGGGTCCATCCCGTTGAGCGGCTCGTCGAGGAGCAGGAGGGGAGGGTCGTGCGCGATTGCCTGGGCCACCTTGACCCGCTGGCGCATCCCCTTGCTGAAGGTGCGGATCTTCCGGTCCCGGTAGGGCCACATCTCGACCGTGTCCAGGGCCTTCCGCGTCCGGTCCCGCGCCTCGGCCTCCGGGAACCCGTCGAGGACCAGCAGGGAGCGCACGAAGTTCTCCGGCGTCATCCAGTCGTAGAGGCCGGGGTGGTCCGGGCAGAAGCCGACGCGCGGGTCACGGCCCTGGGCGTTCCATGTATCCCGGCCGAGGATGGCGATCTGCCCCGCGTCGAGCCGGAGCTGCCCGGTGAGCACCCGGAAGAGGGTCGACTTCCCCGCGCCGTTGGGACCCACCAGTCCGGTGATCCCGCGGCCGAACGAGGCGGTGAACCCGTTGAGCCCCAGGACCTCGCCGTAGCGCTTGGTGGCGTTCCGGGCCTCGATGACGGGAGGAGGGGCGCTCATTCCGTCACCAGCTCCATCCGCTCCAGACGGAAGTAGGTCACCGCGCTGAGCGCGATGATGACGATCACGAGGACGAGAAGGGCGGTGAGGGGGTCGGGATGGGGACCCGTGTTCGCGACCCCGAAGAGGTCCCGGGCGACCGCCAGCTGGTCCTCCCAGACGCTGGCGTAGAGCCAGCTCACGTTCTGGTAGATGCCCGCGAGCGCGTCCGCCACGACGTCATCGATGAGGAAGATCGCCAGGATCCCGGCGGACGCCCACGCCCGCCGGTCGGTGAGGCTCGAGAGGAAGAGGGCGAGCGCGGCGAAGGTCATCGTGAGCAGGAGCCCCAGACCGAGGTAGGCCCCGAGCGCCTCGAGGGCCACGCCCGCGCTCACGTAGCCGAGGACGTAGGCGACGACGACCCCGAGGAACCCCGGGAGGATCGCGATGAAGCTCAGGGCGGCGACCACGACCGCGCCCTTCGCGGACAGGTAGTCGAGCAGGGTGATCGGGCGGCTCAAGTAGAGGCTGATCGACTTGGTGCCGAGGTCGTCCGCCACGATGCCCCCGCCCACGAGCGCCGCGAGGAGGAGGATGAAGAGCACGAGCAGGAAGTTGGTGTACGGCTCGTAGAACGCGGAGAGCTCGACGGTACTCCCCCGGCCGATGGCCTGGTTCAGGGCCACGGTGAAGAGGAGGGGCAGGACCGTGGAGATCAGGCCCACGACGATGAGGGCCACGGGCAGGGGGCTGCCAATCCGCAGGCGGAGGTTGGTGACGAAGAGGGCCCAGACCCTGTCCCGGCGGCCGAGCCGATTCGCCTCCTGCAACGCATACCGGGGCGGGCTGATCGCCATCAGGCGCCTCCGCGGGGAGGGTGCTGGACGGAGTTCAGGAAGAGCTCCTCCAGCGACTGGACGGACCGCCCGAGGTAGCGGATCTGGGTCCGGGTCTCCTGGGCGACCTCGAAGATCACCCGCTCCCCTCCCTCCGGCCGCGGCAGACGGTACTCCTCCCCGACCAGTTCCGCGGTGACCCCGCGGGCGGCGAGGCCGGCGAGGAAGCGCGCATGGTCCCCCTTGATCCGCAGGGCGAGGGTCGAGTCCCCCAAGGACAGGAGCTGCCGGAGAGGGCCGTGAACGACCGCGCGGCCTCCGTCCAGCACGAGGAGGTTCTCGCAGATCCCTTCCACGTCCTCGAGCAGGTGCGTGGAGAGGACCACGGTCTTCCCGGTCTGGAGGGCGAGCGCCCGCAACAGCTGGAGCATCTCGACCCGGCCCATGGGATCCAGGCCCGCCGTCGGCTCGTCCAGGAGGCAGAGCGGGGGATCGTGCACGATCGCCTGGGCGAGCTTGACCCGCTGGCGCATCCCCAGGGAGTACTCGGAGATCCTGCGGTAGCGCTCCTCCCGCAGCCCCACGAACTGGAGCACGTCGTGGGCCCGGCTCAGGGCCACGGCGGCCGGCAGGCCGCTCAACCGGCCCATGAAGGCGACAAAGCCGACACCGGTCATCTCCGGGATGAGGCAGTCGTGCTCGGGCATGTACCCCACCTTCTCCCGGATGCGGAGGCTCTCGGAGAGGACGTCATGGTCGAGGACGCGAGCGGTGCCCTCGGTGGGCACCAGGAGGCCCATGAGCAGGCGGAGGAACGTGGTCTTGCCCGCGCCGTTCGGCCCTACGAGGGCCAGGGAACCGGCGGGGATCTCCAGCGAGAGCGGGCCCAGGGCATGGACCTGACCGTAGTCCTTGGCAAGGGCGCTCGTCTCGATGAACATGGAGACCACCCGACCAGCGACGGCATGAGGATAACCGTTGCCCCGGGTCGGGAGACCGCCCCCTGGCGTCCCCAAGGCGGACGACCTCGCTCACACCGAGGACGCGGCGCGCCCTGGCACGGGACACTGCAGACCTCATGTAGTGGACCGATATGGGGAAGCATGGCAGACCCCCCGGAGCCCACCCCGCCCGACCTCGATCACCAGACGATGGATGACCAGAACTTCCTGAACGAGGCCTCGATGGGGGACCTCTCCCGCGCGCTCGGGATCCTGGGCCGGGCCCGGTTCACCATCCAGCGGCATCCCACGGAGCTGGAGGAGTACTTCCTGGGCGCCCCGGACGGATCCCGGTTGGGGCGGATTCGCCTCGTCACGAACGGCGGCTGGGCGGTCGAGGATGGGAACGGCAAGATGGTGGCCATGCTCTGGCGCCAGCGCACGGAGGACCACTCGGTCGACCACGTTTCGTCTCTGGTGCACCTGGGTTTCCACCGTTGGGAGAAGGCGCGGAAGGAGGAGACCAACGCCTCGCTCTACTGTCTCGCGAACCCGGACAAGACCGTCCGCTTCTTCGTGACGTACATCGGGAACGACGCAGTCCTCGAGACCCCCTCCAACCGGCCGGCGCTCAAGATGGCCCCCGGGCAAGCGCGCGACGAGTTCCGCATCGTCGACCCCTATGACGAGGCCGTCGCGACCGTCCGGACGCAGGCCCACGGGATGGAGTTCCTCCACGACATCACCTTCGCCGAGCTCGAAGACCCGTTCTTCGTCGCGATCCTGGTGGTCGCCATCAGCCTCGAGATGGCCTTCCGTCACGGGGGCGAATGGCGATCGCCGTACCACGGGATAGAGCCCTCGCTCTGACGGACCTCGCGTCCGTCCCCTCGCGGGACCCTCGGCGGAACCGGCCCGCTCCGGCGGGCCATCCCTCCCGTTTCGTGGATTCGGGCCAAGCCTTTTCTCCGCACCCCCTCATGGCGGGGGCACGTGCCTTCCCCGGAGGAGGACGCCTTCCTCCGGAAGGGACGCCCCAGGAGGAACAATGACGGTCCATCGAATGGAGGAGGTCGCTGAGAAGATCGGGATACCCGCCACCGCGCTCGAGCCCTACGGCCGGGCCGTCGCCAAGGTGGACCTCGGATTCCTCCGCCCGGGACCGCCCCGGAAGGGGGGAAAGCTCGTGCTCGTCACCGCGATGACCCCGACCTCCCACGGCGAGGGGAAGACGGTCACCACGATCGGCATCGCGATGGCCCTGAGCCGCCAGGGGGAGAAGGCCGTGGCCTGCCTCCGCCAACCCTCGCTCGGCCCCGTCTTCGGCCTGAAGGGAGGCGCGGCGGGAGGAGGGCGCGCGACCGTCGAGCCGGCCCAGGACATCAACCTCGGGTTCACGGGGGACATCTACTCGATCGCCTCCGCGCACATGCTGCTCTCCGCCATGATGGACAACCACCTCTTCCAGGGGAACGCGCTCGGCCTCGAGACCGAGTCCATCTCCTGGCCCCGCACCGTCGACATGGACGACCGGGCGCTCCGCCACATCCTGATCGGGATGGACGGGAAGAAGGGAGGGGTGCACCGGGAGGGCGGATTCGTGATCACGGCCGCCTCGGAGGTCATGGCCGTGCTCGGGCTCGCCCGGGACTACCCGGACCTCAAGCGGCGCCTCGGGAACATCGTGGTGGGCCAGCGGAAGGACCTCTCCCCCGTCACCGCCCGGGACCTCGAGGCGGCCGGCGCCATGGCCACCATCCTGCGGAACGCCTTCCGCCCGAACCTCGTCGCCACCGCCGAGGGAACCCCCGCCTTCGTGCACGGGGGCCCCTTCGCGAACATCGCGCACGGGACCGCGAGCCTGGTCTCGATCCTCCTCGGGCTCCAGCAGGCGGACTACTGCATCGTCGAGAGCGGGTTCGCCAGCGACCTCGGAGCGGAAAAGTTCGTGGACATCGTCTCGCGGATCGGGGGATTCTCCGTCAACGTGACCGTGATCGTGGCCACCGTCCGTGCCCTCCGCCACCACGGGGGCGCGCCCGATGCCGAGGAAGGGAAGCCTTCCGTGGAGCGGGTCGAGCGGGGGCTCGACAACCTGGCGAAGCACATCGAGAACGCGAAGCTCTTCGGGGCCGCGCCCGTCGTGGCCCTCAACCGGTTCCCGGACGACACCCCGGCCGAGATCGATCTCGTGCGCAAGTTCGTGGAGTCCCAGGGAGTGCCCATCGCGCTCTCCGACGGGTTCGCGCAGGGGAGCAAGGGTGTACTGGAACTCGCGGACCGAGTGAAGGAGCAAGCGGCCAAGGGGATGCAGAGCCACCCTCTCTACGAGCTCTCCGAACCCCTCGAGAAGAAGGTGGAGAAGATCGTCACCCGGATCTACGGCGGCAAGGGTGTGATCTGGACGGACGGAGCCCGGGTGGACGCCGACACCTCCCGCGCGCTCGGCCTCGCGAACGCCCCCGTCTGCATCGCGAAGACCCACATGTCCCTCTCCGATGACCCGAAGACCTTCGGCCGACCGCGGGACTTCATGGCCACGGCGAAGTCCGTGCGCTCGAGCGTGGGGGCGGGCTTCCCCGTGGTCCTGATGGGAAGCATCGTGACCATGCCGGGGCTTCCGAAGCGCCCGTCCGCCGCCGACATCGACCTCGCGGATGACGGGCGGGTCGTGGGCTTGCGCTGAGCGGGCGAAGCGCGACGCGAGGGATATCGCCCCGCACTTCCCGAGTTGTGCCTGTCCCATCGCTCGTTGGGCGTCCGCCGGCCGCGCTGGCCTTGCCCAGGGTGAGGAATCCCACGACGGTGAGGGGCCGCTGATTCCACAGAATTAGGGGGGCCAGAGGCTTTACATACCCCCCATCCCACCACCGGTAAACCTGAGGGAAGCGCGATGACCGTCCAGATTGACACAGGGAACACGGCCTTCATGCTGATCTCCGCGAGCCTGGTCATGCTCATGACCCCCGGACTCGCCTTCTTCTACGGGGGCCTAGTGGGGCGAAAGAATGTCCTCACCATCATGATCCAGAGCTTCGTCTCGATGGCGATCGTCGATGTGATTTGGTTCGTGGTGGGCTTCTCGCTCTGCTTCGGGGGGCTGAACAACGGAGGGGTCTACGGGAGCTTCCAGTACGTCTTCCTGAACAACATCAGCCTCACGACCCCCGCCACGGGCCTCGATCCTACGATCCCGCTCTATTCATTCCTCGTCTACCAGATGATGTTCGCCATCATCACGCCAGCCCTGATCTCCGGGGCCTTCACGAACCGCGTCTCGTTCAAGGCTTACATCATCTTCCTGGTCTTCTGGTCCCTGTTTGTCTACTTCCCGTTCGTCCACATGGTCTGGGGCGGCGGACTCCTGCACGCGTGGGGGGTGGAGGACTTCGCCGGAGGCATCGTGGTCCACGTGCTCGCCGGGTTCGCGGCGCTCGCCTCGGTCTTTTTCGTGGGGGCCCGGATCGTAAAGGACAAGGCACCCCACAACGTCCCCCTCGTCGCCCTGGGGACCGGACTCCTCTGGTTCGGGTGGTACGGATTCAACGCAGGGAGCGCGCTCACCGTGAACAGCATCACGGTCATCGCCTTCCTCAACACCGACCTCGCCGCCTCGGTCGCCGCAACCGTTTGGCTCGCGATGGCGTGGATCTTCGAGAAGAAACCCAAGTTCCTGGGTCTCCTGACCGGCGCGGTGGCGGGGCTCGCGACGATCACACCGGCCGCGGGCTATGTCACCCCGCAGTCGGCTATGATCATCGGGATGCTCGCCGGCGTTGTCTGCTACGCCGCGATCTTCGTCAAGAACCATATGCACTGGGACGACGCGCTGGACGTTTGGGGTGTCCACGGGGTCGGCGGGGCCCTGGGGGCGGTATCCGTGGGGATCTTCGGCGCGGCCGCGGTGAGCGGCTCCAACGGCCTGCTCGCCGGAGGAACACACCTCTTCGAGGTGCAGCTCGCCGCCGTGGCCATCGGTATCCTCTGGGCCTTCGGATTCACCTACCTCATGCTCTGGCTCATCGACAAGGTGACCCCCGTGCGCGTCTCGAGCTCCGTGGAGGAGATGGGACTGGACGCGGGTATCCATGGGGAAGTGGCCTACGAGATGGAGGAGCCGGCCATCCCCGAGCCCGCCGCTGCGGCCTCGCCCCGCACGGATTCCTCCTCTCCGTAGGCCCCCACCCCCCCTCCGACCGCCGGACGGTGAGTACGGCTATCGAGCAGACTATAGTATAAAGACCGAAAGTATATACCACGCCTTCGAATGGGACGGTTGCAAGGACCCGATGAGCACCCACGAAGGGAACGATCCCCGGAAGAAACCATCCTACGTTGAGAGTCCGCCGGTCTCGGAGGCTCAAAGAATAAGCGCCTCCCCCAACAGAGATCGGGGACCCGGGGCCCGCCCGAGAAAGTATCGGGTGGACACGCGGACCCTTGCCCCCCCCTGAGCCGGGTGGACGGCACCCCACCTGGACAGGGGGCCACCCTCGCTTCCCGGTGAAGGGGAACCCCTGATCGGGCTCGCCTCCCGTGCACTACATGTGCGATAGGGCGAATATATTTCACTATATAGAACGTTTAGAATGTCAATATATAGGGACCACGCGGTGAAGCACCCAGCGGATCGCGACCCCCGGGGTCCCGATCCTCGATCACAGGCAACCAACCATGAACGAGAAGCGACAAGAAAGGACGAAGAGACCGACTAGCCGACGGACAGAAGTGCCCGGGAGGTCCCGAGCATGAGTTCCGGGAACGACGATCTGACAGGGAGCAAGGACACCATCACGGGATCCTCCCGCCACAAGAAGGCGGCTGGGGTCTCGATGGCGCTGGCGATCGGGATCGCCGTGATCCTGTTGTTGGTCGGGTTCGGCGCAGGATATGCCCTCACCTCTCAAGGGGTCCTCCCGGGCTCGAGCTCGAAGAGCACGAGCTCCTCGACGGAGTCCTACACGCTCACCGAGACGGGCTCCTCGCTGATCTACCCGTACATGGAGCTTCTCGGGCCTAACTTCACCAAGCTCTACCCCAACATCAAGATCTCCCCGGCAAGCACGGGAAGCGGCACTGGGATCAGCTCCGCGGAGCAGGGCCTGGTGGACATCGGGGGCACGGATGCCTATCTCCTGAACGCCTCCAACTACAACCTCATCAACGTCCCGATCGCGATCTCCGCCCAGCTCGTCTACTACAACCTGCCCGGTGTCAACCAGCACCTCAACCTGAACGGATCCGTCCTCGCCATGATCTACCAGGGGGCCATCACGACCTGGAACAATCCCCTCATCCAGGCCGCTAACCCGGGCGTCACTCTGCCGAGCCAGACGATCATCCCGATCCACCGGTCGGACGGGAGCGGTGACACGTTCATGTTCACCTCGATGTGCTACATGTCCTGGAACGGGTGGACGGGCGGATACGGTACCTCCCACACCTGGCCTTCGGGGCAGACGGGCGCGAACGGGAACAGCGGAATGGTCACGACGCTCCAGAAGACCACCTACGGGATCGCCTACATCGGGATCAGCTACGAGAGTGAAGCCTCCGCGGCGGGTCTCCAGTACGCGGCCCTGGGCGACCAGGCGGCCAATGTGAACGGGACCAACCCGAGCAACTACATCCTGCCCACCACCGCCAGCATCAGCCAGGACGCGAACCTGGCCCTGCAGAACCTCCAGCCCCCGAGCGTGGCCATCAGCCTGATCCTCGGCGGCGTAGTCGGGGCCACCAACCTGAAGCTGGGACAGGGCGGTACGATGCCGAGCAGCCAGTACCCGACCCCCTACCCGGACACCAACCTCGAGTACACCTTGATCACGACCAACCCCAAGGACACGGTCAAGGAGAAGTTCGTGGTGGACTTCCTCGAGTGGTCGCTGACGAACGGCGGGAGCTACGTGGCCCAGGTGCACTTCTTGCCCCTCACGGCCGCCGTGATCGGATACGACATGCAGGCCCTGGCGGCAGTGCCGGTGAGCGCGTAGCGCAGGAGGAGACGACCAGGGTTGAGCATTAACGCCGTCTCGCCGCCGGTCATCCTCCCGGGACCCGATCCCGGGAGCGAGGGACCGGCGGAAACCCATTCCACGGGTCGCGCCGTCCGGCGGTTGCCGGGCTGGCGCGAACTCATCGCCAGCCCGGTGGCTCTGCTTCCGCTCCTTCTCCTCGGCATCGTCGCGGCCGTGCTGGTCTACGCGAGCGGCCTCCACGACTTCGGATGGTCGTTCTGGGGCGCCAACTATGTCTTCAATCCCCCAGGGGACGCGGCCTCGGGCTCGATCTACGGCATCGGCTACTATGCGCTGGGTTCGTTCGTCACCGCGGGCCTCGCGCTCCTGCTCGCCACCGCGATCAGTCTGGCGCTCGCGATCTCCCTCGTGGTCTACCTTCCCCCGGTCGTGAGCCGGCCCCTCACCGTCCTGACCGATCTCCTAGCTGGGATCCCGAGCATCGTCTTCGGGCTCTGGGGGTTCGTGGTCCTCTCCCCGTACTTCGGCCAGTCGGTCGAGCCCACCATGAGCGCGTTCCTCCACTGGATCCCGGGGCTGGGGGGGACGTCGTACACCATCGGGACGGGAGAGGGCACCCTGCTCGCCGTCTTCATCCTCACCATCATGGTCGTCCCCATCACGACCGCGATCATGCGCGAGTCGATCCGGACCGTGCCCCAGAGCGCGATCGAGGCGGGCCTCGCGCTCGGCGCGACCCGGTGGGAGGTGGTCCGGCATGTCCGGTTGAAGATGGCACGGCAGGGGCTTTGGGGGGCGGTCTTCCTCGGCTTCGGCCGCGCGTTCGGCGAGAGCGTCGCGGTGGCCATGGTCATCGGCGAGGCCCTCTGGAGCCCTTCGTGGCTCCCCCCGAACGTCTACGCCGGGTCCTATACGATCGCCTCGTTCGTCTTCAACCAGTGGGATAGTGCGTTCCTCTATCCCACGCTCCTCCAGGCCCTGGTCGAGTTCTCGCTCGTGCTCTTCCTGATCAGCCTGGCCGTGAACACCGTCGGGCACCACCTCTCCACCCGGGGATCGGGGGAGGGAGCCTAGGGGCCCATGCACGCGGTCGATCCCGAGAGCATCGTGGTGGCCGGAGGGCGTCTCCGATATCGGGTCGCC
>JAJYEA010000087.1 GCA_021790425.1 Thermoplasmata archaeon | reverse complement strand
TGCCAACGGCGGACCTCTTCGCCCGGGACCTCTTCACTCCGTGATCCGTCAGCTCGTGTTGGACGCGGGCGAGTAGATCGGCGACCGCGGAACCGGACCGAGAGGTAGTCGACGTGCGCCCCGGCCGCAAGTCGACCGCTAGCGGGCCTGGACGTGGCGGCCCCTCCTCCACGGCCTGGGTGGTCGATGAGGGGAGCACCGTGGGAGGAGAGCAAAGGGTGGCCGAAGCCCCTTTGAGGGCCCCGGCCGGGGGGGCCGGGGAAGAGGTTGAGCGGAGGTACTCCGGCCCCGGGATCCCGAACTCCCGGTGGAGCCTCACGAGGAGCGCGAGCTTCGACCTGAGGTCGGCCTCGATCACGGCGTTCACGCGGACCGCGAGTTGCTCGGCCGACTCGCCAGGGAGCGCGTAGTCCGCGTACCCCGCGCGGACGGACTCGAACTTGCCGGGGTTGACGGTGAGGCCGCCCGAGGACCACGCCCGTCCCGCTTGCGGGCTTGCAGAGGCCTCCTCCTCGTTATGGGAGGCATCCGAGCCCAGCAGGGCAAGGGGGGGTGGGGGCGAAGGGGCCTTGGGGGGTTCCGGAGCTTTCGGAGGGGCAACGGGGAGCGAGTTGGCAGGCGCGAACCCCCCGCTCGCTCCGTTCGTCGGGCCCTGGGCGGGCTCAGCGTGCCCGTTGCCCGCGTTCCCCTTCCACGTGCCTGTGTCCGGGCCGAGAGAGCCCGATCCTCGCTCACAACCCGAAGGAAACGGCTCGCGAGGCAAGGACTCGGACCTAGACCACCGGGGGGGCCACGTGGACGAGTCCGGGCTGTGCGCGGGGATCCACGTCTTGCGGGGACGGGAGTCGAAGTCGACCACCACCTTGACGTCCGGGCTCGCGGGGATGATCGCCCCGCAACCGTCGGCGCACCGGGCCTCGTACCGGGTCCCGGTCAGGGTCCGGAGCTTCATGCCCAGACCCCGTTGTTCGGCGTTCGTTGGCTCTGCGCGGGTCGGGTGGTGTCGTCGTGCGACATCGGAGTCCCTCGCAAACGCGGGGAGTCCGATATCGCGGGGATGGACGGGACGCACTGAAAGTACCGGGCAGGTGCCCCGTCTTACCCGATGGCATGGAGCGTCTCCGTAAAACCGGGTCGTAGAAGACCTATAGGTCCAAGTTGAGCCCGTGCTGGCGGAGGAGGGCCTGGACTTGCTTGGCGACGAGGCCCACCCATGAATCGTCGGTGGACCGACTGAGGACCGTTCCCGAGGGCCCAGCCCGAGGGACAGTTCCGGTAACCTGATCGACCCAGGCGTCGCCCTTGGGGCGTTCGTTCGGCGGGTGGCGCTGGCGGCTTGGGTTGCTGTTCGGCTTGGCCCGTTCCTCGGTGAGCCGGGAACGGGCGATGCGCGGCTACCGCCCGAAGGCCTCGAGGAACTCGAAGAGGTCCTCGTAGCTCGACCAAGGGATCAGGAGGGCCCCTCGCGAGACGAACGTCTGGTACGCGGTGGTCCTCTTCTCGTGCTCCAAGGCCTCGAACACCAGCCTCCCGTCAGCGGTGGTCCGCTCGCGAGCGGCCTTGTGCCCCTCGGGACCGCACTCGTAGAACACCCCGACCTGGTCTCCGGGGATCTCCCCTCGCTGCATGGCGTGGAGCAGCCACCCGATCTCAACATCCAACGCCGGGCGCACCGCGCCGTACGGCCAGTAGATCGCGAACTGGTCGATGTGGTGGTCCTCGACGACCCGGAGGAGCTTGTCGACCGGGGCCTCCCCGGTCCGGTCGGGGTGAAGCTCGAGGGCGGTTGCGTGGACATTGGCCAATCGGAGCCGTGCGACAAGGCCGAATCGCACGTCCTTGGCGTTGGGGCCGGCCCCGGGACGAGCCTCGACCCCCGGCGGGAGGATCTGCACGACCCACGGGGGGATCCTGGGCCGGGTGGTATGCAGCCAAGCCGAGGGCCCGAGCAAAATGAGCGTCATTCAGGCCACCGAGAGGAGCTCGGCGTGATGCAGCCCGAGCGACTCCCGGCGTGCCTGCGCGACCTTCTCGACCCCTCGGAGGAACTCCAGCATGGCCTGGCCTTTGGGGGACATCTCGAGATGGACCGGTACGGCGGCGCGGTACGCCTTCCCCGGTCGCGCCGCGCGAACTCGGACAAAGCCGTAGCCGCGCATCCAGTAGAGGAGCCGCTGGAAGGCCTGCGGGTGCATGCCCAGGGCCTTCCGGACATGCTCGTAGCGGTCCTGCGACCCCGCTTCGAGGAGGGCGAGGAGCTTCCAGGCCTCAGGGTGTCCGAGGACATAGACCAGGTGCTTGTCCGCGGTAGCCATCACACAACGTGATTGCCTGATGGATATAAGATGTCTCGCTCGGGGCAGGAGGGCTGCATCTTCGTTCATGGGGCTGACGAACCTCCGAGAGTCGGGGTTCGTCAGACCAGACGGACGCGGGTGCAGCTACCCCCGGGCCCGCCGAGGCCGACCTCTCGGCGAACGACCCCCTTCCGCTCCAGCCCGACGAGGTGCTTCTGGACGAGTTCATGGAACTTCACCGTGGAGTTCGGTGGGTCCTTCGGCTCCTCGGCCTCCATCACGATGGCGGGCACGCCACGCTGGGACAGGATCTCCGCCAGTGCGAGCCGGACGTCGACGGGAGCGGCGGCCCTCCCTCTCGTGGGCGCCCAGGACGCCGGGAGGTGGCTCCGAAGTACCTCCAGAGAGGGGGAGAGCTTGCTCGGCAACCACTGGGAGGGCCCGAGGATGAGGATGGTCATCCGTTCACCGTCAGGAGCTCGGCGTTCTTCCAACCGAACTCCTGCCGGTGCTGCTGGGCAGCGTGCTCCGTGCTGCGAAGGATGTTCAACATGGCCCGGCCCCGCGGCGAGAGCTCCACGTGGACCGGAACGGGCCCCCCACGGGGGCGCTTTGCCCTCGAGTCCACACGGACCCAAACCAGGTCATACGCTGAGAGCTGGCGGACCAGGCGGAGGAAGGTCTGCGGATGCATCCCCAGGCCCTTCCGCACCTGCTCGTAGCGGTCCAGCTTCCCCTGTTCGAGGAGGGCGAAGAGCCTCCAAGCCTTCGGGTGGGCCAGGACGTAGGCGAGGTGCTTGGGGGGGGCCACCATCACATGGAGTGATGGCGTCCGAGGTATTTCAACTTGCATAGCCCCTCTCACGGGAGAGAGGCGCCGTGCTGACTCTCCCTACCAAGGCCACGAACGTGCGCGACCCTCCCGCCCCGCCTAAGCGAACCTCCCTTCGGACAAGCCCCTTCTGCTCCACCCGCACGAGGTGCTTCCAGAGGCGCGCCGCGGTCGGCGCCGCGAGCCCCTCCGCGGCGCACCGGGCCGCGAAAACCTCCCGAAGGGCCCCCACACCGACTGCTACGGGCGCCTCGTGCAGGGCCGCCACCAGGGGCACATCGAAGGTGCGGGCCCCGCCCGCGCCCCAGGAGGAGGGGCGAGAGAAGCCGGCGGGGAGCGTCACGTCCTCACGCTCGACACTGACCGCTCCGCGCACCTGCGCGCGGCGCCCGGCCTTGGAGAGGACGGGCGCGAGCGCGCCCAGGCCCCACCCACCCGCATGAAGGAGGGTTGCGACCGCTTCCGCGAAGCCGGGCCCGGGGGGGGCGGGCGCAGGTCAGGAAGGCGGGCTGGAGAATGGCCTCGGCGAGGTCCTCTTGGGAGTGGGGTGGTTCGGCTAAACCGAACACGTACCAGCCGTCAATCTCCCGAAGAACCTCATTGTAACGGCCAGTCTCCTCGACGAGTCCGCAAAGTCGAGCATGGACTTCTGTGAGGGCTTGAGCAAGTCTCGCGATAGCCGGGCGGGATTCGGGTGCCTTCGGGGATGGAAAGCGGTTCGAGGATTCGCGGACCTCAATGACTGGTAAAGGACTTACCCGAGGCTGCCCGTCAAACAAGGTGTTCCGGGCCGGTGCCTGGGCCCAAGGGAAGCCCGGTCAAGGAGGGTAGCCGCGCCACAGGGTACTCCCCCACCCGGTTTTCCCGTCCCCATTCGGATCGTCCATAGAAGAATCTCAGACGCGATGAGGGGTCAGCGGCGAACGCGCCATCGCTGGCCAACCTTGCCTCGAACTCCCTCTTCAGTTGGGCGTCGTGAGCCATGGCCTCCCGGGCCAGACGTTCAAGGACGTACGCTTCCCCCGACTCCTTTTCCTCGAAGATCGGGTTGAAGAACCCCCACCGGAAGGCCGAGTCGGGAGCCTCCGGTTCCAGCCAGTGGACGACGACCTTCATCAGGCGTTGCGCGAGCGGAAAGACCGCGGAGCCCGAAGGAAAGGTCCGCGTCTCGACGCGGCGCTCGATCTGCCCGAAGGTTCCCATGGCCCGTTCCACGTTTCCTCCGCGCAGGATGGGGAATCGCCCTTCGAACGGCCTCTCCGGCCATCGGACCCCCCGCAGGCGATAGCACTCCACCGAACCGGTCCATTCCGTCTGCGTTCGATGAGAGGAGACCCCGTGGACCTCGAGCACCTCCACGACCGCGGTCCAGGACGGTGGCACGATGTACCCCGCCGGTAGGTCTACCGCGAGCGCGACTTTCGCTTCCAACTCCGCCGGGATCGAAACGTTCCAGGGGTTGTGGCTGTACTGGACCCAGTCGGCGCCGGAGACATCGCTTTTGGAGCGTGTGAACTCGACCCCCCGAAACGGCATGAGGCTGGGCGTACCGCTCCCCTCGATCACCAGCGGAAGCGTCCGGGGGCCGCTGGCGAAGGAGCTCGCGCCCGCCGAGTCCCGATCCGCTGCCCGGTTCAGTTCCTTGAGCGTTTGGGCCTCTCGGTTCAGCGTCCGCAACAGGGACAGCAGAAGGTGATAGTTCGCGCGGACCCGGGTCCGATAGTCCTTGAGCATGTGGAGCTCCACCAAGAGGCCGGGGCGATTCTCCAGGATCATCTGGCCCGTGGAGAACCGAGGGGGGTTGTCCGTGTAGGCGAGTCCCTGGCCCGGGTCGGTCTCGTCCCTCAGGAACACCAAGTGCGGAAAGGTGGGGTGACCCGCTTTCTCCAGGCCCCGGGTGACCTCCGGGGTCACAACCCTCCGGATCCAATCCGCGGTGGGAGGGAACACGCCTTGGGCGCAGTCCAGGGAGAAGGTCACATCGTATTGGAAGTCCGCACCATCCGTCACATGGTTGTCCACGAAGAAGTCCGGAAGCCAGCGGTGGAACATCCGGAGGAAGGCCCGGGTCTCCGGGGCGTCCGCCTTCATGTAGTCGCGGTTAAGATTGAGGTTCGTTCCGTTCGCCCGCCACCCGGCCACTTCGGGCCCGTTCTGATTGATCCGGGTGTAGCGGGATCGTCGCTCGTGCCCGTCAATGTTGTACACGGGGATGAAGAGCAGGACCAGATGGTCCAGGAGTCCGGCGAGCTCAGGCTCGGTCAAGAGGTCCCTCAACAGGGCCAGACAGGCATCCTTCCCATCCATCTCCCCGGCGTGAATGGCATTCTGGACCAGGAGGACCACACGACCGGATCCGTGGACGTCCTCCGGGGAGAACTTTCCGTCCTTGGATACGATGACCAGTTTGAGGTCACGCCCCTCCCCGGTCCTCCCGAAGTCTTCCACCCTCACTCTGTCGGGGTATTCCCTGCAAACACGCTCCAGGTACGCCATGGTCTCTGAGTACGTGGGCGTGGTCCTGTAGTCGGACGCTTCTGCGGGGGTCGGACCGAGTTGGCTCGTCATGGAGGTCACGCTAGGTCCGCCGAGGGGCCACACTGAGAATAACGCTTCCATGGGTGGGGGGGGTACAGGAGGCCCCAACGGGTCGTCGTTCCATGGAGGGGACCAGACTCAGGCGGTCCTTCCCCGGATCCGAGCGCGGCAGGAAAGCTGCTCGCGGGGACCCCCCTTGCGCTAAACCCCTTCTTTCTACCTCGCTCCACTCGTGGTCAGGATCAGGGCGGGCTCCCCCGACCTTAGGAATCGCTTTGGGGTGGGGCCGTTCACGCGCCCTCGGTTCGGTCCTCTCCTGGGTGCCCGACCCCGGGTCCTGCCCCGCAGGAGCCCTCTCTCTGCTTCCGGGCACTTCCGGTATCACGGAGGACGAACGGCGCGGTGGAGGGGTCTGGCTCGTCCCCTTGCAAAGGGAGCAGCGGCCCGGGA
>JAJYEA010000086.1 GCA_021790425.1 Thermoplasmata archaeon | reverse complement strand
GAAGGAGATCGGGTCTTTCGTGGAAGCGACGTGCTACGGGCTCTCGGTGTGGGATGCCGCGGACCACGCCGTCTGGTGGATCTCCACGGGCAGCCCGTCGCACACCTACACGATCATCAACAACACAGTGACCCAATCGGCCGTCGTCCCTCCCTCCTCGAACTGCAACAGCGGAAACGCCGTGTGGGACTCGAAGGACGGCTACGTCATGTACGACCGGGGGGCCGGCTACGGCTACGAGACCTACGTCGGAGGGGTGTACACCTCGATCGCCGCTCCCTACGCTTGCGACACGCCCCTGATGGCGTTCGACCCGGCGAGCGGGGTCAATGAGGTCGTGAGCTACGGGTGCGCGGGCTTTGGAGAGACGGACCAGTACCTGTGGAATGGAGCCGCTTGGACGGACATGGGCGTCCCCTCGGGTACGCCTTCGGATAGCCAAGGATACACCGAGGCCAGCTACGACCCCGTGGTAGGACGAACGCTGTTCCTGACCGGCGACTCCACGAACGGAGCGAACGGACTGTGGGGGATCGGGCTGGGGATCAACCCCCCGCTCACTGCCACGGCGGCCGCATCGCCGGCCATCGGACCGCTCGGGACCACCTTCACCTTCACCTCAACGGCGAACGGGGGAACGCCACCCTACTCGTGGATGTGGCGGTTCGCGGATGGTGGGAGCTCCAGTTCCCAGAACATCACCCACACCTACGCCCAGCCCGGGACCTACACGGTCCACCTGTGGGTCAACGACAGCGCCTCGGGCCGGGTTCTACTTCCTGTCTCGGTGACCGTCTACGCCCCCATCTTCCGGAACTGGACGGAGGTCTGCGCCCAGTGCGGTCCGCCGGCCCGGGGAGACGGCCCCCTGGCCTACGACCCGGTCGGAGGTTTCACCCTCCTCTTCGGAGGTGGGGTCTCGAGCACTACCCCGCGCTTCAACGACACCTGGATGTTCAAGGGCGGGATATGGACCCAGCTCCACCCCGCGCACTCCCCCGGGCCCCTCCAAGGAGCGAACCTCATCTGGGACCCCACCGACAACGAGTTCGTACTCTTCGGTGGACTCGACTCCAGCCGGGTTCTCCACAACGAGACCTGGACCTTCAGCAACGGCGACTGGACCCAGCTCACCACCACGCACGCCCCTGCGCCTCGCTATGACGGGAGCATGGTCTGGGACGCGGCGGACGGCTACGCCCTGCTCTTCGGCGGCTGCTACGTCGGCTGCCAGAGCACGTTCGGAGACACCTGGAAGTTCGTGGGTGGGAGCTGGACCCAGCTCTCTCCCGCCACCTCCCCTTCCCCGCGTGGTTGGGCTTTCATGACCTACGACGCCGCCGATAGTGAGGTGGTCCTGTTTGGCGGGGCCGTCCCGATCTACACCGCCGTGGGAGACACCTGGACCTTCCGAGCTGGGACGTGGACCCAACTCACCCCCATCATCTCCCCGTCCGCGCGGTGGAGCGGGATCGAAGGGTTCTCTTACGACCCTACCCTCGGATATGCGGTCCTCTACGGCGGGACCTCCGGCTCCGTGTCCCTCTCGGACACCTGGGCGTTCAAGGGCGGGCTTTGGACCCAGGTCACGACGGCGGTGAACGCCGGCGGGAACGTCGACATGGGAATGACCTACGACGCTTCGATCGGAGGCGTCATCATCTTCGGCAACGGCCAGACCATCACCAACCAGACCTGGATCTTCGGACCGTGGACCCCCGCGCCTCTCTCGGTCTCGCTCACTGCGGGGCCCACCCCCGCCGATGTGGGGAAGAACGTGACCGCCGTGGCCACTCCTTCCGGAGGTGGAGGGTCGGTCGCCTACACCTTCGCCTTCGGCGACGGCACGTTCGTGCACACGCTGAAGGGAGACGCGACCCACGCGTTCGCGGCGTCGGGGACCTACACGGTCCGGGTCTGGCTCAACGACTCGGCCGGCCAGTCCGCAGCCGCCGCGAGCCTGGTCTCCGTGAACCCGGCCCTCTCCCTGGTCGTCCAGGCCTCCCCGAACCCCGCCTACCTCGGAGCGCCTGTGAACTTCACGACCATCACCCTCGGTGGCACTTCACCCTACACCTACTCCTGGAACTTCGGTGACGGAGGATTGGGAGGCAACCTCGCGAACATCACCCACATCTACACGACGAACGGGCCCTTCACCGCCACGGTGACGGTGACGGACGCCGCGGGGTCGGTCACCCGCGCCTCGGTCAGCATCTCGATCGCCCTGCAGGTCTCGATGTCCTCCAACGTGACCCTGGGGGCCGCCCCCCTGGTCGCGGGCTTCCGGAGCACGGTGGTGGGCGGAGTGCCGGGATACACCTACGCCTGGAGCTTCGGAGATGGCGCCACGAGCTCCTTCCCCTCCCCCACCCATACCTACTCCACGGCAGGGGTGTTCTCAGTGCGGCTTCTCGTCTCTGACAGCGCCGGACACACCGCCTCGAGAACCTGGACCATCACGGCCACACCGAGCGGTCCTCTGCAAATGTCGGTCTCGGCGACACCGAACCAGTTCTACTTGGGCAACAGCACGACCATCACCGCGTCCCCCACGGGAGGTCGCGGCGGGTACACGCTGACCTGGGTCGTCCTTCCGAACTGGTGCGTGGCCTTGTCCCTGTCGGTGTTGAACTGCACCCCGACCGTGAGCGGCAGCTACACCTTCCAGGCGGAGGTGTCGGACGCGGCCGGAGCCCAGACCACCGGGCAAGTCACGGTCCAAGTGCTCCCCCACACCACCGCGGGTCCGAAGGCCTCGACCGGGTTCCTTGGGCTTTCGGGGAGCGTGGTGATCGACCTGGTCCTGCTCGTCGCCATTGCGGCCGTCGTCGTAGCGTTGTTGGTCACCTACGAGACCCGTCGTCGGAGCCGGATCCAGCGTGGAGGCGGCACGACCGGGGTCTCGCAGGCCGCCCCACCCCCTGCGATGAGGCCGCCGGCCCCTCCGACGGCCGGGGACCGCAGGCCAATCCCTCCGTCCGGAGAGAGCGACTCGCTCAAGGACATCTTCTAGGCAAGGCCACGCACCGACGGCGCGTCGGACGTGGCTACGACGAGCCGTGCGCGGTCGCGGGCGGGCTCCTGCCCTTGGAGGTGAACCCCATGCCTCCGACGAGGACCTCCGGTCTTCCCCGTGGGCCCAAGAACCGCTCCCAGGCTTGGTTCCAGTAGACGTCGTCCGAACCCAGAACTCCGCCGTCCCTCAGGTGGCTCCAGACCTGGGTGAACTCGAAGGTCATGTGCTCCTCGCTGTGGTCGCTGTCGTGGAAGAAAAGGTCGATCTCCTTCAGACCCTCGAGCAGCTTGGGAAGCTCCACCTTGGCGTCCCCGAGCGTCAGCGTCCAGTTCTCCCGTAGGTTCTCGGGGACCTGCCACCCTACGGTCCTCCCCTGGGGGATCCCGGTACCGTCCGGCAGGTCGATCGAGCACAGGCGGCCACCACCGCCGTTCCTGCGCAGGGCCTCGAGGATGTAGCGGCTCGAGGACCCGCTGGCGACCCCGGTCTCGACCACACTGCGGGCTCCCAGCGCCCGGACGAGGGCGTAGAGAATGGGTCCACGGTCGTAGGCCGCCGTGTCCCCCTGGACGGTCCCTGGGGCCCAGGTGGCCTTCGAGAAGTTCTCCCGAAGTTCCGCGGTGATCGGCTCGACCTCGGACATCCAGCCGCGGAACTGCGCTTCCGTGACCTGCGAAGGAAGCAGCCGGACGAGCCGCCCCGGGGCCTTGTTCCAGCGACGGCGCTCCACCCACCTCCGAACAACGAACGGGAGGGGGATCGGCCCCCACCGAGCCTTGCCATTGCGCAGGAGCCGTATCATCGGGTCTACCTGGGCCTCGGTCGGACCCACGCGGTCCCCCGCAAGTGCCCGCCATGATAACGTCTCGGTCGAGACCACCCATTCCCTCGATGGTTTGGCCCTCTGGGTGAGGTTGCGGCGGACCCAAGCGGGGCACACGAGCCATTATCATCCGATGGTGGGCTGCCTCGGAGGGCCGCCCACCAGGGCCACGAGGGGCGATGGATTCCAGGTTCGGGTCTGCGACATTCTACGATCGCCGGAACGTTCCCGCCTCCCGCAGGAGGATGCTCATCATCCCGCCCCTCGGCGTGGCGGTCGTGCTCATCCTCCTTGGATTGGTCATCTACCACAACATCGAGGTCACCCTCGTCGGGATCGGGCTCGCGGTCGCCGTCGCCCTCGTTTCGTTCTATCTCGAGGCCCAGGAAGAGGGGCCCACCGAGAAGGCCGAGGTCGTCCTGGACCGCGGGGACATCATCTCGATCGCGCTGGGCCTCCCCGCCCTCGGGGTCCTGGCCGCCGGCTTCCTCCTCAGCGACGGCTACGTCATCCTGATCGGATTCGTGCTGATGGTCGTCTTCTTCGTCACGATGGGCCTCCACGATCCCCGAGCGAGCCGACCCGCGAGCAAGTCGCACCCGGCCGAAACGCCTGCGCGTTGAAGTTGCGGCCGCCGCCCCCGCCTGCCAGGGGCCGACCCATTCACGGGGTCTGGGTCAGGCGATGTTCCCAGCCCCGGCGATGCGCGGACCCGTCCCGGTGCCCGAGAGCTGCAGGACGAACCCGCGGTCCCCGGAGCTCCAGGCGAGAGGCCTGTCGCTCAAGAGCGTCAGGCGCTCCCCGTCCACCCTCGAGATCTTGGCCGGAACGACCTGAAGCCCGACCGCAAGGTGGACGTGGTCCCCCTCGCCGGCCTTTCCTTTGAAGAACCGGCAGGATTGATACCCCGCGAGCTCGACGGTGTCGGAGACACGGAGCGTGTCGTTCGGCGCCAGAACCTGCCCGCGCGAGACCTCCTCCGCCTCCACGCCCTTCAGAGCCAGTCCGACCCGAGAGCCGGCCTCGGCCTCCTGGACGTCGACGTCGTGGACCTGGATCGATCGGACCTCGACCCCCTTATCGGAGGGGAAGAGGCGCAGCCGGTCGTGGACCTTGACCGTCCCGCTCTTCACGACACCGAGGACGACGGTCCCCACGCCCTTGACGGGGAAGGCGTGGTCGATGGGCACCGCGGTCTCGCCCTCGGGAGATGCGCCGGACCAGCCCTCGACCACATGGCTGATGGCCTTGCCCTCCAAGGGGACCGCCGGGATCTTCTCCAGGCGGGTGCCCTTGAGGATCCTGCGCACGTCGTCCTCCCCGATCGAGGGGGAGAGCGCCAGGAGGCCCTCGCTCTTCCCGGCCAGGTCCGCCGTGACGATGGCCTCGGCGAGGTCCCGTCCGACCGACTCGACCGCAAGAAGGACCTGCCGACCGATGGCGAGAGAGACCAGGAGGGGGGGGAACTTCTCGGGGAACTGTGTCGGCTCGATGAACGTGAGGGCGAGGTCGCCCTGGACCCGGTTGTAGAGCGTGATGTCGGAGGAGGTCCCCTTCTTCGCGAGGTCCTTGCCGATCTCCTTCGAGCCGAGCAGGCTCACCAAGATGGGTCGGGTCATGGTCGGATGGACCGGTCCTCCTGACCGGACGCGGGGGAGGAGGACGACTCGGCCTTAGCCTTGCGGGTCCCGCCGGAACCCCCCGGTTGGACCCGGAGGACCCCGTCCTTCGCATCGACCAGGACCTCGGACCCCTCCCGCATCCCTCCCTCCAGGAGCTTCGTGGTGAGCGGGTCGACGACCAGGCGCTGGACCGTCCGCCGGAGAGGACGGGCCCCGAACTCGCTGTCGAACCCCGCTTCGGCCAGGAGCTGCTTCGCCTCTGCCGTGACCTTGAGCCGTATCCTGCGCTCCTTCAGGCGGGCCTCCACCTGCTGGAGCTGCAGGTCGACGATCCCCTCGATGTCCTTCTTCGTGAGCGCCCGGAAGAGCACGACGTCGTCCAGGCGGTTCAAGAACTCCGGGCGGAAGAAGGAGCGAAGCGCCTTGTCCACCTGGGCCCGCTTCTCCGCTTCGGGGAGTTCGCTCCTGAGCGCCTCCGTGGCCAGGTTGCTCGTCATGATGACGAGGGTGTTCCGGCAATCCACCGTGTGCCCTTTCCCGTCGGTCAGACGGCCTTCGTCCAGAAGCTGTAGCAGGACGTTCATCACCTCGGGCGCGGCCTTCTCCACCTCGTCGAAGAGGAGGACGCTGTACGGCCTCCGACGGACCGCCTCCGTCAGCTGGCCGCCTTCCTCGTACCCCACGTATCCGGGGGGGGCTCCGATGAGGCGTGCCACCGAGTGCTTCTCCATGTACTCGGTCATGTCGA
>JAJYEA010000085.1 GCA_021790425.1 Thermoplasmata archaeon | reverse complement strand
GGCTGCGGCACGCGCATCAAACGGTCCGCCGACGTCAAGGTGGTCGTGGACCCCGGCTTTCGGTCTCGTCGTTGACGTGCGAGGTCTCCCTAGGAACCTGCGGTTCTTCAGTTGGTCCCCCGAGGCGGCTTCCTCGGCCCTACCGCGCAAGACGTAGACCGCGGGATCCTGCGGGCGCTTCCGAAGCACCATATCATGCTCTGTAATGGATAGCACTTCATGGCGACCAGCAAGGGTCTCACCTCCATCAGCCTCCACTCCGCCGTCCTGCACCGGCTCCATGGTCTCAAGACCGCGAACCAGACCTGGGACGACTTCCTCCTCGAGCTCTCTCGGGACTGTGTCCCCCGCTCGTGGGTCGAGGAACTAGAGCGCCGTGCCCAGGACCCGCTCGCGAACGACGTGCCCGGTGACAGGTGCTGCGCCGATCCCGCGCTCGCCGAAAGGCCCGGGCTTCGGAGTGACGCTCATCTACGCCTTCCCTCCCCGGGCGAAGGAGGAGTTCGAGTTCCTTCCCCTTCGGGACCCAGAGGAGTTCGACCTCGCGATCCAGTCCCTCCGAGAGCACCCGTTCCGAGGGGGTCCGGGGTTCGTCGTCGAGAAGCTGCGGAACGCTCCAGGGCTCTGGAAGGCGAGGCTGCGCCACCCCCACCGAAGGGCATACTATCGCGTGGAAGAGGGCCACCTGCGGCTGCTGGAGTTCGGCCCACGGGCCGGCTTCTATCTTCGGCCCCGAGACACGGCCCGAGTCTCAGGGTCCGGCTCGGACTAGACTTCCGCGAGTGTGAGTTGGGCGAGAAAGACCAACTCAACTTCGTGGGGCAGCTGGTGGACTACGGCACAGTTCCAAATAACGGAGGCATCCGGACGATTTTCCCGGTCCCCACCGGGTCATGCACCGCATGGACAGTTGCATATGGAAGCGTCAAGAGCG
Organism: Thermoplasmata archaeon; assembly: GCA_021790425.1. Classification (GTDB taxonomy): domain Archaea; phylum Thermoplasmatota; class Thermoplasmata; order Lutacidiplasmatales; family UBA184; genus JAJYEA01. The sequence goes on along the minus strand of JAJYEA010000085.1, from coordinate 5,309 downwards.
AGGATGGGGTCAGCTTCAATGTAGTCGTGCCCCTTGGTCTGGGACAGAGCCTCTCGTTCGCCTTTGGAGCCAACAGCCAGTGGAGTTCTACTACGACCAAGAGTGTAACTTGGGTAATCACGGATCGCAACCCGGAGCCCGCGGTCTGTGAGGAGTTCGTTGATTTGCAGGACTACTCGGGGAGTCTGTTCTTCGGGTACTCTTCAGTTTCCATGCACATCTATGACACCGGCCTGTCGGCTAGCTGCTAGGTTGCTGCTGGGCTGGAAGAAGGAGGGGGCGTAGGAACTTCTAATCTGGGCCCATTCCTTCATTTTCCAATAGCACAGGAGGCGAGGGACTCGTTCCGATGACAGGAACTTCTGCGCCCGCAAGCCCTTTTGTTGCCGATGGTGCCCAGCCGAATGAAGACGACAAGGAGGGCGGATCAACCGTCCGACCGGGAAACTCACAGAAGGTCCGATCGCGGCCACGTCGAGCGTTGCTTATCGGTCCTGTAGTGATCATCCTCGTGTTGCTGGTTCTGTTCATTGGTTCACCCTTGCTACCCTTCGGGTTCCCCATCGGGTACCACCGCACCTGCTCCCTGGGAGGGCCGGCAGTGAGCGTATCCACGTTCACTCCGGTGGCGGCAGTGGACACTCCCTACCTCGGCGACGCATCATTGAACTGGACTTGGAATTCACTGCTGTTCACTTCAGGAAGCCTTACGGAAGCGTCCACCGTACAATGGAACCCCGGCCATCTGGGTCAAAGGCTCGGAAGCTACTGGACGGCCGGAAACGGCTCGGTGCAGGTCTTGGCGTTCGAGAACATCTCGTGGCAGGTCTACCTCGCATCCAACAGCACAGCCTGGGGCGGGGGGCCCGGAGAGCCGTGTACTTCGCCCTTCGTCGCCCGGGGCTCGATCCTTCCATCTCTTTCAATCGAAGATGCGGGGACTAAGTGGCAGGGCCCAGGTAACCTGACCGACCAAGCCGTACCGTACACGTATCCTTCAGCCCCATCCTTCGGTGGAGGGCAGTCCGCCCTGATTGACCTTCGATTCCACACGGCGAACTCCCCCGACATCAACACGTGTAACGATGCGGGAATCTCTCGATCATCACCGTACATGGTTCCCGTCTCGGTCAGCGCTGAGGTGCCTTTCGGCCTCCCGTTTACGATAGGGGGAACGCCTCATGTGATCTGGGGGACAATGGAGTGGGGCTCGACGGCATCTTGGGGTCCAACTCTCACTTACATGTTCGCGACCCAAGGTGTCTGGCAGGTAGATTCCTCGATCCCCGGTGGTCCCGGTTTCTACGCGTTCAACTACCACTCGTGCCCGTGAAGGGGATCCCGCGGTCGCACGCGGGAATCATCGGGACCCGGGCGGACGTTCTGGCCACCCACAACGCCTCCCTCTCCATGTGGTCGGTGTTCAACGTTGCGACCCACCACCTTTCTCACGAGGTGGATGTGAACCCGGGCCGCGAGCGCACCATCAATTGGCCGTTGGAAGGGGCGATCCTTGCCCCTCAAGCCCACAGAATGGGCTCGCCGTTCCCCTGACACCCAGGGAGCACCGTTCGTGCTCGCTCTAGCGCGGTGACCGCATCCGTTCCCACTTCGAGTTCGTGGTGGAGCCTCTTCAGAGAAGCAATCGCGTTACGAGGCATCCACTCAGTCTCCTCGACCTGTCGGGGGAATGAGTTGGAGAACGTCATGCGACCGTGGTAGACCGTCTGCGTTTCTCTCGAGAGCGTCGTCCCCCGATGGTCCAGTAGCGGGAACAGGCGGAGCCTCCGGGGGTGGAAGCCCAGAAGGTAGTCTACGTCCTGAAAAAGAGAACCCACCGTCTGGAATGGGAGCCCGAAGATGAGGTGGGCTTCGAAGTCCACTCCACGCTCCTGTAGCAGCCGAAGGCTGGCGTCGATGGTCCCGGGGTCGCCCGCTCGCCGGATTGCTCGCTCGACGATGGGGTCGAGCGATTGAATCCCGCACTCGAGGAGAACGTCCATCCGCGCCAGCTGATCGATCAGGGCGGCGTCCAAGTGCTCCGGGCGTGACTGGATCTCAAAGCGGGTCCCTGGCAGTTCCTCCGCCAGCGCTCGAAGCATGGTCATCGCGCGTTCCTTGTGCAGGAAGAGGATTGGATCCAGCACCGCGAGCTGGCGCACCCCGGCCAGTCGTAGCTGACGGAGGTCCTCACGCAGGGTCCCCATCCCAAACTCGGTGAACACGCGGTCCTTGAACGGGAAAGCGCAGAACGAGCATGCGAAGAGGCACCCGCGCTGCAACTCGATTCGACCGAAGCCGTCCTTGACGATCAGGGGAAGGAGTTCAGGAAGCGACTGCGGCTGGACCGGCTCGACTCCCTTGGGCAGGTGAGCTTGGCCAGCTATGGGAGAGTATCGCGGCGTAAAGACTCCCGGCCCTTCGGCTTTCCGGCCCCCCAGATTCGCCCTCAGGACCTCCTCGAACGCGGTCTCCCCTTCCCCCTTCACGAAGTAGTCTGCATCAGGGAATTCCGCGGGGAGGTCCTCCGTCGCGTACGAAATCTCGGGACCCCCCAGGACAATCTTCCCGCGATACCCCTCGACCCGGAGGGAACTCAAGACCTGCCGCACGACCGGATTGTTCCAGACGTACACCCCGATTCCAAGAATCGAGGGGTCAGCTGCCTTGATCCTCTGGACCACCCTCGTAACCGGATCCGCGACCGTCGCGTCCAGGAACCCGACCTTCACCATCGGCCAGAGATCTGTGCGGGAAAGCCATGAGTAGAGGTACGCGGTCCCAAGTGGAGTCCGCGGGTCCTTCTCTCGCCACCAATTGAGGGACAGGAGGAGCACCTTCAACCTCTCATGGAGCGAAGCGGAGCCGCCACTGGGCCAGTACGGTTCGCAGACGGGGACGGAATGCGGCTCGTCCTGAGCGCTCAAGGCTCCTCCCGATCGAGGGGCGGGTAGCAGGTTTCCTCCTCGAGCGGCGGGCACTCGTCCTCTCCGTCGACTGGGTAGATGCTCGAAGGGGGACGATACGGCGTAGGGCCCCTCGGGCCCGGGGCCGTCGGGAGAACCTCCCCAAGGGGCTGGGCTTTCACTTCGATCCAGCAACGGGGGCACCAGATCCGCCGCCCATCGAAGTAGACGTTGGGCATCCAGCGGATACGGTCCCCGCAGCCGTCGCAGTGGTAGTCCTTGCTGGGGCGCGCGTGGGTCCGCTTGGTGCGGACCCGGGGCGCCCAGTTCGGGCTTGCCGGGGCCTGACCCCGTCCCGGCTGTGGGGCGTTCGGCGGTACTGCGCATTCGCTACCCATCGATGCTTGTCGCATCTCCTTCTTTCCTGGAAGGAGCGAGGGCGCTCGGCGGCAGCACGGGCTCACGCAGGTCAACCGACGAAGTCATGGGTGCGACAAGGTCCGAAGACGGACGTACAATTAACAAACGATAGACGTGAAACGAGAGAGGATATTCAGATTCGATGTATCAGGATACTTGAGTTCAGGGTCGACGTTCAGATCAGCAGCACTTTGTTCAGCACAGAGAGTTTGAGTTCCAGAGTTCCAACTTGAGTTTGAGTTCATGTGGTCGACGCGAGCGTTCCCGAACGGCCTCCATCCGTCCCCGCTACTCCCGCTAGTCCATGCGTTCCCGACATATTTGAACCCGCGCTCGGTCGGGTTGATCTATCGTCGCACGTCGAAAAGAATTCTCGCTCCCGACCCGCCTAGTGAGATTGGAAGATGCCCCCACGCGAGCGTTTCGCGAACGGCCTCTCCGCCGCCCTCTGGGACGCATCCCAGGGCACCGGGGTCGTTCCCATGCGTCCCGCGCTCGCGGAGACCGTGAGCGGCAAGTCTTCCTTTCTGTCTCGTCCCGGCGGCGTTGGACCGGGTCCTTGCGAGGGGCTTCATGACCCTGTCTTGCGGCCGCGCCTCGTGACCCCGTTGGCATGGGTTGGGGTCGCGACCGTGTGGGCGCACCTGACCCGCTACGCGAACACGAAGTCCCCCGGGGATCCCAGAGGGTTTGCCCGGTTCGAGAGGCAGGTGAGGCGGCACCCTCTCCCTGGGTCCCAAAGAGTAGACAAGGAGTGGGCTCTTCCTCTTAGGTGAGCGATGAGGCCGGTGTCCCTACGAGCGGTCCATCCGGTCCCTCTCGCCGTCGCCCTCGTGGTCCTCGTGTTTGGCGCCCTCGTTGCTCTCTTCGGCTGGTGGACTTACAACTCGGCGGTGTGCACTCTCGACTGCCCCTCCTCCGGCCCGAGCTGCTGCACCCAGGTGGTCGCGAACGAGCATGCTTCGGCCTTGGGCACCATGGTCGACGGGTCCGTCATCGCACTTCTTGGATGTGGGTTTCTGATTGCCCTCGTTGTCGTGGGACGGATGCGAGTTCCTCGGCCTCCGTCCCGAGTTGCTTGATCCCGAGCCCCCAGCTCGTGGTCCAGACCGAGGCGTGCTCGTCGCAGAGCCACGCCATCGCCTGCCCGGCGAGCCTCCGCTCCCTCTGGAACGGGAGCTCGGTCTCCTCCTCGGACCCTGGCCACTGACCACCAACGACGGCCCATGTCGCGGGCACCCGGGCCCTTCCCCCCCTAGCGCAAATCGAGCACGTTCGTCCTTCGCCGGGGTAGTGCATCGCTCCTCGCGGACGCGGGCCCGGGTCATCCCACGAGGGGGGAGGGGACAAAACCGCTCCTTCCTCCGATCCCCTTGCGAGCGAACCGGTAATGCCGTCGTGAACCTGAAATCACCCCACCCGTGTACCCCGCGGGCCCTCCATGTCCGTCGACCCGCGTCCGCTCGTGCTCATCGACGGCTCGAACGTCGCTTTCAACGGTACGCGACGCGCTTCCCTCACGAACTTGGAGTCCGTCCTCGCCGTGCTCGAGACCTGGCCTCTGCGGGTGACCACCCTCGTCGACGCGACACTGCCGCACCGCATCGACCGGCCCCGAGACCTCGAGTCGCTCTTCCACGCGGGACGGGTCCAGCAGGTCCCCGCCGGGCCCGGTTCCCGGGGCCCGATGGTTCGTGGCTCCTCTCCCGCCAGGGAGGCGAGGGTGAGCACGCAGGTTCATCCACTCGACCCGTGTTTCCCTCGTGATGAGCGAGCCCGGCAAGCTGTGGGTGGGGAGCGTTGTGATCGAGACCAGGCCCTCTGCGTTCCATCGGTTGGTGAAGTTCTGGTGCGAAGCGTTGCACTACGTGCCGAGGGAACCCGTCGGGGACTGGGCGCTCCTCCGTGACCCGCTCAAGAGCGGCCCGAACATCGCCATTCAGCAGGCTCCCGAGAGTGCCGAGGTCCCAGGGTCAGAGGGCA
>JAJYEA010000084.1 GCA_021790425.1 Thermoplasmata archaeon | reverse complement strand
CCCTTGGAGAGGCCGTCCCTTTCCCCCCGAGGCTAGGGTCGCTCGAGACACGATTCGGCCCCCTCACCCTCTCCCAGGCGGCCTGGCTCATGGGGTCCGGTGCGGCGGGAGCCCTGGGGGCCTACGCCCTCTTGGAAGCCTTCCCCCATGACCTGCTGGTGGAATCCCTCGCCTTTGGGGTGTTCTTCCTGGCCCTGGGCGTGGGGCTGGCCCTGGGCCTCGGCCGGAAGGACGGGTTGCCCCTTCTTCGCTACCTCCTCCTGCGGCAGTCGTTCCGCTCTGCCCCCCGTACTCTGGTCACCCCCGATACCCGGAAGTTCGCCCATCTCCGGGATGTCACCGGGGACATGCTCGTACTTCCGAACGATGCGTACGCGAAGGTGCTGGGGATCTCCGGGGTGAACTTTCCTCTCCTCTCGGTCTCCGACCAGGTCCACCACATCCAGGCGTTCCTCTCGGTACTGAACTCCCTCGACTTCGACGTGCAGATCATCGCCCGGCCCGAGAAGTTCGACAGTGCGCCCTACCTGAGGGCCCTCATCCGTCGCGGCGATGCGGAATCTTCGTCGGTGATCCAGGACCAGATCGTCGGTTACGTCCCGTTCCTGGACCGGCTCACGAGCGCGAGCCTCGATCGGAGGTCTTGCGCGGTCATTTCGACGAACCTCCCGACGGAGCGGCCGGACCTGTTCGCGAACGGGGCGCACCCGACCAGGGAACAGAAGGACGGGGCGGCCCGTGCCCTTCTCGACCAGCGAGCGGCGGTCCTCGCGGACCACCTGACCTCCGGTGGCCTCCTGGCCACGGCCCTTGCGGGGGAGGACCTGGCCACCGTCCTGCGGAGCTACTGCCAGTTCGGGACGACGCCCCGGGCCGGGGTCGCGACCTTCCAGGACGCCTTGGCCCCATCCCGCGTGGAGCTCCTCCCGGACCGCCTTGTGGTGGGGGGCGAACACGTCCGCATCCTGCAGGTGGAGCGGTTCCCCGCCAGCATGCCCTATGGGTGGCTCATGCCTTTCCTCACTGCCCAGGCCCGTCTGGATGTGGTCCTGCACCTCCATCCGCTTCCCCAGGACCGGGCCAGGGCTCTGCTCAGCCACGAGATCACGCGCCTTCAGGTGGAGCTTCTCGGCCGGCGGGAGCGGGGAACGGTGGACACGAGCGCTCTGGAGCACCAGGTCTCCTCGTTCGAGGCCTCCCGGGCGTCCCTGGTGCGGGGCGAGGAGCGGCTCTTCCTGTCCGGCCTCTATCTCCTCATCCGGGCGGACACCCCGCTAGAGCTCGAGAAGCTCACGGCGCAGGTCCAGGGGACCCTCCGGGGGCTGCGGGTCGGGGCCAACCCCCCGCTCTTCCGCCCGGTGCCTGCCTACAGGAGCGTCATGCCATTCGGGCGCGACTTCCTCAAGGACGATCAGCCCCTACCGAGCTCCGCCCTGGCGACCATGTTCCCCTTCGTCTCCGCCGTCCTGGCGAAGGAGGGGGGCATCCTCTACGGGCTCAACGAGTTCAACGGGACCCCGGTCCTGTTCGATCGCTTCTCGTTGGAGAACTACAACACCTGCATCTTCGGGACCTCAGGAAGCGGGAAGAGCTATCTCGCGAAGCTGGAGATCCTCCGCTACCGGATGCTCTACCCGGACCTCCGGATCTTCATCCTCGACCCCCTCCGAGAGTTCGCCGACACCGCCATCGCCCTGGACGGCTGCGTCCTGCGCATCGGCAGGGAGGGGGATACCCACGTCAACCCCCTCGGGGTGGGGAGGGACCCGGCCGAACGTGCTCGACATGCGCTCGAGTTCCTGGACGTCCTTCTCCAGTGGTCGCCCGACGAGAAGGAGGAGCGGGCCCTCCTGGATGGGGTCCTCTCCCGCATGTACCGGGAACGGGAGGAGGAGTTCACGCTGGAGGATCTTGTGGCGGAGCTGGGGCGGGAGCCGTCGCTCCAGTCCGACCACCTCCGCCGGGTCCTGGAGCCGTACGTCTCCGGTTCCTGCGCGTTCCTGAACCACCCCACGGACGTCGATCTCGAGGCCTCGGTGGTCTGCTTCGACATCCGCGACCTGGAGCCGGATCTGTTTGCGCCGGTCATGACCCTCGTGCTTTCGCTGCTGTTCAGCGAGTGCGCCCGGGATATGGACCGGAAGATCGTTGTCGTGGACGAGGCGTGGCACCTGATGGGCCGGCCGGGGTCCGCCCAGGCACTGGCGAACCTCACCCGGCACTCGCGGCACTACCATACGGGCGTCACGCTGATCTCGCAGAGCGCGAACGACTTCCTCGAGCAGGAGCAAGGGCGGGTGGTCCTGGGAAACTCCTCCATGGTGACCCTGGTGCGGCACCGGGCGGTCACCGAGGCCATGCGCGAGCATTGGTCGCTCACTCCCGCGGAGGTCAACCTGGTGCGCTACGCCAAGACCGGCAAGGACTCGGGGTACTCCACCGCGCTCTTGCTCACGGGGACCCTCCGGACACCGCTGCGGATCCTTGCGAGCCCGGGGGAGCACGAGCTCATCACGACGAACCCGGAGGACTTGGCGGACCGCGACGAGGAGGAGTTCCGCAGCTTCAGGCGTTCACGCTCGGAGGCACCGGAACAGGCGCCATGACCGCGAATAGCAACCTCGTGCACCCGACGCCCATCGCCGACCTCGTCCCGATGCGCCCGGCGTTGGTCCACGGCGTGGTGGTCCGGTTCGGCGCCGTCTTCGAACGCTCGAGTCGCGGAAGACCCCAGCCCGTCCGGACCGTCCTCCTCCGCGACGCGACCGGGGAAATCCCCCTCACCCTCTGGGGAGAGGAGGTGGGACACGTCCGGGATGCCGACCGCTTGCTCCTCGTGGAGGCGTGGGTAGGCGAGTACCGGGGGCGGCCCGAGCTCGCGCTCGGTTCCCGGGGATACATCGTCAACCTCGGCCCTGCCAACGGAAGGGGACCCGTCTGGCGCCCCGGCCCCCGCGGGGGCCTCTTCGTCTGGGGGTTGGTCCGAAGGAGGCTGAGGGAGAAGGACCTCAGGGCGCGGGCGAGAAGCGCGTCCGACCTATCGGGAGGAGCCCCGCAGAACGCGTCTCCCTGTCCCATGCCTGAGCCGGCGCCCTACGAGCCCGCCGATCCGAGCGTGCCATGATCCACCGGCGTCTCCTTCTCCCCGTCCCCCGCCGCGACCCGCGGGACCTACCCCCCGACCGCACGACGCTGGGGAACGCCAGGGTCTCCTCTCTCGCCCTGGAGGTCTACCGCCCTCCGTCTGGGAGCATCGAGATCGCTGTCGCAGGAGAGACCGAGGCGGACCTGACCACCTGGAGCGCGGCGTACGAGGGCGTGTTCCCTGGCGGGGAAGCTGACCCCCGCCCGACGGCATGCCCATTCCCGGTCCACGGGTTCGTGGACGGCGTTCTCGCACGCGCGCGGGTCCAGCGACGCCACCATTGGTGGCCCATCAAGATCGACCCGACGGTCGACTACGCCTCCACCCTTGCCCGCACGATCACCTCCCCACTCCTCCAGGACCACGAGGTCCTCCTCCAGATCCTCGCCCGGCCCACGGGGGAATGGGAGTCGAGCTTCCACCTCTTCGCCGGGCATTACGACAACCTCGTCATGAATCTCAACGGAGAGCATCACCCGCTCCTGGGCGCCCCCACGAAGCGGCCCCCCACGGATGCCGAGAAGAGACTGCACTCCCAGGTCGTCGAGCGGCGGGCCCTTCCCCCTTGGCAGTTGGAGATGCGCCTCGGCATCCTCGGACCGAACCCCAAGGACGTCCTTCGTGCCATGAACGGCTGGGTCCACCAGTGGGACTCCATCAACGGCGGGACCTGGTGGACCTTTGCCCGGGTCCGGAATGGCGTGATCTTCTCCAAGCACCGGGTGCTCCAGTTCCGCGAGGTCTTCAGGAACCACGACCTGAAGCAGTTCGGAGGCAGGAAGGAGCGCCGAAACGCCTCGGCGAAGGAGATGGGGTTCGTCCTTCCTCTTCCCTGGCGAAGCGAGCACCCGGGGCTTCCTTATGCGAGCTCGCCTGCGGCCGGCCACGTCCCTGAGACGAGCCTGGGTCCGATCGCCGCCCCCCCCTCGTCGTCCTCTTCCCGCCCCGGGCCCCTTCCGTCGGTCCGTCCGCCGCAGGGGTTCCGCGAGACCCGGGAGGGGTGGGCCAGCACCGGGGCGAAGTACGAGATGATCCGTAGCCGCTTCCCCACTGCGACCCCCCGCCGGGGCCTCGCCTCCTCTCGGGGAGCGGTGGCCATCCCTGCTCCGTCTCCCGCTCCGGTCCCTGGGTCCGCAGTGCTCCCGAGCCCCCCCTGCGCCCCATCCTTGGCCGCGGGCAGCTGTCTGCCGCAACTGGATCCCGCCCAGACGGGCCTCGTGGTGGGGCACGCCCGCGGGCAACGGCTTGGATTGCCCCCGGACGCGAACCATCTCGCGGTCCTCGGTCGCACGCAGTCCGGCAAGTCGACGCTGATCCTCAACCTGGTCCTCCAGCTCTTGGTCAAGAGGCCCGAAGCGACGGTGGTCGTCCTCGAGCCGACCGGGGGTCTCGTCCGCGACGTCGTCCAACGCCTAGACCCGTCCGTCGCCGCGGACACGATCCTGGTCGACCCCGCCCACCCCACCTACCGCGACGGCGGCCATTCTTGGGTCTCGGTACCTCTGGGGATCCTCCACCTCCCGGAGCACGAGCGGACGGACCAAGACGACCTCGAGCGGCGCTCGGAGATGGTCGCCGGGGACATCCTCCTGATGATCAAGAACGCGTGGGGCGAGGACAGCATCGGAGCGCGGGCCGACTTCATCCTGCGCCCCATCCTTCAGGGCCTCCTGGCCTCGCGGGGGACGAACCTTGTCGACGCCTACAACGTCCTCTCGGACTCGGACGTGCGGCGCAGGTTCCTACGGACGTTCCCCGAAGGATCGGCCGCCAACTTCCTCCGCTTCCACCTGCCGGGGCTGGACTACGCCTTCACGATGTCCTCGCTGAACAAGGTGGGCAAGATCGCGACGAACCCGATGCTGCGGAAGTCCCTCTGCCAGAGGGTGGACCCGGTCCCGTTCGAGGCTCTCCTGAAGCACCGGCTCCTCCTTCTGAACCTCTCGAAGGGTGAACTGGGGACGGAGGGGTCGAACTTCCTGGGGGCCATCTTCCTGACCCAGCTCTGGGCCGCCCTCCTGCGGACCGGTAGCAAGGACCACCCGGTCTACCTCGTGGTCGACGAGTTCCAGAACTACGACGTTCCCATCTTCCGCGACATGCTCTCCGAGGGGGCGAAGTTCGGCCTCCACATCGTGGCCGTGACCCAGTTCCTTCACCAGGTCGAGGAGAAGGTGCGGGCATCCCTCGGCACGAACGTGAGCGCTTGGCTCTTCCTCGCCCTGGGGGTCGAGGACATGCAGCTCGCGTGGAGGGTCGCGGACGGGGCGCGACGGGGGTGGGTCCCTCAGGACTTCGTCAACGGCCTTCCGGGTCACCAGCTCGCGATGTCGGCGGGGGGCTCCTTCTGCAAGATGGAGACCTTCCCGGCACCGCCACCGCGCCCGGACGCTCCGGCCGTCGCAGAAGCCGTGGCCCGAAGCTCGAGGAGGTACGCCCGCGTCGAGAACTCGGAGGTCTCTCCCTTTCGGACCTCCCCCGGGCAGCTCGCGATGCTCCTTCAAGGGTTGGAGGAGGAATCTCAGGCACGTGAGGACCTTGCCGCGTCTGTCCCCCTCCTCCCCGACCGCTTCGAGGTGGTCCTCCTCCGGGCCCTGCAACTTCGGGACATCGATCGGGACGAGGCCACCGGAGGGTTCCTGCTGACTCCCCGGGGGCGGATCCATCTCGCAGCCATGCGCGCGGAGCGGAACGAGGGTGAGGAGCACTCGGACGCGATCGCGACGGCTGGGGCGTTCCTGGACGCGCGGGGAATCCGGATGGAGGTCCGCGAGGTCCAGCCGACGCTCACCGCCCCCGACGGCGAGTTCCGGGTAGGCGAGGTGGACTACAGCCTGGAGGTGGAGTGTTCGACCCTTCAGACCCGCTTCCCCCAGGTCTTGGAGAACCTGCGGAAGGCCGCTCCATCCAAGAGAGTGCCCTTCATGGTGGTCCTCTCGCGCGAGGCGGCCGAGCGCATGGTCTACCTGGTGGCCCAGGCCGACCGGTCCCTGCGGCTCTGGGAACAGTGGGGGCTCGCATGGGTGGAGGGGGAGAATCTGATCCCTTACCAGACCACGGGGTCTGCGGTCTGGAAGTTCCTCGAAGCGGTTCCGCGACCCACCCCCGCCGCTTCCCGGGAGCGAAGCGAGTCCGCCCCCGCGGCTCCTGCCTCCCCCCCCACAGGTCCCACCCCCCCC
>JAJYEA010000083.1 GCA_021790425.1 Thermoplasmata archaeon | reverse complement strand
GTCGTTCCTCACGGGCTTCGGGCTCTCCACGAACTACGCCAGCCAGGCCGCGAGCCTGATCTCCGGGCTATTGCTCCCCTTCCTGAAGACTCTCACGTTGGAGTTCGAGAGCTTCGACTTCATCGTAGGAGGGGCCATGGAGTTGGTCGCAATCGTGCTCACGGTCCTCTCGGCCGTGCTCACCACAGCCTTGGAACAGGTGGTGGTGGCCTCTCTGGGATTGCTCTTCTCTGTGGTCTCCTTGATCGTCATCATCTCGGGCCCCAGCGACCTTACGAACGACGTGGCGAACACTCAACTGGCGCAGGACGGCCTCATTGCCGGCGGGATCGGGATCGTGGGGGCCTCCTCGGCGTCGTTGATCCAAGCGATCGGGAGCCTGACCTCCTAACCCCCGACCTAGTCCCCGGCCGCCCGGTCGGGGGGCGACGGACGGGAAGTGCCCCATCCCTGGAAATGGGCCCCGGGGACCGGTCAAGGCCACGCTCCGAGCGAGGCCGGTACGGCCAAGGACGGGGCGCCGGTGGGGCCCGGGGCCCGCCGAAAGGCGAAAGACTAAAACCCTCCACGACGTTAGCCTTCTCCGAGTCCCTCCCGGAGCCCCCTCGATATCTCTCGGAAGCAATCTCAGGCTGACCATCCACAACCATGGCAGGGGCGAATCGGGCGGATGAGGGGGCCGGAGCCCCGCCGACCAGCAAGGAGACGCCCCCCGCCGAGAAATCCCAGGGGAGGGCCACGAACGGGGCGAACCATCCGGTGAGCGTGGTCGTGGTCACCCAGGCCACCCACTCGGACATCCCGGACATCTGCAACCTCTACAAGCGTGTCTGGGACGAGTACAAGGGGAAGCTCCCCGAGGAGCTCATCAAGACCTGGGAACCCTCCCCGCTGGAGTTCACCAGCTGGATGGAAGGCGTCACGTACTTCTCCGCCCGCAAGGAGAAGCGGGTGGTGGGCGTGGTGGGCTGCTCCCTCACCCACGGGGCCGTCCAGATGGTCCACCTGGTGGTGGACCCCGAGGCTCGGCGCCTCGGCATCGCCAGTTCGCTGGTGGGGGCCTGCCTGGAGTGGGCCCGCCGCGCCGGCGCCCGCTCGGTGTGGGTGGAGGCCCAGGACCGCTTCGAGGGGGCCATCCACCTCTTCCGAAAGGTCGGGCTCACCGAGAGCGGGACCCTGCACCGGCACTTCCTCGGCGAGGACGTGCACGTCTACGAGCAGGTCCTCTGATCCCCGGCTATCCTGGAGGGCGGGCGGGCCCATCCGCCCGGGTGCGGTCCTCGGCCAGGCGGAACGGGTCCAAGGACCGTTGCGTCTGGAACCGGACCAGGTCCCGGAGCGCCTGCTCCGCCCGGCCCCGGTGCGCCGCGCGGGCCGCCCGGGCCAGGAGCGCCGCCTCCCGCTGCACGTCCCGGCCGGCGGACTTCTCCCGGGCCGTCTCGTCCGCCGCCTCCCGGATCCGCCGGGGGAGGATCTTGAGCAATGCCTCGTGCGCCTCGCGCCGCAGGTCCGAGGCCTGCTTGAGCGTCTCGGGAATCCGCCCGGTCCTCAAGTTCCGCTCCATCCGGGCCAGGAGCCCGGCGTCCGGCCACATGGGGGGCAGACCCAGCGCCTCCACGTCCGCCGAGAGGAGGTTGAGGCCCTCCAAGGCGTCCCGGGCGTCGTTGAGGTTCCTCTCTTTGAACCCCAGTACCTGGTCCACCCGGGGATAGGTCTCCAGCGCCCGGTCCAGGTCCCCGGTCCGCAGGGCCCGGGTCACCGCCTCCAAGCTCTTCCTTTCCCCGGGGCTCGGGAGCCCGTAGGCCTCCAGCCGGTTCAGCCGGGCGGCCGCCTCGCGCGCCCACGTCTCCAGCGCCTGGGCGATCTCGTGGTGGGCGGTGCGCTCCAGCCCCCGGAGCAGTTCGTCGAACCGCTCCTCGTCGCGGTCCCCCGAGGCGAGCCCCTCCACCCAGCCGGGCAGGAGCGGGACCGGGACGTGCAGCCCCCGGGCGGAGTCCCGCCAGCGGTTCAGCCGCTGCACGCGCCCCTCCACTTCCGGGGAGAGCCCTTTTCCCTCGCCCGGGCGGCCCGTCCCGGTCCGAGGGGCGGGCCGGGCGGGTAGCGGGGTCCCGCAGGAGGGGCAGGCCTGGGCCCCCAAGGGCAACGGGCGCTGGCAGACCGGACAGCGGGCGGGGGTTTCGTTCGGCATGGTCCTTGGATACCGTATGCAGGGGGTGATATGTGAACCATTAATGGTTCACAATGCTATGCAGTCTGGTGTCCGTGCGCCTCCCCCAGGTCCCATCCATCCTCCCAGCCGGAACTATGGGGGCGAGTTCAAAAGGGTGCCGCCCACGCAGCCCGGGCCCCAGTTCACCGTCCGAAGGGGTTTCGAGGCATCGCGGCCTACTCGGTGGGGTCCCAAACCGCGAATCTGCAAGAATCCGTGCGGCTATTGGTTCAAGACACCGCTGTTCCGAAGCCGCAAGTCATGGGCGGGTGTTCGGGCCCGTCTTCGTCCGCCTGGCCAGGCGACATAGGCCAGGGGGGCCGCCAGGAGGTCTTGAACTTGACGGCCATCGGCAGGGTCGCCGGGTGCCCTGCGAGGCCCCTCGCGACGTGGAAGGTCCCTCCACACTGCCGACGCGAAGGAACATGAACTACCACTGGATCACCTCATCGCTTTCATGACGTCGGAAGTCCGAGTTGGCGCGGATACATCGTCAGAGTTCGAATCATCGTTTCGAGCCCTGACCGGGCATGAGGCCTATCCCTGGCAGAAGCGCCTCTTCCTCGACTGGTTCATGGCGGGAAGGGTCCCCAGCGCCATCAACCTGCCGACCGGCACAGGCAAGACCTCCATCATGGCCCTATGGCTCCTCGCTCGTAGCTCCGGAGCCCCCCTCCCGCGACGGTTGGTCTGGGTCGTCGACCGCCGTGTGGTGGTCGACCAAGCGACCAGCGAGGCAGAAAGGCTCCTCGGATCGCTGGACTCGCCGGACCTCGCAGAGACCAAGAGGGCCCTGCTTGACATCTCGGTCACTGGTGAGGAGAGCGGGCTACCCCTCGCTGTGAGCACGCTCCGCGGAGAGCACGAGGACAACCGGGAGTGGAGCAAGGACCCGACCCGCCCTGCGATCATCGTGGGGACCGTGGACATGGTCGGCAGTCGACTGCTCTTCTCGGGCTACGGGGACGGTCGATGGTACCGACCTTACCACGCTGGGCTCCTAGCCGTGGACACGCTCTTGGTGTTGGACGAGGCTCAGCTCTCACCTCCTTTCGAGGCCATGGTCCGCCGGGTGGAGGACCTGCGAAAGCTCGCGCGCGTTCCTCTGCCCGCCTTCCACTTCCTGCCCATCTCGGCCACGCTCCGCTCGGACGCCCCCTTTGCATTGAACCCCAGCGACCACGAGGGCAACGCCCTGGCCAGGATCCTCCGAGCCCCCAAGCTGGCACGCTGGCATGGGAGCCACGGGTCACCCCTTCTTGCCGAGGAGTTCGTTCAGAGGGTTGTGGAGTGCGCCCAGGAGCCCAAGAGCGATGGGTGCCGGGTCGTAATCTTCCTCGACAAGCTGAGGGATGTCTCGCGGGTAACCCGCGAGCTGGAGAAGCACGCCACTGGGAGCATCGGGGTGCTGACCGGGACCATGCGCGGACATGAGCGTGACCAGCTTCTGTTCGACCCCGTCTTCCGCAGGTTCCTCGAGCGGGTCGATGGGGGCCAAGGGATGACCTACCTGGTCAGCACGTCGGCGGGCGAAGTGGGAATCGACCTTTACGCGGACCACATGGTATGCGACCTGGTCCCTGCCGACCGGATGATCCAGAGGCTCGGTCGGGTCAACCGGGCAGGACACGGGCGTGCCCTCGTCGATATCGTATTGAGGGCAAGGGAGAGCCCAAAGACAAGAATGGGAGGGAAGAGGGGAGAGGCGCGGGCGGCAAGGATCGGCGCTCTCGACAAGGCCGTCCTTGAGACCGAACAGTATCTCCGAGAACTTCCAGGAATGTCGCCGGCGGAACTTGGCGAGCGAGCACCCCCCCCGGGGTCCTTCACTCCGGCTCCGCCATACCCTCCGCTCCGGACGTGGCTGCTCGACGCATGGAGCCTGACCTCCGAGCCCCATCCAGACCTGCCCGTTGAAGGGTGGCTTCGCGGTACGGATTCTGGCCCTCCCGACGTATATTTCGCATGGAGGGAGGACGTGGAGATCCTCGGTGACCGGTCCCTCTTGGACAAGGAGGATGTCGAAGCCATCTTGGAGGAGTACCGCCTTCTACCCCGGGAGATCCTTCGAAACGACGTGGAAGCGGCCCGGACCCAGCTTATCACGATGGCCAAGGCGAAGCGGACCGCGCTTTCGCCCGTGGTGGTGCTTTCCCCGTCCGGTGAGGCGGAGTACCGAGGGTCTCTTGCAAGGATCCTCAGCGAGGACGGGAAGACCCTTCGGCGGGAGATCTCCCTTCCCTACCGGACGTTCCTCCTTCCCGTCCGGGTCGGAGGGCTTGACGCCCGAGGGATGCTGGACCCCGAGAGCAGGCAGCCTGCGACCGACGTGTCCGGCACGACCGGGATTCCGGGGGAGAGGAGAGGGAGGGGCGAGTTGCTCGAGACCGAGAAGGGGTTCGAGTTCCGGCCCCTCGGTGGGGGCGATCCGCTGCTGGGGGCGACCCGCGAGGAGGTCCTTCGCAAGGCCCGAGCGAAGTTCGACCTCCCGCGACTTCAATCGTTCCCATTGAAGCGACGTCCGGAGACGGAGCGAAGGAGCGAACTCGTCTACTTCAAGTCCCAACGAGACCCAGGGAGTCAGGCGGATCCCAAGGAGATGCTGCTGGAGAAGCACCTCGAAGAGGCAGGCGCGAACGCGGAGGCGATCTCCCGGAAGCTCAACCTTGACGCGCCCCTCGCGGAGCAGGTCGCAGCCGCAGCTCGCTGGCACGATCGCGGCAAGGCGCGGGCCATCTGGCAGGATTATGCCAGGAACGGGGACGCTTCCCGGCCCTTGGCCAAGAGCGCCCGTTATCAACGGGCGGAGGTCCTAGGAGGATATCGGCATGAGCTGGGATCGGTCGTGGAGATGGCGCCGGGGTCCGCGGGCCTCGTGCGCCATCTCGTCGCGGCGCACCACGGGTACGGCCGGCCTAGCTTCACGGAGAGAATGATGGACCGGGAGCACCCGCAGGAGAGCCGACGGCAGTGCGACCTTCTGATGCGCGGGTTCGTCGCCTTGCAGCACGAGTTCGGATGGTGGGGGTTGGCGTACCTCGAGTCCCTGGTCAAGGCCGCGGACGGGATGGCCTCGCCATGACGGAGTTCCTGAACGTGGACGTGTCCAACCCCGGCCAGGTCTTCGCCAGCCTCGGCATGTTGGAGCTTGTGGATCTGCTCTCTCCTGGAGCCGTGGGGGGGTTCGTGGGCGAGGCCCGCTTCCAGGTCGACGGCTCCACCTCGGTCCGTGATGCGGTCGAATCGCTGAGGACGGCCGAGATGGTCATCGAACCGCATGCAGGGGAGGAGGCCCCGTGGGGGGGCGACAAGTGCTGGCCCGTCGTGGTCTCAGGGAGGTTCGGCTCCGTGACCCTCGACCCGTGGCTCACGCCGGACCACAGCCGGACCGCGACCGGGCTCAAGTTGTGGGCGGGTCAGGTCGAAACCCTCGACCTTCTGCGGAAACTACAGGCGAGGCTACCCAGGGCGGGAGCCTACGACCTCTCCAACCTCTTCGAGCTGACGGACTCCGGCACCCCCACCGGCCTCGATCCCCGTTCGGCGGTCTCGAAGTCGGACCTCGGGTTCGCCTACAACAGCCAGGGTCTCAAGCCCACGATCTACCCCGTCGTGGACCTCTTCGCCATGCTGGGGCTGGAGGGGGCAAGGCCGATGCGCACAGGGGGATCGAGCTACGCCTACAATCTCTGGGACCAGCGTCTTCCGCCCACCGTTGCGAGGGCGGTCTTGACCGGAAGGTTGGCACCGTTGGCTTCCTCGCGGTGGGGCTATTCCATCGAGTCACGCGGATTGGCCGGGACATACCAGAACCTCTCCTACGCGAAACCGATGGAGGAGGGAACATGACCACGAACAGTAGCGACCTTGGAGCGTTCGACGATTGGATGACCGACGGACCACTCGCGAAGGTGGCCATAGTGCGGAAAGAAAGGCTGAGGCCGGTCGCCGGGGAGGGGAGCATCATCTTCCCCCCGACGTTCGCGGGCGATGGCGAGTCTACCTACGTCTTCGACGATCTTCCAGGAGGGAGGTCGGTGATCATCGACACGGTGGGGTCCCAGGCGAACCGCATGGAGGCCCTCTTCATGCCGCCTGCCGGTCCGTTCCAGGACCTGGTGCCTCAGATAGAGTTCACGGTGCCTCGCGGGGAGGGGAAAACGCCC
>JAJYEA010000003.1 GCA_021790425.1 Thermoplasmata archaeon | reverse complement strand
AGCTGGGTCAGGAAGATGGAGCCGAGCAACCGGGTCAGATCCCAGTTGGTCTTTCCCTTGCGGAGATTGATGAGGATGACCCGGTGACTCGCCAGCAGCTCGCCGAAGGAGACGATTCCTCCCTCTTAACAGTGGACCCAGGCGAGGATCGAGTTGTCGGCGAAGGTGATGCCAGCCCTTGGCGGTCGAAATCCTCCCTCACCGGTGGGAATTCGCCCCCTCGATGCCACCCCGTCGTGCCGGGACAGGCGAGGTGGGGCTCCCCGACCGGGGCGAGTCAACGTAAAAAAGGCAGGGGGGATGGGCCCCAGGTCGGGGGAGTGCGTGTGATCGTCGCGGTGTTGGGAGGGGGCAAGATCGGGGAAGCGATCGCCCGCGGCCTGGCGCGGTCGGATCGGGTCCGAGGCGTCTACCTGACCCGTCGAAACCCGAAGAAGCTCGTCCCCGCGGTGAAGAAGATCCGCGTCACCCGGGACAACCGGAAGGCGGCCGCCGCGGCCGACGTGATCGTGGTCTCGGTCAAGTCCACGGACGCCCGGCAACTTCTCACGGAGATCGCCGACCTCGCGCCGGGGAAGCTCGTCGTCTCCGTGATGGCCGCGATCTCCCTCCGGCGGCTGGAGGAGAACCTCCCCGGGGCCAGGGTGGTCCGGGCGATGCCGAACGTGGCCGCGAGCGTGGGGCATGCCATGACCGCCTACGCTCCCGGCTCCTCCATCACCGAGGCCGACCGGGAGACCGTCCGTCACCTCCTGGGCACCTTCGGGGAGAGCCGCGAGGTGCCGGAGCACCTGATGGACGCGATCACGGCGCTGAGCGGCAGCGGCCCGGCGTACATCGCCATCCTCATCGACGCGATGGTGAGCGGGGCCCTGAAGGTGGGCATTCCCCGGGACATCGCGTTCCAGCTCGTGACCCGGACGCTGACGGGAACGGCCGAGCTCCTGCGGGAGAAGGGGATCCACCCGGCCGAGCTCCGGGACCTCGTCACCACGCCGGCGGGAACCACCATCGCCGGGATCTATGAGCTCGAGAAGGGGGCCTTCCGCACGAGCATCATGAGCGCCATCGAAGCCGCCACCCAGGCGGCCGAAAGGGTCGCGGCGAAGTTCGATGACGAGGAGTCCCGTTAGGTCCGGGCCCCGCACTCTCTTCTCGACGAGGTAGACGGGGGCGAAGCTATCTAGTCCCCGGGGGCTGCGACGTCCATGGTTCCGGGATCGAGGACTCCCGAGCCGCCGGGTCCCGCGAAGGAGCCGTCGGCCCAGGTCCCGGAGATCGCCAGGGTTTGCAACGGGCTCCCGTGCACCCTGCGCGGGGCCGAGGGTGTCCGCCGCGACCTGGAGGGGCACGGAACCGCGTGCAGCGGGGCGGCGTGCCTTGGCTACTGCGACCACGGCCCCGTGGTCGAGCGCGAGGGCCGGTACTTCGCCGTCCGGAACGGTGCGGAGGTGGAGATCGAGGAGAGCCTCCCGTCGCACGTCGAGTCCCACCGGCAGACCCTCGGGGAGTACCGCGCCTCCGGGGGCTACTCCGCGCTCCTCGCCCATCTGAACGGCGGCGATCCCGAGGACCTCATCGCCCGGGCCGAGCGCGCGGCGCTCCGGGGGATGGGCGGCGCGGGCTTCCCGACCCATCTCAAGCTGCGATCGCTCCGTTCGGCGCATTCCCAGGACCGGGTCCTCCTCGTCAACGCGCACGAGGGCGAGCCCGGCACGTTCAAGGACCGGGTGCTCATGGAACGGAACCCGCACCTCCTGCTCGAAGGGTGCCTCCTCGCGGCCCTGTCGGTCGGAGCCCGGGAGATCGTCATCGCCACGAAGCCGGAGTACGCGAATGCCGTGGCCTCCCTGGAGGAGGCGCAGGAGGAGCTGAAGGCGTTCGTCCAGGAGGAAGGGATCGCGGACGACCTGCCTCCGCGGACGCTCCGGATCGTGCCGGGGTCGTACGTGACCGGTGAGGAGACCGCCCTTATCGAGGCGGTGGAGGGGCATCGCAGCGAGCCCCGGCTGCGTCCTCCGTTCCCCACGGAATCTGGCCTCGCGGGGCGACCCACCCTCGTGCAGAACGTCGAGACGCTCACCCTCCTTCCCGGGCTGATGATGCCCGGGGCGTCCTCCCACGCTCCCAAGGTGTTCTGCGTCAGCGGCGACGTGAGCCGTCCGGGGGCCTATCAGGAGACGCTCGGCATCACCGTGACGGAGCTCCTGACCCGGGACGGAGGGGGTCTCCCGGCCGGGCTCAAGGCGTTCCTCCCGGGGGGCCTTTCGGGCGGGATCCTTCCCGCCGAGGCCGCCCCGTTGGCGCTGGAGTTCGACGCCGTCCGGTCGGCGGGGGCCGGCCTGGGCACGGGCGCGGTGATCGCCATCGGGGGGGACCGGTGCATCCTCGAGCCGGTGAGCTCCATCGCGTCGTTCTTCGCCCAGGAGTCCTGCGGGAAGTGCGTCCCCTGCCGTCTCGGCACGCGGAAGCTCGACCTCCTCGTGCGGTCCCTCCGGAACGGCACGGCCTCCGAGGACGACGTCGCCGAGGGGATCGCCACGGCGCAGCTCCTGTCGGAGGCCTCGCTCTGCGCGCTCGGCCAGGCCGCCGGGAAGGTCTTCCGGGATGCGATGCACCACTTCGGGACCGAGGTCCTCGCCCACACCCGGTCCGAGTGTCCCGCCGGGCGATGCCCGCTGGAGGGTTCCTGACATGACGGTCCAATTCACGCTGAACGGACGTCGGGTGGAAGCCGCCGAGGGGAGCTCCCTGCTCGACGTGGCGCGCCGGGAAGGCGTGGACGTCCCGACGCTCTGCCATCTCGAGAACCACCGCAACGGCGTCTGCCGTCTCTGCCTCGTGGAGACGGACGCCTCCGGGCGGGTGGTCCCCTCCTGCTCGACCCCGGTCCGGGACGGCATGGACGTGCGCACGGACACCCCGCACCTTCGGGAGCTGCGCACCTCCCTCCTCTGCTTGCTGCGCGAGGACCACGGTCATCACGAGGGTGCGCATGCGTGCGAGCTCGAGCGCCTCGCGGACCGCTACGGGGTCCGGGCGAACGACACCTCGAACGGGCGTCTCCGGCCGGTCGACCGGTCGCACCCGGCGATCACGTTCGATCCGGACCTCTGCATCCTCTGTCGCAAGTGCGTCATCGCCTGCCAGGAGGACCAGGTCCACGGAGTGGTCTCGCTCGCCTCGACGGGAACCGACACGCGCATCGTCTTCGACGGCGGGAACGTGCTCGGGGAGAGCTCCTGCGCGAGCTGCGGTGCCTGCGTAGATGTGTGCCCCACGGACGCCCTCCAAGAAGTGGGCTGGCAGCCGGCGGAGCGCACGGTGCGCACCACCTGCCCGTACTGCGGAGTGGGGTGCACGGTCGAGTACGGGGTGGCCCAGGGCCGGATCGTCTGGGCGCGCGGAGTGCGCGGCCAGGGAGTGAACGACGGGATGCTCTGCGTGAAGGGCAAGTTCGCCTTCGAGCACGAGTCGAGCCCCGAACGTCTCCAGCATCCGCTCGTGCGGATCGCCAGCGTTCCTCGTGGCCCCCTCGGGTCGCGCCCCGCGGGCGCGGTCTTCCGCGAGGCTTCCTGGGAGGAGGCCCTGAGCCTCATCGCAGGCAAGATGCAGACCCTGCTCGCGACCCACGGCCCTTCCGTCTTCGGAGGGATCGCCTGCGACCGGTCCACCAACGAGGACATCTACGCCTTCCAGCGCCTCTTCCGCACCGCCATCGGTACGAACAATCTCGATGCTTCCGCCACGCTCTGCCACGCGCCGTCGGCCGCCATGCTGTCCTGGGCCCTCGGAACGGGCGCGTCCACGAACCCCATCGCCGACCTCCACGCCGCCCGCACCATCCTGGTGGTCGGGTCGAGCACGGAGCGTGCCCATCCCGTCATCGCCGCGCACGTGAAGGAGGCCGTGCGGGCCGGCGCCCATCTGGTCGTGGTGGATCCCCGCCTGCCCGAGCTCGGGCGCCTTGCGGAGCATCTCCTGTTGCTGGCCCCGGGGACGGACGTGCCGCTCTTCTCCGCCATGGCCCGCTATGTCCTGGACCAGGGATGGGAGGACCGGGAATTCATCGCCGCCCGGACCGAGGGGTTCGAGGAGTGGCGCCAGGGGCTCGCTCCATACACCGTCGAGTACGCCGCGCAGGTGACGGGGGTGTCCGCCGACCTCATCCGGGAGGTCGCCCGGCTCTATGCGACCGAGAAACCGTCCACCATCCTCTGGTCCCTGGGGATTACCGAGCACTCGTTCGGGACGGACGACGTCTCCGCCCTGGTGAACCTAGCGCTGCTCACCGGGAACGTCGGCGTTCCCGGGTCCGGCCTCAACCCCCTGCGGGGCCAGAACAACGTGCAGGGGGCCGTGGACGTGGGGGCGACCTCGCAGAACCTGCCCGGCTACCAGAGCCTCACGGATGCCGGGGTGCGCCAGACCTTCTCCCGGGCCTGGGGGACCGAGGTGCCCCGTTCCCCCGGGCTCCGGAGCACCGAGATGATCCCCGCGGCGATCGCCGGCTCGGTCAAGTTCCTCTACCTCGTCGGCGAGAATTCGCTCCTCTCCCATCCGGACCCCCGGGGGGTCGACCGGGCCCTCCAGTCGCTCGACTTCCTCGTCGTCCAGGACCTCTTCCTCACCGAGACCGCGGAGTACGCGGACGTGGTGCTCCCCGCCGCCTCCTCCTACGAGCAGTCCGGGACGTTCACGAACACGGAACGCAGGGTCCAGCGCGTCCGCCCCCTGCTCCCGCCCCCGGGGGAGGCTCGACCCGACTGGGAGGTCTTCGCCGAGCTCTCCGCGCGGCTGGGACGGCCCATGCCGTTCGAGACCAGCGCCGACATCATGGACGAGCTGGCCCGGGTCGTCCCGTCCTATTCCGGGCTCTCCCACGCTCGTCTCGAGCGGGGGGGGATCCAGTGGCCGGTCACCCCGGAGCGGCCCGAGGGGACGCCCCGCATGCACGAGAAGGCGTTCGTGCGGGGACGGGCGAGGTTCCGCCCGGTCTCCTGGGCCCCGATCCCGGTGGACCCGGAGTACCCGTACGTGCTGATCACCGGGCGGCAGCGGGAGCAGTATCACACCGGCACGATGACGCGACGGTCCCGGGTCGTGACCGCCGTGACCGAAGGTCCGGTCGTCGAGATGCACCCCGAGGACCTGCGGAAGGAAGGGGTGCGTCCGGGGGACCGGGTGGGGCTCGTCGGCCGGGGCGTGGCCGTGACGCTCCGGACCGTAGCGAACTCCGGGCTCCGACGCGGGGTGCTCTTCACCACGTTCCACTACCGGGAGGCTCCGGTGAACCTTCTCGTGCCCCCGACCCACGACCCGATCACGAAGACCCCGGGGTACAAGGATGCCCGGGTGCGGGTCGAGCGCGTGGGACCGCGCAGGGCAGGTTCGTGAGCACATTCCGGCGAACCCACGAGCCGGGTGCTCTCTTCCGCGAGACCGTATGGGCTTCGTATCCCTGGCTCGACGTCAGGGGGCTTCCTGAAGCGAGGTCTATCCGAACTCCCGGCCAAGCTCGGTCACGGACTTTCGACGCATCAGGATCCAGAGCGAGCCTCCCCCTGCTAGAGCCACCCCTCCCACGATGAAGAAGAATCCCCCGTCCACGGGGATGTCCAACGTGAGCTGGAGGAACGAGGTTCCATTCGTGACCAGGAGAATGGAGGTGTAGTCGGGGATCCACATCCAGTGCGACAAGCTCCCGTTGGGTCCGGTCGAGGAAGCGATCAGGGTGCAAGCGCTGGTCACCGTGCCCTGAAGGATCTGATTGTCCGGCCCCGTACAGGCATACAGGTGCACGAAGGTCCCGGGCGGGGTCGAGCCGGACCAAGTTGCCTGTACCTCGATGGGCCCGGCCACGGATTGCACGTCGCACGCGTCGTACGCATACCCCCACGGATATGTGCATCTATAGGCCGGCGTGGCTCCCGCGAGGAACAGCGAGCCCGCGACAAGAGCCACGATTCCCAAGACCACTAGGAATCGAGATAGAAGCGAACCCACGGTCCTCTTGGCCCCGGGAACACTCGCGGTATCTTGCGTTCCCTTGCCGGAAGAGCCTGGAATATCCTCTATCCCGCGCTGGTACTCCTCGTTTTCGTCTGGTTCGTGCAAGGATACCTACACTGCGCAGCAATTGTTCCGACTATTAGCCTTTGGCGGGCGGAAGGGCATGTGTGGACTATCTTCCCCTCCGGTGGAGCGGTCGGCCCACCGGTGGTCGCGTTCAACCCAACGGGCTAGCCGTTCCGGAGCATCGCCCGCTCCGACTTGAGGCGGGCCATGAGTACCTGACGGATCAGCGACACGGCGTCCAGGATCCGGGGATCGGTGACCCGGTAGAAGATGACGTTGCCCGCCCTCCGGGAGGAGACCACGCCTTGTTCCTTCATCATGTGCAGGTGCTTCGAGATGGTCGGGATGGGCTGCTCCAGCCGCTGGGCGATGACGCCCACCGAGAGCTCACGGCGCCCGATGAGGGAGAGGATGCCGAGCCGGACGGGGTTCGAGGTGGTCTTGCACAACGCCGCCTGCATCTCGTCCAGGCGCATCTCAACCGGTCCGCGGTGCATAGCTCCTCTGTTCCCCCAGGCGACGGAGCGACCAAGGCATGGCCTATTATAAAGCTGATTTCCACATTCCGAAAATTCGGAATGTGGCACCGAGGACGCGAACCCGGGCGTTCCCGGAGGGGTACCTCCGGGCCGGCCACACCGAGGTAAATCGGCCCCGGAAAGGACCTGCGGGAAGGCGTTCGACGCGCGGGAACGGGGGGGGCAAACCGCGTGCCGGGAGGAACCGCGGCGAACGGGCAGTTTCCAATTTCAGAGAATAGGAAGGCGGGTTAAATACCCGGTCGAATCGTTTCCCGTCGGAGGTCCGGAACCATGACAGAGAAGATGGCGTTGGTCCTGTTCTCGGGGTCAGTCGACAAGCTGCTCGCCGGAGGGATCATGGCCGGAGGAGCGGTCGCGATGGACATGGAGGTCGACATCTTCGTCACGTTCTGGGGGCTGGTCGCCTTCCGCAAGGACCAGGTCAACGTGAACCAGCGGATGAGCAAGGAGTTCGAGGACATGGCTCCCGCCCTGCTCCAGGCCATGCAGGCCAAGCACTACCCGAGCTGGATCGACACCTTCCGAAAGATCCGGTCGATGGGCCAGGTCCGGATCCACTTGTGTTCCATGACGATGGACATGATGGGCTGGAAGAAGGAGGACTTCGTCGACATCGTGGACGACGTCATCGGCGTGGGAAGCTTCATCGAGATGGCCAAGGAGGCCAAGGTCAGCTTGTTCCTCTGAGGTCGCGGATCGGATCGTGGTCAAGCAAGGGGAATCAGAGAATCCAGTACGAGCGTCACGGGATAACAAGAGGGGAAAACAGGTGAGTTATGCAGGAAACTGAATTGAGAGCCTTGAAGACGAAGGTCGTGGATGCGCGCGGAACGTCGTGCCCGGGGCCGCTCTTGGAGACCAAGAAGGCCATCGTGGGACTGCCCGTAGGGGGGGTGCTCGAGACGCTGTCCTCGGACGAGGGGACAAAGGCCGACATCCCGATGTGGGCCAAGAAGACGGGGCAGGAGTTCCTCGGGATCCTCGGCGAGAGCGGCTACGACCGGATCTTCGTCCGGCGGCTGAAGTAGGGTTCGCGGCGCGCCACATCCGCCCGTCCCGCACGCAGGGGGAGCCCACGGAGGTTCCGGAGGTAAGCAAATGACCGCAGAGCATGGATACCGTCCCAAGATTCTCGTCTTCTCGACGAACGCGATCTCGGACATGGCGATCGACCTGGCGGGGAGTTCCCACATGGACTACTCGCCCACGGTCCAGACGATCGCCGTGCCCTGCTCGAGCGGGGTGAACCCTCGATGGGTAGCGCGGGCTATCACCGACGGCTTCGACGGCGTGTTCATCGCCGCGGATGGGCCGGAGTGCTCGTACCTCTCGGACTGCGTGGACCGTACCGGGCGGGTGGTCCAGCAGGCCCAGGAGCTTCTCCGGGCGCAGGGGATCGACCCGGCGCGGGTGAAGACGGCCGCCCTGTGCTCCGTGTGCTCGGAGCCATTCGTGAACCACATGAAGCAGTTCGGGAAGGCGCTGGCGGCCCTGCCGTCGGCGGGAGGGAAGTAACATGGCCGACGTCGGCAAGCCCGGTCAGGAATACGACGTCATGATCATCGGCGCCGGGGTCGGGGGAATGGAGTCCGCCCTCACCCTGGGGGACATGGGCTTCCATGTCCTGGTCGTCGAGCGGGAGCCGAGCGTGGGAGGGCGGATGATCCTCCTCAGCAAGGTCTTTCCGACCCTCGACTGCGCGAGCTGCATCTCGACCCCGAAGATGGCCGCCGTGGTGAACCACCCCAACGTCCGTACCATCATCTACTCGGAGGTCAACGACATCCAGCCCCAGAAGAACGGGGGGTTCCTGGTCCACGTCAACCGGAAGCCCACGTTCGTCGACGCCGCCAAGTGCACGGGGTGCGGACAATGCACCGAGGCCTGCACGGTCTCCTACCCCGATGAGTTCAACTACGACCTGGTCACCCGGAGGGCGGCGCACATCGCCTTCCCCCAGGCGGTCCCGAAGAAGGCGGTCATCACCCGCCAGGGGACCTCCCCGTGCTCGTTCACCTGCCCCGCGGGGGTGAAGCCCCACGGGTACATCTCGCTCGTGCGGTCCGGCCTTTACGACGAGGCCTTCGACCAGCACCTCGAGGACGCGCCCCTCGTGGGCGTCCTGAGCCGCGCCTGCTACGCCCCGTGCGAGGAACAGTGCACGCGGGGGCTCCTGGAGGGACCGGTGCCGATCCGGGGGATCAAGCGGTTCATGTCGGACCGCTACTACGCGAGCCACGCCGAGCCGACCTACGGTCGGCCCGAGAAGCTCACCGGCAAGAAGGTCGCCGTAGTCGGGTCCGGGCCCGCCGGGCTCGCGGCCGCCTACTTCCTCGCCCGCAAGGGCCACTCGGTCACCGTCTTCGAGGCCGACAAGGAGGCGGGGGGCATCATGCGCTGGGGGATCCCCTCCTACCGGCTGCCCACCTCGGCCCTCACGCGGGACCTCAAGAACATCACCGCGCTCGGCGTCGAGATCCGCACCGGCCAGAAGATCACCTCGGTGACGGCCCTGGGGAAGCCCCAGTACGATGCCGTCTTCCTCGCGACCGGCGACACCGGCGGACGGCGGCTCGCGGTCCCCGGAGAGGACCAGGCCGGCGTGCTGGACGCCATGGAGTTCCTGCATGCGGTGCGGGACGACCACCCGCCGACCCTGAAGGACAAGCGTGTCGTGGTCGTCGGCGGCGGGAACGTCGCCATCGACTCCGCGCGCTCGGCGCTCCGGTTGGGGGCGAAGCAGGTCACGATGGTCTGCCTCGAGTCCCGCCCGGAGATGCCCGCCCACAAGTGGGAGGTCCAGGAGGCCGAGGACGAGGGCGTCAAGGTCGATGTGTCCTGGGGTGTCAAGTCCATCCCGAGCACCGGTTCCCTCGTAACGGGGATCGAGCTCAAGCGGTGCACGGCGGTCTTCGATGCGGAGCACCGCTTCCGGCCCACCTTCGACGAGAAGGTGACCCAGACCCTGCCCGCGGACGTCATCATCAAGGCGATCGGGCTCGCCCCGAACACCGCCCCCTTCGCGAAGGAGATCGAGCTCAACCGGAACGGGACGATCAAGGTGGACGCCGAGACCCTCCAGACCTCGCTCCCCTTCGTCTTCGCCGGGGGCGACTCCGTGATCGGGCCCTCGATGATCGTCCAGGCCATCGGCCAGGGGAAGAAGGCGGCGTTCTACATGGACCGCTTCATCCAGGGCTTGGACGTGCGGGGGGCCCGCCCGGCCGAGAAGCTCCCCGAGGCGGACAAGATCCGGGTCGCGTCTAAGGCCCGCGAGGATGGGACCATCCGCGCGCCCGTCCGCGTCAGTCGCCTGGGGACGAAGGAGCGGATCCGCGACTTCGCGGAGTACGAGACCCCGCTCACCGAGGAGGAGGCGCGCTACAGCTCGAGCCGGTGCCTCGACTGCGGTGTCTGCTCGGAGTGCCAGGAATGCGTCTCCGTCTGCCCTGCGGATGCGATCAACCTCGACATGCGCGTCCAGCAGGAGACGGTCTCGGTGAAGGCCGTCGCGCTCGCGACCGGGTTCCATCCGTTCGACGCCCGGCAGAAGCCCGCCTTCGGCTACGGGAAGTTCGCGAACGTGATCACGGGACCCCAGATGGACCGGATCCTCGCCCCGACGCGCCCCTACAACGCGGTGGTCCGCCCCTCCGACGGCAAGGTCCCGTCGAGCGTGGCCTTCCTGCTCTGCACGGGCTCGCGGGACGAGCAGGCCGGGAACCGCCTCTGCTCCCGGGTCTGCTGCATGTACTCGCTCAAGCAGGCCCAGCTCCTGATGGGGGCCCTCCTCTTCTCCGAGGTGACGTTCTACTACATCGACATCCGTGCCTTCGGGAAGGGCTACGAGGAGTTCTTCCAGCAGACGAAGGGGATGGGCGTGCACTTCGTCAAGGGGAAGGTGTCCCGGGTCGAGGAGGCCGACAACGGCGACCTCACCGTCCACTACGAGGACATCGAGGGCGGCGGGGGCCACAAGACGGCGAAGCACGACCTCGTGGTCCTCTCCACCGGCCTCCTGCCCAACCAGGAGGCGTTCGGGCTCTTCCCGGCCGGGGCCCTGCAGAAGGACTCCTACGACTACGTCCGGGAGCAGAACGAGGAGATCGAGCCGGGCAAGACCACGATGGACGGGGTCTTCGTGGTGGGATCCGCCACTGCCGTGCGCGACATCCCGGACACCATCGTCCACTCGGAGGCGGCCTCTGCGCAGATCGCTTCCTACCTGCGACGGAAGGGGGTGAAGGTATGACGGAACCCGCGAAGGAGGAGCCGCGCCGCCGCATCGGAGTCGTCGTCTGCCAGTGCGGAGGGAACATCTCCGATTACGTGGACACGGAGAAGGTGCGCAGCGAGATCGCGAAGGAGGGGGATGTCGTCTCCGCGCGCGTGGAGATGTTCGCCTGCTCCGACGCCGCCCAGCAGAACTCGATCGAGGAGATCAAGTCGAAGAAGCTCGACGGGATCGTGATCTCGTCCTGCTCCCCCAAGCTCCACCTGAGCACCTTCCGCGCGATGTCCTCCCGGGCGGGCCTGAACCAGTACGAGTACACCCAGGCCAACATCCGGGAGCAGTGCTCCTGGGCCCATACGCACGACCGCGAGGCGGCCACCGGGAAGGCCCTGCGCCTCGTCCGCGCCGCCGTGGCCAAGACCGCGAAGTCCGAGCCCCTCGAGAAGATGCGCGTGGAGACCACGCCGCAAGTGCTGGTCATCGGAGCCGGGGTCGCCGGCCTGCGGGCCGCGCTGTCCCTCTCCGACATGGGGATCACGGTCCACATGATCGACTCGGCCGACCACCCCGGGGGCCACGTGGGCCGCTGGGGGACGCTCTTCCCCAACAACAAAGTGGGAAAGACCGTGGTCGACGGCCTCGTCCAGGACGTCCGCACGCGCGAGAACATCATGCTCTACCTGAAGACCGAGCTGGTCGAGAAGTCGGGGCGGGTCGGGGCCTTCAACGTGAAGCTCCGCACCGGCAACGGTGCCGCCATCCCCCTCCAGGTGGGCGCGATCGTCGTCGCCACCGGGTTCGAGCCCTACGCCCCCCAGTCCGGGGAGTTCGGCTACGGGCTCCCGGGGGTCGTGACCCTCCCGGAGTTCAAGGAGCTCCTGGGGTCCCGCTCGAACAAGCCCACCTACGAGGGCAAGGAGGTCCGGACGGTGGTCTACGTCTATTGCGTGGGCTCGCGCGAACCCGCCGAGGCGGGCAACCCCCGCACGTACTGCTCGCGCTACTGCTGCAGCGCCACCTCCCACGTGGCGAGCGTCCTGGGGGCGGCCGACCCGGGCCTCCACCAGTTCCACCTCTTCCGCGACATCCGTACCTATGGGAAGTACGAGACGATGTACGAGCACGCCCTCCAGTCCGGCTCGGTCTTCCTCCGCTATGACGAGGAGAACCGCCCGACCGTGGAGCGGGACGCGAAGGGTCTCGTGGTCCGGGTGAAGGACCGGCTCATGGCCGGCGAGGACGTCGAGATCCGCCCGGACCTCGTGGTGCTCGTGACGGGGATGGTCCCGCGGGCGAACGAGGCGCTCACGCGGGTGCTCAAGCTCCCCCTCG
Source organism: Thermoplasmata archaeon (assembly GCA_021790425.1). Taxonomy (GTDB): domain Archaea; phylum Thermoplasmatota; class Thermoplasmata; order Lutacidiplasmatales; family UBA184; genus JAJYEA01. Next base: position 90,599 of record JAJYEA010000003.1, on the reverse strand, counting down.
GACAGGACGGGTTCTACCGGGAGGCGCACGTCAAGCTCCGCCCGGTCGAGACCGTCATCGACGGGGTCTTCGTCGTCGGGGCCTCCCAGGGTCCCAAGAACGTGGCCGAGAGCGTGACCAGCGCCCTCGCCGGGGTCTCGAAGGCGGGCGCCTTGCTCCTCAAGGGCTACGTCGACCTCGACCCGCTCGTCGCCCGGGTCGATCCCGTCGCGTGCGAGTGGTGCGGGGAGTGCCTCAAGGCCTGCCCGTACGGCGCGATCGAGGAGGTGACCTACGGGGACAAGCAGGTCGCCCAGATCTCGCCGATCCTGTGCAAGGGCGAGGGCGGGTGCGTCCCGGTCTGTGCCAAGCAGGCGGTCTCCGTGCTCGGCTACACCAACGAGCAGATGCTCTCGATGATCGACGCGATGTCGCCGGGGATCCCCGGCAAGGCGGGCGCCCCCTCGCTGATCGGCACGACGTCTCGGAAGGTCCCGGTCAAGGAGGGAGCATGAGCGCCCATCTCCGCAACCTCAACGAGGTGCTGCGCGACGAGACGATCCAGCGCGCGAGGATCCGGGCCGCCCTGAAGGACGGCCCCAAGACCCTCCCGGAAATAGCCCAGTCCCTGCACGCCCCGGTCCGCGAGGTCACGCTCTGGGTGATGGCCATGCGCCGCTACGGCCGCATCGAGGAGAAGCCGAAGGGCCGCGAGGACGACTACTACCAGTACGCCCTGGTGGAGGGAAAGCAATGAAGGTGGATCCGGACTTCCTCGACACGCTCCGTCTGGGAGGCGAGTTCAACGCGCGGCAGTGCATCAACTGCGGCACGTGCACCGCGCTCTGCCCGCTCGGGATGGAGATCATGCCGCGGAAGCTCTTCCGCTACGCGCTCCTCGGCAACAAGGAGGCGGTGCTCAAGAGCACCGAGCCGATCTACTCCTGCCTGCTCTGCAAGATGTGCGAGGCGAACTGCCCCGGCGGGGTCCACATCGCCGAGAACGTGCGGGCCCTTCGCTCGTACCTGAACGCCGAGGTGCTGGAGGTGTAACATGGGGATACCGATCGCGAGCACCCTGGGGATGCTCGGGGACAACCTGACGAAGCGCAAGAGCGCCCTGCCGCTCGCTGGCCGGGTGGTCACGGCCTGGGCCGACGGGCTCGACCTCCCGCACGGGGGGAAGACCGTGATCTACACGGGACAGATGTGGCAGATGGTCCCGGCCATCAACGCGATGGGCCACCAGCTCGCGCAGTACGAGGAGAAGGAAGCGGACGGGATGTTCCGGATGGTCCGGAGGCTGAACCGCCTGGTCAACCTCACGAGCTTCCTCGCCCGCACGACGGCCGCGGAGCGGGAGGTCTACTACGAGCGGTTGCGGAACATCGCCCGCCTCCTGAAGGCGGCGGGGGTGAAGTTCGGCTACCTCTACGAGGACGACTGGTACGCGGGCGCCCTCGCCTACGACGAGGGCCTCGACCCCGCCTTCCGGGCCCACGCCCAGCGCGTGGCCGAGATGCTGAAGAGGCACGGGGTCGAGCGGCTCATCACGGTCGATCCCCACACCACGAACATGCTCCGGAGCATCTATCCGAAGGTCGTCCCCGGCTTCCACGTCAAGGTGACGAGCTACCTCGAGGTGCTGGCGGAGCATCCCCCGAAGACGGTGCGGCCGCTCGACAGCACGGTCACCCTCCACGACTCCTGCGTGTACGCGCGGTACGAGGGCGTGATCGAGCCCCCCCGGGAGCTGCTCATGCACGGAGGGGCCAAGCTCGTCCAGCCGGACCTCGAGAAGGGCCTCACGTTCTGCTGCGGCGGGCCGGCGGAGACGCTCTTCCCGACCAAGTCGGGGAAGATCGCCGCCCAGCGGATCGAGCAGCTGAAGGCCTGCTCGCCCAACGTGGTCACGGCCTGCCCGCTCTGCCTCGCCAGCCTCTCGCGGGCCGCCCCGAAGGACGTGCACGTCCGGGACATCTCGGACTACCTCGTGAAGGCCTACCTCCCGGCGGCGAAGGCCTAGCCGGGGGCACCCCGGGGGCGGTCTCCCGCGGTCAGGCCAGGACGCCGCCGCCGGCGATGCGGGGCCCCGCCCCACCGCCGGAGAGCTGGACGATGAAGGCCCGGTCTCCGGGGACCCACGCCACCCTCGAGTCCAACTGGAGCGTGCGGCGCGCGCCGTCCACGGTCGCGATCTTCGCGGGAACGACCTGGAGGCCCACGGAGACGTGGACCTTGTCGCCCTCGCCCGCCTTCCCCTTGAAGAACTTGCACGCGGCGTAGTCGGAGAGCTCCAGGAGGTCCCCGTCGCGGACGGACCCCGTGGGCGCGAGCACCTGCCCGCGGGAGATCTCCTCGACCTCGATCCCCTTGAGCGCGAGCCCGACCCGGCTGCCCACGTCGGCCTCGGGGAGGTCGACGTCGTGGACCTGGATCGACTTCACCTCGACCGACTTCTCCTCGGGGTAGAGCCGGAGCTTGTCGTGGAGCTTGACCTTGCCCCGCCGGACGAGACCGAGGATGACGGTACCCACGCCCTTGACCGGGAAGGCGTGGTCGATGGGGATGAGGAGCCCGCCCTCTTCGCGAGCGGGAGCGGGGAGGGCGAGGAGCCGCTCCTTCAGGAGGCGCGGGTCGAGCGGGGCCGTCGGATAGCTCTCGACCACGGTGCCCTTGAAAGCCCGCTTGAAGTCCGCCTCGCCCACCTGGGGCGAGAGCGCCACGAGCCCGTTCCGCTTGCCGGCGAGATCGAGGGAGACCACGATCTCCGCCAGGTCCCGGTTGATCGTCTCGACGACCAGGAGGGGGACCTCGCCCATGGCGATCGCCGTGAGGAGGGGCGGGAACTTGTCGGGGTAGTGGGTGGGTTCCACGTAGGTGACCGTCCCCTCCTCCCCGGTGGAATTGTAGAGCGTGATGTCGGAGGTAGTCCCCTTCTTCCCCAGGTCCTTCCCGAGGGTCACCGAGCCGAGCAGCGCGACGGAGAGCGACCGTGCCATGACTCCCCCCATACGCTAGCTTTTATTACCGTGCGCTAGACTGCCCGTTGGAGTGCCCCGATAGTCTAGTGGTCTAGGATCACGGTCTGTCGAGCCGTGGGCTCGGGTTCAAAGGCAGGGCGGGTCTGACCCCGCCCCGCGGGAACTCCCGATCGGGGCGCTCCCTTTCCCTCTCCTACGGGACGTGCCGCAGGTCGCTGCCGAGGTAGACCTGGGCCGGCCGGACGATCTTCTGCTCGGGGTCGGTGACCCCTTCCTGCCACTGGGCGAGCCAGCCCGACATGCGGGGGATCGCGAAGAGCACGGGGAAGATGTCGCTCGGGAAGCCCATCGACTGGTAGATGAGCCCCGAGTAGAAGTCCACGTTGGGGTAGAGCTTCCGGCTGATGAAGTAGTCGTCCGAGAGGGCGATCCGCTCGAGCTCGAGCGCGATGTCGAGGAGCGGGTTCCGGCCCGTCACCTGGAAGACCTGGTCGGCCATCTTCTTGATGATCTTGGCCCGCGGATCGTAGTTCTTGTAGACGCGGTGCCCGAATCCCATGAGCCGGCGCTTCCCGGCCTTGACCTCCTGGATCAGGGCGGGAACCTTGTCGACCGAGCCGATCTCCTTCAGCATCCGGATGACCTCCTCGTTCGCCCCGCCGTGGAGGGGGCCGTAGAGGGCGGCCGTGGCCGCGGCCGCGCAGCTGTAGGGGTCGGGGCGCGAGGACCCGACGCTCCGCATCGCGTTCGCGCTGCAGTTCTGCTCGTGGTCGGCGTGGAGGATGAACAGGACGTCCAGCGCCTTGACGAGCACCGGGTCCGGCTCGTACCGGGTCGAGAACGAGGGCTTGAACATCATGGTCAGGAAGTTCTCCACGTACCCGATGTCGTTCGAGGGGTCGACGTAGGGCCACCCCGTGGAGTGGCGGTACGAGAAGGCCGCGATGGTGGGGATCTTCCCGATGAGGCGGAAGATCTGCTGCATCCGGACCTGCGCGTCGGAGACGAGCTTCGCCTCCGGGTAGTAGGTGGAGAGCGCGCCGAGGGTGGCGACCATCATCCCCATCGGGTGCGCGTCGTAGCGGAAGCCCATCATGAAGTTCTTCAAGTTCTCGTGGACGAGGGTGTGGTAGGTGATGTTGTGGACCCACTCGTCGTACTGGGACTTGGTGGGGAACTCGCCGTTGACGACGAGGTAGGCGGTCTCCATGTAGTTCTTCTTCTCGGCGATCTCGTCGATCGGGTAGCCCCGGTACCGGAGGATGCCCTTGTCGCCGTCGATGAAGGTGATCCGTGACTTGACGGAGGCCGTCTGCATGAGGCCGGGATCGTAGCTCACGATCCCCGCGTCGAGCCCGGGCGCCTTGATCTGCTTCAGGTCCGCCGCCTTGATGTAGTACCCATTCTCGACGGGGATCTCGTACTCCTTTCCGGTCCGGTTGTCCCGGACGGTCAGCGAATTGGGCATGGGGGCTTTGACTCCGCCCGGCGTATTAAGTACTCCCGCCCGGTTGTCCTTCGAGGCTGCGGTTTCTGTCATGCGGGTTTCGACCCGCGACCCCGTATAAAGGGTCTCACGCGTTCCAAGCGTTGGAGGGAGGGCCCGCGCGGTCCGGCACGGTGAACTGTCTCCCGTTCAGCGCGCGAGCCAACTGCCGCAGTACGGGCAGAACCCGAGACCGGTGCTCACCTGGCGGTGGCAGTAGGAGCAGACCACGACGGTCGGGGGAGGAGGCGGGGGCGGGGGCGCGCCGTAGACGATCACGGCCGGGCCCGGGGAGTACTGGAACGGGGGCGGGGCCGCGAGGGAGGCTCCCGCCTGATGCCGGCTGGAGCGGCGGACCCAGACCACGGCGAGGAGCGCCACCCCCGTGGCCACGAAGAGGACGGCGAGCAGCATGAACTCCCAGAGGTCCGACGGCGTGACCGTGGTAGTGCTGGGGAGATGTCCGAGCGCCTTCCCCGGGACTCCGTTCGAGTCGTACACGTACCCGGTCAGGGTCGTGTTGGCCAGGGCCTTCCCGAGGAGGGCGGCCTCCGGCGAGCCCCATCCGGTGAGCGCGTCCCACCCGACGGACGCGTTGTAGAGGTAGTTCCTCCCGTCCACCGTGTCGCGGAACGGGTCTCCCGGCACCGTGTGCGTCTGGAAGTAACCGCCGATCGCGTAGATCGCGGGGCTGACGAACCCGAGGGGCTTCCCCGCCTGCTGGGCGAGGACGGCGAACATCCCGGCCATGAGCGGGGAGGCGACCGAGGTCCCTCCGAGGATGTCGTAGCCGACCCACGTCTGGCCGGAGATCTGGGTCTGCGAGAAGAAGATGATCGTCGTGTTCCCGGACGCCGCGATGTCGGGGACGCCGCGGGCATAGTTCGTGTTCTCCTTCTGCGCTGCGTACTTGATCGCCGACTGGGCCTGCGAGGTCGCCTGCCATTCAGGCTCGTTGATGAAATTGCTGATGCCCCCCTCCGTTCCACCGTAGTTGCTCGTGTCGGTGGAGGGGTACCACCACGCCGTCTCGGAGGCGATCCCGCTGATGTTGCTCGCGTCGTACCCCGTCGGGGGCAGCGAGTTGCCGTTCGGGTTCCACGTGCCGGTGGGGGTACCCGTCACCTTGACCGTGGTCCCCCCGACGGCGAGCACGCCCGAGGTGTTGAACGCCGCCGTGGCGGGAAAGGGGGGCCACTGACCCTGGGGATGGTTCTGGAGGCTCGCGGGCGCGTCCCCCTGGTCTCCCGAGGCCGCGAGGACCGTGACCCCCATCGCGGCCGCCTTCTGCAGGAGCCCGTCCCACGTGGTATTGTTCCCGTCGGGGAGTCCCCAGGAGTTGGTGATCGCGGCGAGGCGCGTGCCGGTGTAATTGTAGCTCAGGGCGTTCGCGAGGTCCAGGTCGAAGTCCCCTGCGGCCGAGGTCAGGGACTGGGAGATGAGGCTCCCCGCGAAGTAGAACTCGTACAGGCGGGCCCCGGGGGCCATGCTCTGCGCCATCTCGATGTCGAGCGAGTTCTCCTCGACGGAGCCCGTGTCGTCCCCGAGCGTCGAGCCTCCGGAACTGGGAGGGGTGCCTGGGGCGGGCGGCGTGACGCCTCCGATCGTCAGCGGCACGCCGACCGGCGCGGGCTCCCGGGTGCCCGAGGGAAGGCTCGACAGGTAGTAGAGGTTGATCGCGGCCGGGTCGAAGGGAGGCAGGTTCTCTCCGCTCCCGTGGTTCGCCGTCTGGTTCCACCCCGAGCTGAGCAGGGTGGCGATGGCATACCCCGACCCGTTCACGCCGGAGGAGAGGAGCGGGAGCTCGTCGTAGATCGCCTGGTAGTCGCTCCCCCAGAAGACCTGGGTGGAGCTCCCTTGGACCAGGTCGTAGGAGGCCAGCTTCCCGCGGGCGACGTCGGCGTGCCCGAGACCGAGGGAGTGCGTGTCGTAGACGAGTCCGGTGGTGTCGCGGTCCGTCAGCCCGCTGACCCCGAGGACGGCCCCCTGGAGTTCCGGGGGAAGGACCGGGGTTCCCGTCGTCGCGTAGTAGCGACCGGAGGCGCCCTCGAACCATCCGAGCCCGGTGGAGAAGGTGGCCTGCACGGCTCCGGAGGACATCGCGGCCTCGACCACCGCCCCACCGGAGGAGGCGGAGATCGCGCGCGCACCGTGGCCCGCGAGGTAGCCCTCCACCGATCGCACCTCCTGCGGCGAAGGCCCGAAGCGCTGGTCGAACTGCTGCGAGGTAAGGTAGTGGCGGTAGTCCGGCGAGGAGGGGTTCTCCACGGAGGAGAGCAAGGAGAGGAGCGCGCCCGGGTCGGTGTACCGCAGCCCGAGGACCACCACCACCGAGGTGTTGGGGGCGACCGGCCCGAGGAACCGGTCCCCCGGGGCCGGTCCGCCGTTCGCCAGTGCGATCGACCCCAGGGAAGACCCCGGGGAGACCGCGGCAGCCGTCGGAACGAGGCCCATCCCCGTCAGGAGCAGCACCGCGCACACGGGCGCGAGAAGGGAGCGCCATCCGGGGGACATGCACCTCATGGAGAACGGATTCCCGGCTTAACCTTTTGAGCGGAATCCGCCGGCGGCGTCCGGGCGGGCATGACGGGGTCCGTGCTCGATTGCTGAGGGCGTCGTTCCCCCGGGGCGATGCCGTGGGACCCCGACATCTTCAAGCCGGCGCACCGCTCGGTCCGTCCATGGCGGAGGATTGCATCTTCTGCTCGATCGCCTCCCGCGCGGCCCCGGCGCACATCCTCTGGGAAGACGAGCACACGATGGCCTTCCTCGACATCTTCCCGTTGAGCCGGGGGCACACCCTCGTCATCCCGAAGCGCCACATCGACCGGCTCACGGAGCTCCCGCCGGCGCAGTACGGGGCGATGCTGGGGGCGGTGAGCGAGATGTGCCGTCGCATCGAGCAGCTCACGGTCAACTACAACGTGGGCATCAACCAGGGGGCCATCGCGGGTCAGATCGTCTTCCACCTCCACTTCCACATCATCCCCCGCTACCGCGAGGGCGAGGCCTTCCCCCGCCGGCGCCTTCCCCTCGATCCCGCGGACGCCGCGGAGCTCTCCCGGATGCTCTCGAACGGCGGGGGACGCGCACCGCCGCGCGAGGGCACCGCCCCCCCGAAAGGGTGAATATTCGGCACCGCTCGGTCGGGCCATGCCGGCGACACGCGTCCGCTCGCCCGCGGTGGCCGGGGCCTTCTACCCGCGGGACCCCGTCGCCCTGCGCCACGCCCTGGAGAGCTCCTTCGCCGCGCCCCGGGGCCCCGGGCAGGACCCGGCGAACGCCTCCCCGACACGGAAGGAACGGAGGATCCTCGCCGGGATCGTGCCGCACGCGGGATACATCTACTCGGGCCCCATCGCGGCCCATTTCTTCGCCCGGCTGGCCGCGGAGCCGCGGCCGGCCGCCGTGGTGCTGCTCGGGGTGAACCATCAAGGGGCCGAGGGGCTCCTCTCGCTGTCGGACGAGGACTGGCGCACCCCGCTCGGGGTCGTCCCGACCGACCGGGAACTCATGCGCTCCCTCGCGAAGCCGCCCATCGCCATCGACGGCCTCGCGCATCACCGGGAGCACTCCCTGGAGGTGGAGCTCCCCTTCCTGCAGTACCTCTGGCCCGACCCGCCGCCGATCGTGGCCCTGCAGGTCACCTTCACGGAGCTCTCCCTCCTCAAGGAGGCGGGCGAGGTGGTGGCCCGGGCGTTGCACGGGCGGGACGTGCTCCTCATCGCCTCCACGGACTTCTCGCACTATCTCCCGGTCTCCGAGGCCCGGCGCCTGGACGACCTCGCCATCGAGGCGGTGCTCTCCGGCTCCCCGGACCGGCTCTACCGGACGGTGATGGACCAGGACATTTCCATGTGCGGCATCGCGCCGACGACCGTGCTCCTCTCGGCCCTGCAGGGGACGGGCCTCCGGCCCCAGCTCCTGGCCAAAGGCTCGAGCGCCGACGCCGAACCGATGGACACCGTGGTCGGCTACGCCTCCTTCGTGGTGGAGCGATGAGCCCGCGCGCACCGCCCACCCTGACCTCCGTCCGGGGAGTCCTCGCGGGTCACGCGACCGACCGGAAGGAGTCGACGGGCGCGACCGTCGTGCTCTTTCCCCGCGGGGCCCAGGGTGCCATCGAGGTGCGGGGAGGCGCCCCGGGCACCTACCACACCGACGGGCTCGGGGCCATGGGTTCGATGGGTATGGTCGGCGCGCTCTTCTTCGCGGGCGGGAGCCTCTACGGGCTCGATGCCGCGCGCGGCGTGCGCCGGTTCGTCCTGAGCTCCGGGGGCGGGACCCGGCTGTGGGGATCCCACCCCAAGCTCGTCCGGATCACCGGGGCCGTCGTCTTCGACCTTCCGCGGGACCATCCGCTCCGGGCGGACTACGACGAGCTCGGCTACCGGGCCGCGCTCGCCGCCTCCCGGAAGCCCCTCGAGCCCGGCCTTGTGGGGGCCGGGACGGGCACCGCCGTGGGGAAGCTGAACGGACGGGAATTCTCGATGAAGGGAGGGATCGGCACTTCCGCCGTGGCCGTCCCCGGCGGCCACACCTTGGGCGCGCTCGTGGTGATGAACGCCGTGGGCAGCGTGGTGGACCCCGCCACGGGTGCGGTGATCGCAGGGACCCGCTCCCGAGAGGGGAAGGGATGGGCGACCCGCGAGGAGATCCTGTCGCGGTGGACCCGCGCCCGCCGGGCGACCGACGACCGGGGCACGGTCCTCGTGACGGTGGCCACCGACCTCGCGGTCACCCGCTGGGAACTCGCTCGCATGGCGCGGGCGGCGAACGACGCGGTGGCCCGGTGCGTGGTGCCGGCGCACATGGCGACCGATGGCGACTTTGCGGTGGCGGTGACGACGGACCTCCGGGGACCGCAATGGCCGGGCGGCGAGGAGCGACCGTATCCCGGTGCCCTCGCCGACCTTCTCGGTCTCCTGACGGAGGAAGCGGTCACCAACGCCATCACCCAATCCGTCCGGGTCTCGAATCCTGCGACCTGATCGCTCCGCCCAGCTCGAACGCGAGCGAGGTGCAGCGGACTTCGGGGTCCGCGTCGGACCGGGCTATCCCGCCAGGTCGAAGCGCGGGCGGGGGGTCTCGTCCGCGGCGAGGTGGAGGACGGGCATGGTCGGACGCGCCCGGGGAGCGCGCAGGGCCGTCATCGCGTGCTGGAGAAGCTCGTAGGCGGCGGCCGTGCCCTCGTCCTCCGTGCGCGAGGAGCGGGAGTAGACCCGGAGGAGCGATCCCTCGACCACGAGGGCCAGGGACCCCGCATGGCCGGAGGACGTCCAGACGAGCGTCGTGCGTTCCTCCCCTTCGTAGGAGCCTACCCATCGGTAGTTCCCGAACCAGCGGCCGGCGAGCGAGCCGAGCACCCTCTCCGCCGATTCTTCCGAGGCGAGGCGCACTTCGACCGCCAGGCGGTCCCCCTCGCGGGGGAACCATCCGTGGACGGGCGGCACGGCGCCGGGAGCGGGGGAGGCACCGGCCAACCGGTACCCCCCTTCGGTCCGGACCAACCGTCCGTCGCGCTCCAGCCGGCGGAGGGAGCGCGAGAGGGACTCGGGGTGGATCCCGAGCGTCCGACGCAGCCCCGCGAACGTGATCGCGCCGGGGAAGTCGGTCATCAGGCTCACCACCCGCTCGTCGAGGGGGGCGGAGGCGTCCTCGGTCCCGTCGTCGCGGTCGCGCGTGCGCACCATCCCCTTTGCTATGCTTTTAGGAGCTATTAAGCCCTCGTACGCGCGCCGGCTACGGCCCCGCGACGGGCCAGAGCGGCCCGCCGCCGGGCGAGTGCGGTCCGGGGAACGGGGGGCGCGGGCCGGATCCCGGGGCGTTGAGCCCGGACACGGGTTCCCGGTTCATCGCCCTCATTCCGCCAGAAGCTTGCCCAGCTTCTCGAGGGTCTCCCGCTCGCGCTCCTCCATCTTCCGTCCGCCCTCCCAGCGGGAGTTCACGAGGTCGACGAGCAGGGTCGCCACCTGGTCGAGCCAGGGCCCCTCCGTCGCGTCGAACTTGGCCTTGAGCTTCTCGCGCAGGAGCTCGTTGTGCGCCCGGTAGGCGCTCCAGAGCCACGGCCCCACGCTCGTCGTCGCATCGTTCCCGATCCCACAGCAATCGTCTGCCATCTTCTTCCTTCCCGGTGTTCCGGCACTGAGGACAAGCCCTGGCAGGGGTTATTGAGCGATTGGGAGCAGCCCCGGTCACAGGGCCGGTCCCGGAGCCGAGCGGTGTCCCCCGGCCCAAACGGACAGGGTCATCGTCGGCACGAAACGGCCGCCTCACCGTCTTGACCGGGCCGGGGCTGTCGGACCCCGTGGTTGTCCTCTCTTCATCCCAGCCGGGCGACACGCCCGGTCGGTCGGTCCGGAGGGACCTCTTCTCGGGATCCGTCCGGACGAACGCAGCTTGCCTCTTCATGCTTTGGGGGACCGGCCGGAGGGGTCCTCCGGGCTCCTCGGCAGGGTGAAATATCCCCGGCCCCTGCTCCCCGCCGTGTACGAGCGGAGGGGCCATCCCCTCGCCGCCGCCCTCGCGGTGACCCTCGTGGCCGTCCTCCTCGTCTACCTTCTCTTCTTCTATCCCATCCCCCACGACTTCGCGGGCTCGGTCGTCACCCTCGAGGTCGCTCCCTCCGTCTACCGGGGCTTCCAGAACGAGAGCTTCCCTGCGGGGGCCGGGGTGTCGGTGCACTGGAAGAGCGCGGCCGGGGTCCCCCTCGCCTTCTCCGTGTTCCCGTTCGTCCCGGGGGAGCCGGCGACCGGGTGCGACATCACGGACGCCACCGGCGGGTCCTGCTCGTTCACGTCCAGCGGGGGGACCTACGTCTTCGAGGTGACCGACATCCCCGGCGCGTTCGAGACCTCCGAGACCGGGAACTTCACCGGGACCTACACCGTGCCGTTGCTCTGAGCGGCCCTCCCGTACGGGGGAGCATTCTTATGCTCTCCAGCTATCGTCAGCATTAGGTGACGAGGATGCGGATCGGGGTCGTGACGGACGACGGGGAGACCGTGTCGGCGCATTTCGGGAGGGCCACCCACTACCTGGTGTACGAGACCGAGGGCCCCGAGGTCCGGGGCAAGGAGATGCGCCCCAAGGCATCCCACGACCGTGAGGGGGCCGACCGCTCCCCCGAGGCCCATCGCGTGGCCGAAGGGCCGCTCCACGAGCGCATGCTCGCGAACGTGCTCGACTGTCAGGTGCTCATCACGCGCGGCGTGGGACGGGGGATGTACGAGGCCATCGCCCGGAAGGGGATCCGCCCGATCGTCACGCAGCTCGCGTCCGCCGAGGAGGCGGTCCACGCCTACGTGCGCGGGACGATCGACGACCATCCCGAGCGGGTCCACGCCCCCCATCCCTGAGGCGGGTTCAGCGGGACACTAGGGCGGCGTCGCAGTCCGTCCGGTACGTGCACCGACGGCATTTCTCGGGGGACGGGCTGGCCTCTCCCGAGTAGGGCATCCGCACGCGGTCCAGCCACCAGAGCAGTTCCTCCCGGGCGACCGCGTCCCACGGGACCGGTCGCGGGGTCCCGTCCTGGTAGACCAGGAGCCCGTAGGGGGGCGCGAGGCCCTCCTCTTCCTCCACGAGCAGGCAGTAGGCGAGGAGCTGGAGCCGGTGCGAGGGGTAGGGGGGTTCTCCCGGAGGAGGTCCCCGGGCGGACTTGATCTCCACCGGGACGACCTCCCCCGAGGCGGTCGTGCGGAGCTCGTCCGGGGTTCCGGTGACGCCGTACCGGTAGGACGTCATCCTCCGGGCGGCGGCGACGTTGCCGCCCGAGCTCGCCGCCGCGGAGCCCGAGTCCACCGCGAGGACCGGGCCCCGACGGGCCGGGGGGCTCGCCACGCGGTAGAGGGCCCACGCGACGAAGACTACCAGGGCAGCGGCCAGGAGAAGTGGAAGAGACGGTAGCCCCATAGTACGAAGAAGAGCAGGAGGAGACCGGCGAGTGCCGCGGCGGCGTACCCGGCACGGGAGGCGTGCTGGGCCCGGACATGGGCGGAGAGGACCTCCGCGTGGAAGGCCGTCCCCCGGGCGAAGCTGGTGTCCCCGGTGCGAGGGCCTCCCTCCCGGCCCCGGGGAGGGTGGTGGTCATACCACCACGATCGCTCGCAGTACGCGTAGGAGCCGAGCTCGTGAGCGCCCACCAGCCTCGGGCCCGTCACGGTCGGTCCGGTCCCCGGGACTACTGGTCGCGGAGGTAGGCGGTCAGGAGGTGGCCGACCAGGAGGTGGGCGTCCTCGATGTGCTGCATGTTGTGGGAGGGCACCACGATCGCGAGTTCGCAGAGCGGCCGCATCTTGCCGCCGCCCGAGCCGATCAGGCCCACCGTGTGGATCCCCATCGTGTGCGCCACCTCGAGCGCGCGGAGCACGTTCGGGGAGTTCCCGCTCCCGGAGATGCCCACCGCCACGTCTCCCCGACGACCCAGGTTCTTCAGCTGCTCGGAGAAGATGTCCGCATAGCTCGCGTCATTGGCCCACGCGGTCAGCGTGCCGATCGGCTCGGAGAGGGCGAGGCAGCGCATGCGCGGCTTCCCCTCCCGGATGGTGCTCTTGCCGATGTCGCACGCCATGTGGCTCGCCGTGGTCGCGCTCCCGCCGTTCCCGAAGAAGAAGACCGTGGCGCCCTCGCTGCGGGCCCGCTCCAGCACCGGCAGGAGCTGCTCGAGCCCCGCCGCGATGTAGCCTCCCGCGAGGCTCTCCACCGTCTCCTTCAGGTAATGCTCGGTGAACGCTCCGATGCCCTCGCCCATGGGCCCCTCAGCGCTCCACGAATATTATACGTGAGCCCTCGGTCGCGATATGGAGGTTGAGCCGCCGGAACTCCGAGAGGGCCTGGGCGACCGCGTCCTTCTTGGACGGCGGATAGCCGACCAGGAGGAACCCTCCTCCCCCGGCGCCCGCGACCTTGGCCCCCGTGGCCCCGGCCGCCCGGGCCCGCTGGTACATCCCATCGATGAACTCGTTCGAGATCCCGTCGGAGAGGGTCTTCTTGAGCTCCCAGCTCTCCCGGAGCATCTCCCCCAGCCACGGATAGTCCTTGCGGAGGATGGCCTCCCGCGCCTCGCCGGCCATCGTCTTCAGCCGGGCGAGGGACGCGAGGTTCTCCGCGGTCCGGTCCCGCTGCTTCGAGAGGATCTTGCTCGCGGAGCGGGTGAGCCCCGTGTAGAAGAGCGCGAAGTGGGAGGAAAAGGCGCTGAGCTCGTGCTTCGACAGGGGGATCGGCTCGACGGAGACGTGTCCGTCCTCCTGGAACTCGTAGTAGCGCAGGCCCCCGAAGGCCGCGGCGTACTGGTCCTGGAGTCCGATGGGCTCCCCCAGCACCTCGATCTCGATGCGGCAGGCCTCCTCGGCGAGCTCGCGGGGGCTCTTCAGCGTGCCCTTGTACGCGTAGAGGGCGTTCAGGATGCCCACGGCGAAGCTGCTCGACGAGCCCAGGCCGGTCCCCTCGGCGGGAATGTCCGAGATGGTGACGATCTCCACCGCCTCCGTGACCCCCGTGGCCCGCAGGGCCTCGCGGATCATCGGGTGCTTGATGTCCTCGACCCGCTGGACGTACTCCGCCGTCCGGGAGTAGCTCAGCCGGATGTCCCGGTCGAACTTCGGGTTCACGAGCACGTAGATGTAGTGCTCCACGGCCGCGGAGAGCACCGCCCCGCCCCCGTGCGACCGGAAGTACGAGGGGATGTCCGTCCCTCCCCCGACGAAGGAGACCCGGAGCGGCGTGCGGCTGATGATCATGGACTCCCCCGGACACGCCGCACAAAGAAGAAGCTTGTTCTCCCTTCCACCAGGGCACCGATCCCGTCCGGCCCAAGGGCCTGCGTTTCCGATCGCGCGATTTCCATGGGCACTCCCCAGGCCACCCGAATAGGAGTATATTTACCCCTTCACGGCCAGAACTCGGTTGGAAAGAGGGATCGTGCCGCAGGGAAAGCGCTGGAAAAGAACCCGGCCCCCCTTTCAGGGGCGGCGGTAGAAGTCCCGCGCGGCCGCCTCCAGTTCCCCCAGCCCCTGCATTCCCTCGAGGGAGGAGGAGAACCGGCTGGCGCGGTGGTCCAGGATGACCCCGATCCCCCGGTCGGTCTCGGAGCGTATCATCCGTCCGAGCGCCTGGAGGATGGCCCGTCGGGCGGGGGCCCCGTAGCAATGCTCCCACCCCTGGCCCACCAGCTGGTCGAGGTAGATCCGGAGCGCCTCCCGGCGCGCGCTCGGGCGGGGATAGGGGATGCCCACCACGATCACCGCGCCCAGGGTCTCGTCGGGGAAGTCCAGTCCCTCCGCGATCCTCCCGCCGCAGACGCCGAGGAGCACCGCGGAGTCCGGGCGCTGCTTGAACTCGTCCACGAGGTGCCACAGGTCGGCGGAGGAGAGCTCCCGCCGCTCGACGGCCACGGGCCGCTCGAGCTCCTCCCGGAGCCCTTCCGACAGCATCTGTTCCAGGAGGGCGAAGCTGGGGAAGAAGACGGCCGTCTTCACCGGGAGCAGGCGCGCGGTCCGGACGAGCTCCCGGCGCAGCTCGGTCCGGCCCCCCTCGAGCATGAGGTCCTGGTGGCGGGTGGTGGTCTCCGACGAGTAGAAGAGACGGCGGTTCTCCGGGGGAAAGGAGGAGGGGACGGTGACGAGCCCGGCCGACTCCGGTAGGCGGAGCCCGTCCCGGTACTCCTCCAGCGGGGCCAGCGTCCCGGACATGCACACGGTCGTGTGGGTCTTCGCCGCGGGGACCGCGGCCGCCGCGGCGTCCATCCCGTAGATCATCAACCCCCGGCGGGGCTCGCGCAGGGCCACCTGGAGCTGCCCCGGAGGGGTCGCCTCGCCCCACTCCGACAGGAAGCGGGCCACGATGTAGGCGTAGGAGCGCGGCAGACGGTGCTCCCGCCGGCGCGCCTCCCGGAGCTCGTCCCCCCATTGCGCGAGGGTCGCCAGGGCATCCTCCAATCGGGCGGAGGTCTGCATGCCCCCTCCGAGCAGGAGCCCTTCGAAGAGCCCGTCCGGGAGGATCCCTTCCTCCTCGCGGAGGGTGGCCTCGTCCACGGTGGAGCTCACCGCCTGGCGGAGGTGGTGGAGGAAGACCGTGGCGGACACGCCCGGAACCAGCACGAAGTCGCCCCGCGCCTCCACCTCCCGGAGGGCGCGCGAGATGGACTCCTCCGTGAGCGTCGCCGAGCCGAGCTCCCGGAGGAACTCGGGAAGGTTGTGGGCCTCGTCGACGACGAGATCGACACGACCGAGCCCCGCCCCCATCCACCCGAGGAGCGCATCGCGGATGGCCGGGTGGAAGAACATCACGTAGGGGGCGACGACCACCCGGGCGTGCTTCGCGATCAGCTTCGCCGTCTCGTAGGGGCAGAACCCCCGCTCGCGGGTCCACGTGGTGAACTCCGCCCCCGTCGGGGCCTCCTTGCCCACGAAGGCGAGGGGCTCGGCGAGCCCTTGGGAGAGCAGGGTGGAGTAGTAGGGGCACCCGTCGAGGTCCGCGGGGCCGATGGTCTCCCCGGCCCGCACCCGACCCCGGGGCGGCTCGGGAGTTCCGAGCAGCTGTTCCGTCGCCCGCTTCCGGTCGTTGCAGAGGCGGCTGTACTCGTCGGAGGTCGCGTGCCGGGTCTCCTCCCACTCGTCCATGAGCGGACAGCGACCGTCGCGCCCCTCGAGCGACAGCGCCACGATCCGCTGCCCCGAGTGGCGGGCGATGGCCCGGATCTCCGCCATGACCTGTCCGGCCTGGGAGTGGGTGCGGACGAGGTAGAGGATGCGGTGGTCCGCGGCGATGGCGTGCTCCAGGAGCGGCGCGAGGACCCCGACCGTCTTCCCGGCCCCGGTCGGGGCGTCCAGGAGGAGCATCCCTCCGCGGGAGGCGAGGGGCCCGAGGCGCTCGAGCATGGTCCGCTGCGAGGGCCGGGGCTGGTACGGGAAGAGGGAGCCCGAGGGTTCCGGGGTCGACATGCGTACCTATCGGGGGGTCCTGGCCGCGCGACGCAAAAGCGCTTGTGCCCGGGACACGCCCCTCAGAGCTTCTTCAGCTCCTGGACGAGCTTGGAGATGCTGTCCGCGGCATCCCCGTAGAACATCCGCGTGTTGTCCCGGAAGAAGAGGTCGTTCTCCACGCCGGCGAACCCCTTCCCCTGTCCCCGCTTCAGCACGATCACGTTCTTCGCGCGCTCCACCTCGAGGATGGGCATGCCGAAGAGCGGGCTCCCCTGGCGGTGGGCCGCGGGGTTCACCGTGTCGTTCGCCCCGATGACCATCGCGACGTCCGTGGTCTCGAACTCGGAGTTGATGTCCTCGAGGTCGTAGAGGTGGTCGTAGGGCACCCCCGCCTCCGCGAGCAGGACGTTCATGTGCCCGGGCATGCGCCCGGCGACGGGGTGGATGGCGAACTTGACCTGGACCCCCTTCTGCTCGAGGACGTCCATCATCTCCTTGACCTTCTGCTGGGCCTGGGCCACGGCCATCCCGTACCCGGGGGCGACGACGACCTTGCTCGCGTAGGCGAGCATGACCGCCACATCCGCGGCCTCGATGGGCTTGAGCGAGCCCTTCACCTGGGTCCCGGTCTCCTCCTTCGCCCCGAAGGCGCTGAAGAGCACGTTCGAGATGGACCGGTTCATGGCCTTCGCCATGAGGAGGGTCAGGATCGAACCCGCGGCTCCCACGAGGACCCCCGCCACGATCATGGCGTAGTTCGAGGTGGCGAAGCCGTCCAGGCCCACGGCCATTCCCGTGAAGGCGTTGAAGAGGGAGATCACCACCGGCATGTCGGCCCCGCCGATGGGGATGGCCATCATGAAGCCGAACGCGAGCCCCAGGATGAAGAAGAGGCCGAGGGGTCCGATGACCGAGAGGCCCGCCACGTGCGCGAAGACGCCCGGGTCGGCCAGCGCGAGCGCGCCCGAGACGACCGCCCCCGCGAGGACGAGCATGTTCACGGCGTTCTGCGCGGGGAAGGTGACGGCTTTCGAATTGATCAGTTCCTGGAGCTTCGCGAACGCGATGATGCTCCCGGCGAAGGAGACGGCCCCGATGAGCCCCCCCGTGATCGCGAGCGCCTCGTAGGCCTGGCCCGAGGTGCCCGAGATCATGGTGACGGCCGCGATGGCGGCCGCGGCCCCGCCGCCCATCCCGTTGTAGACGGCCACCATCTGCGGCATGGCCGTCATCTGCACCTTGATCGCGGCGTAGTAGGCGATCGCGCCGCCGATGGCGAGGGCGGCCAGCATGAGCAGAAGGTCGGTCCCCAGGGCCGAGCCGTTCGCGAGGACGTCCGGGTTGAAGCCCGTCACGATGATCGCGACCAGCATGCCGGCGCCGGCCCAGAGGATGCCGGACCGGGCCGTCGCCGGGTTGCTCATCCGGTGGAGCGCGACGATGAAGAGGATGATGGCGAGGGCGTAGACACCGTCGGCGGCGTACGTCAGGACGGAAGTGAGGTCGACCATGTCACTTCCCTCCTTTGGGCTTGCCCTGCTCGGCCTTCTTCGCCCGGTCGAACATCTGGAGGATGCGCTCCGTCACGGCGTACCCGCCCGTGACGTTCGCGGCGCCGAGGACGACCGCGATGAACCCGATCACCTGCTCGGCGGGGGTCTTCGCGGTGCCGAGGATGACCATCGCCCCGACCAGCACCACGCCGTGGATGAAGTTCGAGCCGCTCATGAGGGGCGTGTGGAGCAGGGAAGGGATCCGGCTGATCACCTCGTAGCCCGTGAACGCGGCGAGGATGGTGATGAGGATCGCCGAGACGGGGTCGATCGGGGTCGTCATGGCTTGCCTCCGGCGAGGAGGGCCTTGGTCGGGGCGTGCTTGACCTCGCCCCCGGTGACCATGAGGCTGCCGGCCAGGATCTCGTCGCTGAAGTTGTCCGTGAGCTTCCCGTCCTTGCCGACGAGGAGCGTCAGGAACGACTGGAGGTTCTTCGCGTACATCTCGCTCGAGTGGTAGGGGAGGGCGCTCGGGAGGTTGAGCGGTCCGAGGACCACGACGCCGTGGTCGATCACGCGCTCGCCGGCCCGGGTCGCCTCGCAGTTCCCGCCGGACTCCGCGGCCATGTCCACGATGACGGAGCCCGGGCGCATCTTGGCGACCACGTCCTTGGCGATGAGGACGGGGGCCTTGCGTCCGGGGATGTTCGCGGTCGTGATGACCACGTCGGCCTCGGAGACCGCCTTGTCGACCATGGCCTTCTCCATCGCCTTCTCCTCCGGGGTGAGCTCGCGGGCGTACCCTCCGGTGCCCTCGGCGTTGATGGGGAGCTCGAGGAACTTCGCCCCCAGGCTCCGTACCTGTTCACCGGCGGCCCGGCGCACGTCGTAGCCTTCCACGATCGCTCCCAGCCGCTTCGCGGTGGCGATGGCCATGAGCCCGGCGACCCCGGCGCCCAGGATGAGGACCTTCGCCGGCCGGATCGTTCCGGCGGCGGTCGTCAGCATGGGGAAGAGGCGCGGTGTCTCCCCGGCGGCGAGCAGGACCGTGCGGTACCCGGCCACCGTGGCCTGGGAGGAAAGCGCGTCCATGCTCTGCGCGCGGGTGATCCGCGGCAGGAGCTCCATCGCGAATCCCGTGACCGGACGGGCGGCCATCGCCCGGATGCCGTCCAGGTTCCGCGTGGGGTTCATGTAGGAGACGACGATGGATCTCGGGTCGATCCGTCCGACCTCCTCGGGGGTGGGGGGTTGGACCTTGAGGACGATGCTCGCCCCCGAGTAGAGCGCGGCCGTGTCGGCGACGATCTTCGCCCCCGCCGTGGTGTAGGCCGCATCGGGGTAGAAGGCCTGCTCGCCCGCGCCCGCCTGGACCCGCACTTCCAGGCCGGACTTGACGAGACGCCCGGCCACTTCGGGTACCATCGCGACTCTCTTTTCTCCGGTGGCGACCTCCCTCGGCACCGCGATTGCAACCGTCATCGTCCTACCGTTGGGGCTCTCGAAACCGTGGGCCTTATAGTCTTTCCGTGGGATTCCAATTTGCCCATTACGGCAAGTTGAAAGTTGGGGGCCCGCGTCCCCCGTCCGCCCGGGGGGCGGTGCGGGCTCACGCAAGGCCCGTGATCGTCCGGCTCCGCTCCCAGAGCTTGCCGGCCAGGACCGGGTCCTGGGAGACCCGGGAGGAGTGGCAGCGCTGGCACTTGTAGAAGTACTGCCCGGTGACCCCCTCCACCTCGGGCGAGGTGGCGAGGTAGATCGAGGTCCGGGCCCCGCGCTTCGGGCCGATCATGAACAGCGAAGCGAGGGTGGTGAGCGGGGTGAACCCTCCCGTGTGCTGCCAGATCCGGGTGCGGACCGCACCGGGGTGGAGGGAATTCGCGGTGACCCCCTTCCCCGCGAGCCGGCGCGCCAGCTCGTACGTGAAGAGCACGAGGGCGAGCTTCGAGCGGGAGTACGCGGCCAGCCCTCCGGTGCCCATGTCCCCCCGGGCGTTCAGGTCCTGGAGGTCGAGCCGGCCGCTCGCATGCGCGACCGAGGCGACGTTGACCACCCGCGACGGCGCGCCGCGCTCGAGCAACGGCAGGAGCAGGTTCGTGAGGAGGAAGGGGGAGAAGTAGTTGAGGGCCATCGTCCGCTCGAGCCCGTCCTCGGTCTCCGCATAGGTCGGATAGTCCCGTCCCGCGTTGTTGACCAGGACGTGGAGCACGGGGTTCGACGCGCTGAACTCCGCGACCAAACGTCGGACCTCCCGGAGGCGCTCGAGGTCCGCCCACATCGCGTGGACGGACCGGCTGCCGCTCCGGCGCATGATCTCCTCCCGGGCCCGGGCCGACTTCTCCGCGTCACGGCAGACGATGGTGAGTTCCGCGCCCCCTCGTGCGAGCTCGACGGCGGTCTCCTTGCCGATCCCCGAGCTGGCGCCGGTGAGGAGCATGACCTTTCCCGTCACGATGGGTCCTGAGCCCACGGGAGATGATAAGGGACGCCGAGGGCCGTGCGGGACGGGCCCTGTCTTCAAATCCGGGCCGCGTCTGCGGGGAGGAGATGCCGTCTTCCAAGACCCCCTCGCTCGCGGGCATTCCCCCCGGGCTGGTGGACGCCCTGATGCAGGTGCTTGCCCGACAGGGAGGTCCGCTGCGGCGACGGAAGCTCCTGGAGGCCCTCGAGCAGCGCGGGCACCGGGTCTCCCTCGCGGGCCTGAACCGTGCCCTGCAGTACTGCCAGGAATCCGGGCTCACCGTGGACGGGCCCGACGGCGTGCGAGCGGCCCCGAACCGGGGCTCTCCCTCCTAACCGTAGGCGTACTTGACCCCGTAGGGTCCCCGGGGCAGGGTCCAGGTCACCGAGCCCTGGTCGCAGGCGATGTCACAGCCACCGCATTCGACGCAGTCCTCGTACTTGAACACCAGCTTCCCCTCGATCCGCTGGTAGCATTGCGCGGGGCAGACCAGCGTGCAGAAGGAGTGGGGACACTTCGCGCAGATCTCGGGCTTCACCGTGATGTGCGCGTGGTCCGGCGTGTCCGTCCGGTACCGCAGGGTGCCCAATCGCCGTTTGATCTCGACCGCTTCGACCGGAATCGTTGCCGTCGCCATGGACCCTCCCCGTCGCGGAGGGGCACGACAAACTTTAAGCTATCCCTCGCGGATTCTATCTCTTCAAGATGGACCTGCGAGACTCGGGGACGCGCCTACTCGTGGTCTGGGGGATGGTGGCACTGGTCGCCCTCCCGGCCGTTGCGGTGGGATACGCCGCTCCCTCCCTTCACGCTCCGCCCATGCTCACGGCCCGGGTGGTGACGGCTCCCCGGGGGAGCGTCGTCCCCCTCGCTCCCCTGGCCGCGGGTTCCTGGGGCTGGTTCAACGAGTCCGCCCGGTATCCCGTCGTACCTTCCCAGCGGAGCTTCGGGGGCATGTCGGAGGACCCCGCGAACGGGGACTCGGTCCTCTACGGCGGGGTCCAGATCTCCTCCGCCACGTACCTGAACGACAACTGGACGTTCACGCAGCTAGGTGGATGGACCTCCCACCCCTCGGCCAACGGTCCTCAACTGGGCCGCTGGGGACAGATGATGAGCTACGATCCTGCCGATTCCCTCGTCATGATGTACAGCGGGTGCACCACGGGGAACGGGTGTCCGTACCAGGGCTACTGGGACCTACTCCCGGGCGGCACTTGGCAGGCGAACGGTCCCAGCCCGCAGCCGTGGACCTTCATCGGAGGGCTCGCGGCAGAACCGCCCCTCGGGAACCTCGTCCTCTTCGGGGGATGCGTCACGTGGGCGACGGGCACCTGCTCGACCTACAACACCCAGACCTGGAACTACTCGAAGGGGACCTGGACGCAGTACCCGGGCACCGCGGTGAACCCCGGCTCCCGCGACATGTTCGGGATGGTCTCGGACCCCGCGTTGAACCGGATCGTCCTCTACGGGGGCGTCCAGGGCACCCAGTTCTACGGTGACACGTGGGAGTTCTCCGGGGGAGCCTGGACCAACGTCACGTCGGCCCTCACGGGCCCCACGCCGGGTCCCCGCGCGGGGTCCTCCATGTCCTACGACGTCCAGTGCGGGTGCGTCATCCTCTTCGGCGGCTACTCCGGCACCGGCGTCTACAACGACACGTGGGCCTTCACGGGCACGGGATGGGTGAACCTCTCCACGCCCCGGGCGCCTTCGCCGCGCTTCGGCGCGATGATCTCGGACCCCTCGGAGGGCAACGTGGTCCTCTTCGGCGGGGCGACCTCCCGGACCGGTCCGGGCCAGAACGACACGTGGCTCTTGGACGGCCCGATGGGGACCGGTCTCTCCGCCAACCGGACGCTCCGGGACGCGAACCAGGGCCTGACATTCACCGCCACCGTGACGGGGGGCGATACTCCATATGCGCTCTCCTACGCGGGTCTCCCTCCCGGTTGTGCGACCGCGAACTCCTCGACCCTGGCGTGCACGCCCACGGTGCCCGGTACTTACAACGTGACGGTCACGGCCGTGGACCGGCTGGGGCTCTCGAACACGAGCGCGGCGGTCATGATCACCGTCCTTCCCGATCCCGCCATCACCTCCTTCACCGCCTCGCCGGCCATCATCCCCATCGGCGGTACCTCCGATCTCAACGTCTCGGTCCAGGGAGGGCTGACCCCCTACCACTACGTGTACACGGCCCTTCCGCCGGGCTGCGCGACGATCGACGGCGCGTCGTGGGCGTGCACTCCCACCCAGGTGGGCACCTATCCCAACATCACGGTGACCGTCACCGACTCCCTCAGTTTCTCGGTCTCCAACGCCTCCGTCACGCTCCAGGTCGTGGACCAGGGCCCGTTGGTCTCCGCCTTCACCGTCGCTCCCGCCACGATCACGCTCGGAGCTACCGCGAGCTTCAGCGTGACCGCCTCGGGCGGGGTCGGGAGCTACTCGTTCGTCTACCAGAACCTCCCCGCGGGGTGCGTGACCTCGAACGCGTCGAGCCTCCCGTGCACCCCGACCGCGGCGGGGAACTACACCAACATCACGGTGGTCGTCAGCGACAGTCTGGGGGCCGCCACCACGAGCGCCCCCGTCACGCTCACCGTTCTGCCGCCCCCCACCGCGCCCACGATCGTCGCGTTCACCGCTTCGCCCTCCCTCATCCCCCTCGGCGGGAGCACCTACCTCAACGTGACCGCCTCGGGCGGTCAGGGACCATACACGTACGTGTACCTCAATCTCCCCGCGGGGTGCGGCTCGTCCAACACCTCGTCGCTCGCCTGCTCCCCCTTGGCGCCGGGGTCGTACCTCACGGTCGCCGTGCGGGTCATCGGATCGAACAGCCTCAGCAACACGAGCGGCCCCACCGCCCCGTTCAACGTCGTCCTCCCGCCCTCCGTGAGCCTCGTGGCGACGCCCCTGTCGATCGTGCTCGGGAACTCCACCGTCCTCAATGCCACGGTGACGGGGGGTACCGCCCCGTTCACCTACGTCTACGCGAACCTCCCCACGGGATGCATCTCGTCGAACCTCTCCTCCCTGCCGTGCGTGCCCACGCAGATCGGTCTCTATGCCTCGATCACCGTGTCGGTGACCGATGCGAACGGCTGGGGCGCGACGAGCCCGGTCGTCGCCGTGAACGTGACGGCCCCGATCGGCCCGCTCCAGGTCACGGCCTTCACGGTCTCACCCTCCCGTCTCCTGCTCGGCGGGTCGACCTACCTCAACGTGACGGTGTCGGGGGGAACGTCCCCGTACCAGTACGTCTTCCTGGGGCTCCCGGCGGGATGCCTTTCGAGCAGCGTGCGCTCGTTGCTGTGCACACCGTCGGTCGCGGGGAACTACTCGCTCTCCGTGACGGTCTCCGACTCCGGGGGTCGCTCCGCCACTGCCGGCCCCGTCGCGCTCGAAGTGATGGCCCCGTCCGGGTATCCCTCATTGACGCTCGTCGTCTCCCCCTCCACCATCGGCCTCGGATCCACCACCCTGCTCGAGGCGGATGTCTCCGGCGGCACCTCCCCGTACACCTACAGCTACTCCTCGCTCCCCGCGGGATGCACGTCCGCCAACACCTCCCAGCTCCCGTGCAAGCCCACGAGCACCGGGAACTTCACCGTCGCGGCCTCGGTGACCGATGCGGCCGGTCACGCGGTGGGCGCGAGCGCCCTTCTCACGGTGGTGCGCGGGTCCTCCCCCGTCCCGCTCACGATCAAGGGCTTCACGGTCACCCCCAACCCGT
Source organism: Thermoplasmata archaeon (assembly GCA_021790425.1). GTDB lineage: Archaea > Thermoplasmatota > Thermoplasmata > Lutacidiplasmatales > UBA184 > JAJYEA01. Next base: position 66,527 of record JAJYEA010000003.1, on the reverse strand, counting down.
CTGCGTTGGGCACCACCGTCACGTTCGCGGTCTCGGTGACGGGGGGCGTTGCCCCCTACGCCTACGCGTACTCCGGCCTGCCCGCGGGATGCTCCACGATCAATGACCCCGCCCTCATCTGCACGCCGACGCAGGCGGGCAACGTCACCGTGAGCGTGACGGTCTCCGACGCCACGCACGCGATGACCCGGGGTATCGTGGTCCTCGAGGTGACCGCACCGGCCCAGGGCAACACGGCGAGCCCGAGCTCCGTCGTCGGTTCCCTCGGGTTCTACCTGCTCCTGGCGTTGCTGGTCGCGATCGTCGCGCTGGTGGGGGTCTGGCTCGTGGAACGCCGCCGCCGCTCCTCCCGTGGCGAGGGCGCCGGAACGCTCGCGGCGGCTCCCGCGGCGGCCGCCGCCACGGACGCCCCCACCGCGGGGGCGGCCGAGGCTCCCCCGGCCTCCGCCGAGTGGGACGAGTCGGAAGGGGAGGATGCGGACGCGGGTCCCGCGACGGAGACCCCCCCTCCGAAGGCGCCCCCCTCGGAGGAGTGGTCGGAGGAGGGGCCGGCCGAAGGGCCGGGCCGACCTCCCTCCGGGACGTAAGCGTAATACCCGGCCCGGCGTCCCGAACCCCGATGGCCTCCCCCTTCTCGGAACGGCTGGACGAGGCCTTGCGGCGTCGCGAGACGTTCCTCACGGTGGGGCTCGATCCCCGCCCCTCGGCGTTCCCTTCTCCGTTCGCGCACCAGGGGGCCGCGCAGGCCCTTGAGCCGTTCCTCTCCGGCATCGTGGAGGCGACCCGGGAGCACTGCGTCGCCTACAAGATGCAGTTCGCGAGCTACCTCGCCTTCGGGGAGGAGGGGATCCGGGCGCTCCTCGGCCTGCCGAAGCTCATCGGCCCGGACCACCTCACGATCCTCGACCTCAAGGCCTCGGACATCCCCTCCACGATGGAGCTCTACCGGGAGGGGGTCTTCGGCCGGTTCGGCTTCGATGCCATGACCATGAACCCCTACCTGGGATGGGACTCCGTGCAGGCCGCGCTCGGGCCGCCCGGACGGGGGGTCTTCGTCCTGCTCCACACGTCGAACCCCGGCGCGTCGGACCTCCAGGAGTCCCGGACCCAGCAGGGGGAGGAGCTCTGGCGGTCGCTCGTCCCGCGGCTCCGCACCCTCGGGGGACCGGGCGGGCTCGGCGCCGTCGTGGGGGGGACCTATCCCGAGGCGCTCTCCTGGGCCCGGGAGGCCCTCGGCCCCGGGTTCCCACTTCTGGTCCCCGGGGTCGGGGCCCAGGGCGGCTCGCTCTCGGACGCCGTGACCCGGGGGCAGGGCACCTCCGGGGGCGCGCTCCTCATCAACTCCTCGCGCGGCATCCTCTACGCCTCCTCGGGCAGCGACTGGAAGGAGGCGGCGGGCCGGGAGGCGGAGCGCCTCACGCGGGAGATGCGCGCGCTCCGTCGATAAGAGTACGGTAGAGCTCCTCGAGCCGCTCGACGACCACCGGTATGCTGTACTTGCGCTCGGCGCTCGCGCGCGCCTCGCGTCCCATCGCGGCCATGCGCGCCGGGTCGTCCAGCAGGGAACGGCACTTGGCGGCCAGATCCTCCGCCAGGAGGGGCTGGGCGAGAAGCCCGTCCTTCCCGTCCTCGACGACCTCGCGCATCCCGGGCATGTCCGCGACGATCACGGGGCGCCCGGAGGCCATCGCCTCGACGGGGGTGAGCCCGAACCCCTCGAGCCGGTTCTGGGAGGGGGAGGCGACGAGGGTCGCCAGGTGGTAGTAGCGGGGGAGGTCCTCCATGCTCACGCCCCCCACGAAGCGGACGCGGTCGCGGAGCCCCTCCTCCTCCACGAGCCGGGAGAGGTTGCGCCGCTCCGGTCCCCGTCCGACGATCACGAGGAGGACGTCGGGCGGCAGCTGGCCGACGGCCCGGATGAGGTCGTCGACCCCCTTGTGCGGGACGAGCCGGCCGACGAACAGGACGACCCGGCGGCCCTCCGCCCCGACCTGGCGGCGCAGCGCCGGATCGTCCGGTGCGACCTGGAACCTGGAGGTGTCGACGAGGGAGGGGATCACCGCGAGGGGAACGTTCCGCAGGTAGCGGGAGGTCTTCCCGTAGCCCTCCGTATGGACGACGATCCGGTCGGCCACCTCGAGCGTGGGGGGCAGGAAGAGGCGCTGGTAGAGGCCCGTGAGGAGGGCCCCGACCGGCCCCTCGAGGTCGAGGTCGCAGTGGTAGGTCAGGCAGACGGGGGTCTTCCCCCGCCGCAGCACGCGGGCGGCGAAGTACGAGGTGACCGGCGGCGGGTAGTGCATGTGCACGATGTCGGCCGGGAGCCGCTCCAGGCTCCGCCCCACCCGGAGGGTGAGGGGGGTGGCGAAGAGGGTGGCCAACGTCGGGGTGCGGACGATCTCGAACCCCGCGGGGTGCCGTTCGCGGAGCGGGAGGTGACGGTCGTGCCGGGAGGTCAGGACGGTGACGTCGTGACCGCGGCGGGCGAGCTCGGTGGCGACCATCGCCACGTGGCTCTCGACACCGCCCACATGGGGTTCAAAGAACGGGCAGACGTGGACGATCCGCATCGGGTTCGGGAGGCCAGGCCCTACTCCCGGACCTGCATCAGTTCGGCGGGGGAGAGCGTGGCGACGTCGATCCCCTTCATGGGCTCGCCCAGCCCCGACGAGACCTCGATGAGCTTCGCGGCATCCTCGTAGTGGAGGGAGGCCTCCACGATCGCCCGGGCCACCTTGGCCGGGTTCGTGGACTTGAAGATCCCGCTCCCGACGAAGAGCCCGTCCACGCCGAGGATCCGGCAGAAGGCGGCGTCCGCGGGCGTCGCGATGCCCCCGGCGGCGAAGTTCACGACCGGGACCCGCTTGAGGTCCCGCGTCTCCTTGACCAGTGCGACCGGTACCCGCTCCTTGCGGGCGTACTCCGCGAGGGCGCTCTCGTCCATGGGGGCGAGCAGGCGGATCTCCGCGGCGATCGTCTTGATGTGGCGGATGGCCTCGATGACATTGCCCGTGCCGGCCTCGCCCTTGGTGCGGATCATGGCCGCGCCCTCGTCGATGCGCCGGAGCGCCTCGCCCAGGTTGCGCGCCCCGCACACGAACGGGACCTTGTAGGCGTGCTTGTTCACGTGGGAGAAGGGATCGGCCGGGGTCAGCACCTCGGACTCGTCGATCATGTCGACTCCGAGGGCCTCGAGGATGCGCGCCTCGCCCTCGTGACCGATGCGGACCTTGGCCATGACCGGGACGCTCACGGCGCCCATGATCTCCCGGATCTTCTTCGGGTCGGCCATGCGCGCGACCCCGCCCTGGGCACGGATGTCCGCGGGCACCCGCTCGAGGGCCATGACGGCGACCGCACCCGCCTCCTCGGCGATGGCCGCCTGCTCCGCGGTGGTGACGTCCATGATGACCCCGCCCTGCTGCATCCGCGCGAAGCCGCGCTTGAGCCGCTCGGTGCCCATCTGGAAGCCCCGGATCTCCGTCATCGTACCGACCATTCCCCACTCGCTATTTACCGATTTCCCACGGGTTTGTGCACCGGCTTCCGCGGTATCTGGGAGAGGGCGAGCATCTCATCGGCCATCTGCGCGAGCGCCCGCTGCTTCTCCGGATCACGGTTGACGCGCGCGAGGGCCCGGAACGCGAGTCCCAAGATGAGGGTCTTCACGACCGGTCGTCCGCGTACGCCCGCAGGATCTCGAGGGCGCGCTGGATCTTGTCCCGCGAGGTGGCGAAGGAGAGCCGGAGGTGGCCCTCCCCGAGGCTCCCGAAGGAGGTGCCCGGGGTGAGGAGCAGTCCCTTGCGGAGCAGCCCCTGCGCGACCTCCACGTCGGAACGGTCCCCCCAGTCGATGGCGGGGAAGGCGTAGAAGGCCCCCTTGGGGGAGACGATCGACATGCCGGGGATGGCGCGGAGCCCCTTCACGATGATGTCGCGCCGGGCGCGGAACTCCCGGGTCATCGCCTGGGTCGCGGGGGCGGAGACCTCGAGGCCCTTGAGCGCCGCGATCTGGGGCGGGGTCGCCGGGCAGGCCACCAGATGGTAGTGGATCTTGTTGGCCTCGGCCACGAAAGCACGGGGCGCCAGGAGGTAGCCGAGGCGCCACCCCGTCATGGCGAAGGTCTTGGAGAAGGAGTTCACGACGACCACCTTGTCCGCCCTCCCCCAGAAGCTCGTGAACGGCTCGGTGGTGTAGACGATCTCGTCGTAGGCCTCGTCCGAGATCACGGCCAGGTCGTGGGCGTTGGCCAGGGCGCAGATCTGGTCCACCATCTTCCGGGGGATGACCGCCCCGGTGGGGTTGGAGGGGGAGTTCACCACGATGGCCTTCGTCCGGGGGGTGATGAGCTTCTCGAGCCCGTCGAGGTCCGGAAGGAAGGAGTTCTCCTTGGTGAGGGGGTAGGGCACGGGGCGCGCCCCGGCCAGGCGGGCGTGGGGGCCGTAGAGCACGAAGCCCGGGTTGGGGACCAGCACCTCGTCCCCGGGGTTGTACATACTGAGGGCGACGACCGCGAGGCCCTCGGATCCTCCCACGGTCACGAGGACGTTCTCGAGCGTGGTGGTCGGGTCGTGGCGGGCATACTTCCGCGCGATCGCCTCGCGCAAGGGGGCGATGCCGGCCGAGGGCCCATACTTGTTCAATCCTTGGCGGACGGCCTGGAAGAGCGCCTCACGGACCTCCTCCGGGGGGTCGAAATCCGGCTCGCCGAGCCCCAGGTTCACCACGTCGGGAGGGGCAGCATCGAACATCTTCCGGATGCCCGACATCTCAAGCTCCCGGACCCGCGTAGAGAGCATGGCCCACGGTGAACCCAAATACTCCTTAAGGCCTGCTGTGTGACACGCCTTCTCATCTTCTCGCGCTCGGGATTATCCATACGGGTGGCAGACGTCGAAAATCGCCCTGTTTTGGGCCCGTTTGCAGGGTGGTAGCCTCATCGAACGCATAAACTAACCTTTATTATCCTCCCACGCTGTCTGTAGGGGTATGCAGACGTCCAGAACAGCCTGGTATAGCGTTGGCTTGATTGCCCTTCTGCTGGCTTCGGGAGGGCTGGCCTGGAATGCCAGCGCGGCTCCCGCTCCGGCGACCCCCTCCTCCCACTCCCTATCCGCCACCCCGGGAGCTTACACGCCGTACAACGTCTACGTCACCTTCGACCGCCCCTACAAGCTGCCCGGCGACGCCGCGACGCTCTACATCAACGTGTTCAACAACACGAACGACGGCCCGCAGGCCAATGTCAACTCCGTGTTCGTGGTCGCCTACTACACTCCGACCAACAGGCCCATGTACAGCCAGCTCGTCCCGAACCTGAACCAGCATCCGACCCCCTCCAACTTCATCGCCGAGCCCTTTACGGTGCCTGTGAACGCCTCCTACGGGTCGACCATCATCTTCACCGTTGTGGCCAACGCCTCGTTGCCCAACGGCTCCGGGACCGAGCAGGGCGGCGCCTCCCTGGACATCGGGAACACCCCGTCGATCTCCCTCTGCCCCCGCCCCACCTACGGTGCGAACGGGAACTGCTACAATTCCTTCAGCCCTGGCGCGAACTTCCTCCTCGTGGTCACCGCGATGGTCCCGACCGCTGGCGGCAACTTTCCGTGGGCGGACCAGAACGCATCCGCCGCCTTCTACTTCAATGGTAACACGGTCACGATCCCCGGGTTCCCGTCCTCCATGACGACGAACACCCAGGGGATCGCGAGCGGGGTCGTCCAGACCACGAACCTCGGGACGGGTTCCCTCAACGTCACGATTTCCATGACCGACTCCAACAACCCCGCCATCCACGTGACGGTCTGGACCTCGGTGCGGATCAACGTGATCCCCTCTGCGATCGTCGAGGTGCAGCTCAACGCCGGGCAGTATTTCGGCGGGGACACCGTGCACTCGAACTTCACGCTCTCCACCTACACCGGCGGGGTTCCCTCCGGTGGGTGGTCCGCGACTTGGTGGGAGGCGATCCTCTACTCCGACAGCTACTGCTCGAGCGGCAACCAGGTCATCCTGGGGATGGGGACCGGTATTTCCGGGACCTCCGGATCGCTCCCAAGCATCTCGATCCCCGTGACCGAGACCGGCTCGGTCCAGCTCGTGGTGCTGGCGAACAACAACACCGCCTCCACCGCCGGCTACAGTGCGTGCGCCGCGGTCAACCCTCCCGAACTGGTCGTCACGACCAATGAGGCCTACTACAACCCCGGGGACACGATCACGGTCTCCATCTCCACGGTTGGTAGCGTTTTCAACGGAGCGACGTACTTCGGGCTCGTCTCCAGCGGAGGGGTCATCCTCTACAACGCCACCGTGAGCGGGACCTCCTTCAACTTCAATGTCCCGAAGACCGGCACGCTCCCCGGCTACACGGTGACCGTGGTCGCGCAGACGACCGCGAATGGTATCATCTCGGGCCAGAACGTTCAGCTCCACGAGAACTCGGGCTACATCCTGATCGTGACCCTGAAGACGCCGTCGTCGTACGCCACGGGGACCTACCAGCCGGGCCAGACCCTCAACTTCGGCTACACGCTCACCCCGACCGGGAACGCCGGGGCCCCCAAGGTCTTCACCGTGAACATCAGCATCACGAACTCGAACCAGCAACCGGTGGAGGTCCTGGAGACCTCGACCTCCGGAACGTTCTCGGTCACCATCCCCTCGAGCGCCGGGAACGGGGTCATCCTGATCCAGTTCGTGGCCGTCATCCAGGGGGTTGGCGGCGCGAGCACGGTCAATGCGGTGGCGGTGAACGGTTCGCCGAGCATGCTCGACTACACGATCTTCGGGGCGGGCACGACCTTCACGGTCGCGGACCTCATCCTCCTGCTCGTGGTCCTAATCGGCGCGGTCCTCGCGGTCCTGATCTTCCGGCGCCGCCGCCAGGGCGGGTCGAGCCACAAGGGCAAGAACGCAGGGGTCGAGCAGTGGAACCAGCAGAGCCCACCGGCGGACCAGCAGGCCCCGCCCGCTGAGCCGGCCCCCGGCTACCCCTCGGGGGCGGACCCGAACCAGCCCCCGTACCCGCAGCAGTAGTCCACGCCCTGCAGGGGCGAGGCCACAAAACAACCCTTATCCGCCCCTGCGACTAGCCCCGTTCGAGGGGAAGGCGTACGCCGGTCACTGCAGTCGTAGGGGCCCAATTCGGGGACGAGGGCAAGGGGAAGATCTCGGACTACCTTGCCGGATCGGCAGACTGGGTGGTCCGCTACCAGGGCGGGCCGAACGCCGGCCACTCCATCGTGATCGACGGCCAGCGCGTGGTGCTCCACCAGATCCCGAGCGGGATCCTGCGCGGCGACTGCTCCGCGGTGGGCGGTCCCGGCATGGTCGTGTCGCCCACGGACCTCGTGGGTGAGATCCGTTCCCTGCGCCAGGCCGGCCTCTTCCGGGGTACCCTTTATCTCAGCGACCGGGCGCACGTCATCCTCCCCTGGCACCGTATCGAGGATGCCTGGGAGGAGGAGATGCGCGGCAAGACCCCCGGGGGCACGACCCTGCGCGGCATCGGACCGGCCTACGAGGACCGGGCCGGGCGATGGGGGATACGGCTCGGGGAGCTCGCCCGGCCCCATCTCCTCCATGAGCGTCTCGAGCGCCTCTACCGGGTGAAGTCCCACATCAACGGGGAAGGACGCGAACTCCCCCCCATCGACACGGTGGCCGCGGAGCTCCACGCCGCCTACGAGGAGCTCCAGACCTACATCCATCCCACGGAACCGCTCCTGTGGCGGGCGATCGAGCACGGGGAGCACGTGCTCCTCGAGGGCGCCCAGGGCTCTCTCCTCGACATCGACTACGGGACCTATCCCTACACCACCTCCTCCCACACGACCGTGGCCGGGGCCTTCACCGGGGCGGGACTTCCGCCACGGGAGCTCGACTCCATCCTCGGGATCACGAAGGCCTACGCGACGCGCGTGGGGAACGGGCCGTTCCCCACCGAGCTCTTCGACGCCACGGGCGAACGCCTGCGCGAGCGGGGCGGGGAGCGCGGCGCCACGACGGGACGGCCCCGCCGGTGCGGCTGGCTCGACCTGGTGCTCCTGCGCTACGCCGCCCGCGTCAACGGGTTCACCTCCTTCGCGGTCACCAAGGTCGACGTCCTCGGAGGCGAGGACGAGGTCAAGGTCGGCACCGCCTACCAGGCCCGGGACGGGACCCGCTTCACGGACTACCCCCCCTCCGTGGCCGAGGATTTCGAGAAGATCGAACCGGTCTACGAGACCTTCCCCTCCTGGGGCGAGTTCACGCCCGCGCTCAAGGACCGGATCCGGAACGAGGGATGGGAGGCGCTTCCGCGCGAGCTCATCCAGTACCTACGCTACGTCGGCGAGGAGACCGGGGTCCCGGTGAGCCTGGTGAGCTATGGGGCGGGACGGGACGAGACCGTCGAGTTCCCCCCGAGCTTGCCGGTGTCCCGGTCGCTCACGGAATGGTCGAGCCCCTCGTGGTGAGGGGCCTCCGGACCGCCGTCCGGAAGGTTGATGAACTTGCGACGGTGGAGGGGCCGAGGGCTCGTGGTCTAGTGGTTATGACGGGTGTCTCACACACACCAGGTCGCCGGTTCGAATCCGGCCGAGCCCACTTCGCGGTCGTGGCACCCCCCCGGACATTCCAGGCCCATGGTGCGCAAGACCTCGCGTAAGCCCCCGCGAACGGCCCCGTCGCGGGGACGGGCCACCCCCGCGGCGCGCCGGCGCCCTCCGACCTCCCGACGGGCGGTGTCCCCGACCGGGGACGACGTCCCCCGCTTCTCGGTGGCGCACATGGACCGGACCGCCGAACCGGCCCGGGACTTCTACCGATATGCGACGGGCTCCTGGACGCAGGCCCATCCCGTCCCGGCGGACAAGACCCGCTGGGGCGCGTTCAACGAGCTCATCGAACGGAACTTCCGCCTCCTCCACGGGATCCTCGAGGAGGCCGCGGCCCTGCCCCGCGAGAGCCCCGACGGGGTGGCGCGGAAGGTGGGGGACTTCTACGCCTCGGCGCTCGACACGGAGCGACGGAACCGGCTGGGCTTCCGCCCGATCCTGGCCGACCTCGCGGCGATCGAGAGGATGCGCTCGAACCGCGATGTGATCGCGATGCTCGCCCGGTTCCACCGGGCCGGCGTCCGCGGAGCGTTCGAGCCCCGGGTCCATCCCGACCGGAAGCAGAGCTCGGTCTACGCGGTCTACCTCTACCAGGGAGGGCTCGCGATGCCCGACCGCGACTACTACCTGGAGGAGCCGTTCCGGGAGGTCCGGGGGCACTACCTCCGTCACGTGGGCCGGATCTTCGCCCTGGCGGGCGACTCCCCGGCCGAGTCCCGCGCCGGGGCGAAGACGGTGCTCGCGCTCGAGACCGAGCTGGCGAAGGCCAGCCGCCGCCGCGCGGAGCTCCGCGACCCCGAGAAGAACTACCATCCCTATTCGATCGAGGACCTGGCGGGGCGCTACCCGCACCTGGAGTGGCCCCGCTACCTCTCGATGCTCGGCCTGCCGCCGGTCCCGGGGGTCATCGTGGGGCAGCCCGAGTTCTTCGAGGCGCTCGACCGCGCCCTGCCCGGCCACGACCTCTCCGACTGGAAGGCCTATCTCCGGTGGCAGTTCCTCCACGAGGCCGCTTCCTTCCTCCACGACGAGGTCGAGGCCGAGGACTTCGCCTTCTTCCACCGCCGCCTCCTGGGGCAGGACCGGCCCGAGCCTCCGTGGCGCCGGGCGGCGACCACCATCGACCGGGCGATGGGCGAGGCCCTGGGGGAGCTCTACGTGCGGCGGCACTTCCCTCCCGAGGCGCGGAGCCGCATGGAGGAGCTCGTCCGGGACCTGCGCACGGTCTTCCGCGAGCGCCTCGCGCGCCTCGAGTGGATGTCCCCGGTCACCCGGACGCGGGCCCTCGAGAAGTTCGACCGGTTCACCTCGAAGATCGGCCACCCCGAGCGCTTCCGGGACTACTCCTCCGTCCGCATCTCCCGGACCGACTATCTCGGGAACCTCCGCCGGGCGTCCGGCTTCGAGGTGCGCCGTCAGCTCCAGCGCGCGGGAGGTCCCGTCGACCGCGCGGAGTGGTTCATGACCCCTCCCACCGTGAACGCCTACTTCGACCCGTCGAAGAACGAGATCGTCTTCCCGGCGGGGATCCTCCAGCCGCCCTTCTTCGACGTCACCCTGGACGACGCCGTGAACTTCGGGGCCATCGGGGCGGTGATCGGCCACGAGATCACCCACGGCTACGACGACCAGGGGCGGAAGTACGATGCCTCCGGCAACCTCCGCGACTGGTGGGCGCCCTCGGACGCCGCGGAGTTCACGCGCCGGTCGCGCCGGATCGTCGACCAGTTCGGGAGCTACGAGCCCCTGCGGGGGACCCCCATCAACGGCGAGCTCACCATGGGCGAGAACATCGCCGACCTGGGGGGGATCAGCATCGCCTTCGAGGCGCTCGAGCGGCGCCTCGCCGACGGGCGCACCCCGGACGGGACCCACGACGGGCTCACCCCGCGCCAGCGGTTCTTCCTCGCCTACGCCCAGCTCTGGCGCGAGAACACCCGGGAACCCGACCTGCGCCGCCGGCTGACCATCGACCCGCATTCCCCCGGACCCTACCGGGCCATCGGGCCGCTCGTGAACTTCCCTCCCTTCTGGGAGGCGTTCCGCATCCCGCCCGGGGCCCCCATGCGGGCGCCCGAGGAGCGCCGGGTCAGCATCTGGTGAGCCGGCGGTCCGTCCGGGCCCCCGGCCCCGCTCGTCCCGGTGGCGCGCCCCCGGGGTCCCTTCCTCCCGCTAGGTGATATGTCCCGCGCCGTCTCGGACCCGCGAGATCCATGACCTCGAAGCGGGCGGGTGTGAAGGGGACCGTCGCGGCGAACAACCGGAGGGAGGAGCTCACGCTCAAGGAGCTCGTCGCCGCCCACGAGAAGTGGCGCGGCCGCACGACGCTCAATCTGCTGGCCTCGGAGAACGTCACGTCCCCCGCGGTCCAGCACTATCTCGCGACCGACCTGGGACGGCGCTACACCCTGCCGCTCCACCAGTCGGTGGAGGGCGAGATCGTGGACAACGGGTACGGCGGGACGCGCTACACCGACGAGGTCGAGGCGCTGGCCGCCCGCGTCACGGCGCGGCTCCTGCATGCCCAGCACGCGATCGTGCGCCCGCTCTCGGGCCACATCGCGGCGATGGCGGTGCTCTCCTCCCTCCTCCCCCGCGGCGCGCGCTACATGGCGGTCTTTCCCCCCGACGGGGGGTACGACGGGTACGCCCCCGGATTCCTGCCCGCGGTGCTCGGCCACCAGGTCCTGCCGCTTCCCCTGCACGGTCCGACCCACCGGGCCGACCCGGACGAGCTCGCCGCGTACATCCGGCGGGAGAAGCCCAACGCGGTCCTGCTCGGGCAGAGCTTCTTCCTCTTCCCCTACCCGATGGCCCCGATCGCCGAGGCGGTGCACGAGGTCGGCGGGCTCCTCTTCTACGACGCCTCCCACGTGCTCGGGCTCGTCATGGGCGGTCGGTTCCAGGACCCGCTGGGTGAGGGAGCGGACGTGGTCTACGGGTCGACCCACAAGAGCTTCTTCGGACCCCAGGGAGGGGTCATCGCCACGAACCGGGAGGACCTCTTCCTGCAGATGGACGGGGCGATGACGTGGCGCACCGTGGACAACGCCCACTGGAACCGGATTGCCGCGCTCGGCCAGGCGCTCCTCGAGACGGAGCGCGCCGGCTCGGCCTACGCCGACGCCGTGATCGAGAACTCGCAGGCCCTCGCCCGCGGGCTCGACGAGGAGGGCGTCCCCGTGCTCGGCAAGGACGAGGGGTACACCGCCTCCCACCAGGTCTTCCTGGACGTGCCGTCGTTGAAACAGCGCTATGGCATCGGCCCGACCACCTTCGCCCGGCGCCTGGAGAGCCAGGACCTCATCATCGATCTCGTCGGCCGCATGGGCACCGCCGAGGCGACGCGGATCGGCATGGGCCCGAAGGAGATGCGGCGTGCCGCCGCCTTGGTCCGGAGAGGCGGGCTCGAGTCCGCGAACGTGCGCGGCGAGGTGCGGACGCTGCGGGCCCGGTTCCGGAACCTCCGTTTCACCTAGGCGACCGCGGAGGGGTCTGACCGCCCTCCCTCCGGCGCGACGTGAGCTTTCTCGGGGGCGTTCGGTCGGGCAAAGGCTTCAAAGGGGACGGGCTCCCCTCCCCTCTCATGGGCACTCCGCTGCTCGGTGACCTTTCCCTGGGCCCCGTGGGCCTCGCGATCGCGGCCGCGATGGTCGCCACCATGCTGGTGCTCGCGATCCTCTCGGTCCGGTTCCAGGTCCTCACCGCGACCGCCTCGGTCACGGCGGCCGTCCTCGGCATCGCCTTCCTCGTCCTGGGAGGGATCCCCTATCTCGCCGTCATGCTCTTCTTCGTCTTCGAGGGGGCGGTGGTGACCCGCTACCGACTTTCCGAGAAGCAGGCGCAGAAGGTGGGGGAGGGGAAGCAGGGAGAGCGGGGGGTGGCGAACGTGCTCGCCCACACGGTGATCCCCCTCATCCTGGTCCTCCCCATCGCACTTCCCGGGACCGATGCGTACTCCGACCTCGCCCCCTTCCTCTTCACCGCGGCGATCTCCTTCGGGGCGGCCGACACCTTCGCCTCCGAGATCGGGGTGCTGGCACCGGGCGCGGTGAGCATCCTCGGATTCGCTCCCGTGAAGCCCGGCACCAACGGCGGGATCAGCCTCCGGGGCGAGCTCGCCGCGCTCGGGGCCACGTTGCTCACGGCCGCCTTCGGGTTCCTGGCGTTCTGGATCGCGGGATCCGCGCTCGCGGCGGAGGGGGTCCTCTGGCTCCTGGGCATCGCGCTCGCGGGCTGGCTGGGGTGCCAGGTCGACAGCGTGGTCGGCGCCTCCGCGGAGAACCGGGGCTGGATCGGCAAGAGCTCGGTCAACCTCATCGGGATGGCCGCCACGGTCGGCATCGCCGCGGGCTGGCTCCTGCTCGTCCCCTTCCTTCCCGGGGTGAACTGATGGGTGCCCCGGCCGGTCCGGCGGTCGTCCTGCTCTCCGGCGGGATGGACTCGGCCACCGCGCTCGCCATCGCCCACCACCGGGGCCACCGGCCCCTCTACGCCCTCTCCCTCCAGTACGGCCAACGCCACGCGCGCGAGGTGAAGGCGGCGCAGGCGGTGGCCCGCCACTACGGGGCCCGGTCGATCGTGCTCGACGTTCCGCTCGCCCGCGTGGCCCCCTCCGCGCTGACCCGCCGTTCCGTCAGCGTCCCCCTGGACCGGCCCGACGCCGAGATCGGGAAGGGCATCCCCCCGACGTACGTCCCGGCCCGCAACACCGTCTTCCTCTCGCTCGCCCTGGCGCTCGCCGAGAGCACGCGGGCGACGGCGATCTACCTCGGCGTCAATGCCATCGACTACTCGGGTTACCCGGACTGCCGTCCCGAGTATCTGCGGGCCTTCCGGAGGCTCGCGCGGCTCGCCACGGCCTCCGGGGTCGAGGGCCGCGGCGCCCCTCGCATCGAGGCCCCGCTGCTCCGGATGACCAAGGCGGACATCGTCCGGACCGGCACGCGCCTGGGGGTCCCGTGGGACCTCACGTGGAGCTGCTATCGCGGTGGCGCGAGACCCTGCGGCCGGTGCGATTCCTGCCGTCTGCGGGCGAAGGGCTTCGCCGAGGCGAGCAAAGCCGTAAATAAGGGACGGAAGTAGGGGGGGCGTTCACGAATGTCCAGGTCGAAGGCCTCGTTCAACACCCGTCTGAGGAACCTCTTCCGAACGTACCGCCTTCCCATGTCGGCCGCGGTCTTGGCCGTCGGTGCGTTCCTGAGCATCACCGCCTTCGCGGCCTATACCCCCCTCCTCACGGACGTCCCCTTCTCGCAGTACGTCCCCTCGCTCCTCGGCCCCGACTGCCCGGCCTCCTCGAACATCTGCCCGGCCTCGCCCGGGCCGGTGGACTGGGTCCTCGCGTTCGTCGTCGTGGGGGCGCTCCTGGACATCATCGGGCTCTACCTGGTGGTCGCCTACATCGTGGCCCGCCGGCGCTTCGAGCACCTGATGAAGACGAAGAGCAAGGCGGAGTTCCTGCGCAACATCACGGAGGTCGAGGACCTCCTGTGGGACCTCACCCCCGAGGACGAGATCCGGCTCGTGCGGAAGAAGCAAGAGCTCCGGGTGCGGGACTAGGGCTCCCATGGCGGAGAAGGTCCGCGACTACATGGTGCTCGACATCGAGCACCTTCCGGAGACGACCACCGTCGGCGAGGCGATCCGCAAGCTCATCAAGAGCCGGCGCCACGGCATGCCGGTCACCTCGGACGGGATGCACCTCGTGGGCTTCGTGAGCGCGAAGGAGCTCCTGAAGAACGCCGAGCGGCAGCAGCTGACCCTCCGGGCGATCATGCGCAAGGGGACGTACACCGCCACGCCCGAGATGGACCTCGACGACGTGGCCCGCATCATGTTCCGCTACGGTCTCCGGGACCTCCCCATCATCGACGAGGGAGGGGTCCTCGTAGGCATGCTCTCGAACCTCGACGTGGTGCGGAGCCATTTCGAGCGCGCGACCCCGGTGAAGGCCGAGACCCTCCGGCGCCTCCTCGCCGACCGCTACGGGGTGACCTTCACCCTCCGGCGGGGCACGGTCCTCCTGGCGACGCTCCACCCGACCCAGTGGAAGGTCTACGAGGACGAGCTCGAGGGCCGCCGCTACGAGCTCGAGCGGGGCTTCGCCGAGCCCATCCTGGTGCTCCAGAAGGGGGAGAAGTTCATCCTCGTGGACGGCCACCACCGTGCCCTCGCCGCCAAGGAGATGGGGCTCCGGCAGCTGGCCGCCTTCGTCCTCACGTGCGAGAACCCGGGGGACTTCGAGAAGGTCGAGATCGGCCTCGAGCGGGTGGCCCGCGAGCACCACCTCGACTCGCTGGCCGACGTGGAGGTGGACCATGCCTCCCACCACCCCCTGGTGGAGGTCACCACCCAGCTCCTGCGCCGCCTCGAACCCGAGCGGTCCACCTGACGTTCCGGGGGGTCCGCGGGAGGGGCCGGGATGCCCCTGGGGGGGGGTAAAGAGGGTCTGACGAAAAGTACATAAGCCATTTGAAAGTCCCGAAAGAGCGAGAGGTACAGTGTTCGACAGCATAGATGACTGGTTGATCATCCTGGTCGTCGCCGGTGTTCTGTTCTGGGGCTCCGGCAAGATTCCCCAACTCGCCCACAGCCTGGGCCGCGCCACCGGGGAGTTCAAGAAGGGCCGGATGGAAGTCGACAAGGAGATCGCCGACAGCCAGACCAAGGCCGCCCCGACCCCGAAGTAGTCCTCTGGTTACCGGATGTCCTCCTCGCAGTCCGACCTCGAGACCGGGGAGATCCGCCGCAACGAGCTGAAACGCCTCGTGGCCTCGGCCATCGGGGGTGGCGCGGCGCTCCTCCTCCCGCAGAGCCCGCCGGCCCCGTCGCCCGGCCCCGCGAGCTTTGCCGTCCCTCCCCGCGCGAGCGCGCCGCCGCCGCTCCTGCTCGATGCGGAGTGGTGCCTGGTCGCCCGCGGCACCTACGTTTCCATGATGGAGTTCCGCGAGAAGCTCCGGCAGGGCCCCCTGGCGTTCGCCTGGATGGGGACCCAGCGCGGACCGGGGCTCTTCCAGCCCGGCCCCTTCCTCACGGTCGGCCAGGCGGTCCTGGGCGCCGACGACAAGGTGAGGATCGCGAGCCGGGAGTGCGTCTTCGACCGTTCCCCCTTGCACCTCGACCCCTCGCTCGACCGATGGCAGTGTGCGGGATGCGGCAGCGCGTTCAGCACGAAGAACGGGCGCGTCCTCTCCCCGCCCGCCGAGAAGCCGCTCCTGGTCTTTGAGGAGCGGGAGCTCGCCGACGGGAAGCGCCTGGCGCTCCTGCCACCGAACGCCCGTCCTCCCCGATGAGCGAGCTCGAGAAACTCTTCTCGATAGTCGAGGAATTGCGCCGGAGGACCCTGCGGATCCTCTACGTCTTCGCCCCCCTCTTCGGTTTCTTCCTCACGTTCCAGATCAAGGTGGCCCGGGTCCCCGGGATCCCTTGGCCGGTCCCCTACCCCTACCCGAACCTCTTCTACAACGTCACCGCGCAGGTCTTCGGCTGGCTCCGGGCTTGGATGCTCCCCCCGGGAACGACGCTGGTGAACATCGGCATCGGGGATTCCGTGATCGCCCAGATGGAGATCGGCCTCCTGCTCGCCCTCGCGGTGAGCATGCCGTGGATCACCCACGAGGTGGGTGCCTTCCTCATGCCCGCGCTCCGCCACAACGAGCGGGCCCTCCTCAAG
Source organism: Thermoplasmata archaeon (assembly GCA_021790425.1). Taxonomy (GTDB): domain Archaea; phylum Thermoplasmatota; class Thermoplasmata; order Lutacidiplasmatales; family UBA184; genus JAJYEA01. Next base: position 50,252 of record JAJYEA010000003.1, on the reverse strand, counting down.
TCCATTGCCATCCCCGGATCGATCCTCTTCATCGCCGGGTTCACCCTGTCGTTCGTCTGGCTCACCCCCTTCACCTTCCTCCTGCTGTTCAAGTACGTCTCCGCGATGGGGCTCCTGCCCTACCTCTCGGCGGACAGTTTCATCACCTTCACGCTCCTCTACACCACGGCGTTCGGGATCATCTTCGAGCTCCCGGTCTTCATCTACACGCTGACCCGCCTCCACATCGTCAAGTCGGAGTTCTGGCGGCGCCACTGGAGGGGGGCGATCCTCGGGTGCCTCATCTTCGGGATGGTCATCACCCCGGACAATTCCGGGATCACCATGATGCTCATCGCGCTCCCGATGATCGCGCTCTACTTCGGCGGCGCCTTCTTCGCCCAGCGCTACGAGCGGCGGGCCCGCCGGCCCGTGGGGGCGTGAGCGGACGATGGGTCTCGGAACGCTTCCGCGCCTTTCTTGCATCTCAAGTGTGGGATTAACATTTTATGCGCCTCGCCATGCCGGAGGCCAAGGCAACTAGCGATGGGACTGTTTTCCGACGTCGACTGGCTCATCCTCCTCATTGCGGGCGGAGTGCTGCTCCTCGGGGGGGACAACCGCGAGCTGCTGCGGCAGGCGGGCCGGATGTACGCCCGGTTCGTCCATCTCCGCGACGATCTCCTCAAGGACGTCAAGGAGGGCCTCGTCGATGAGCCGAAGCCCGCGGCCGCCACCGCCACCGCAACCACGGCCCCCGCGAACCCCACCCCCGGACTCTGGTCCGTCGGGACCGCGCGCGTCGTGTCCCCGCTCTCCTCCGAGGAGTCCCAGACCTCCCTCGCCAGCCTGAAGACCCTGCCGGGCGAGCCCGCGGTGGCCGCCGGAGGGAAGGCCTCGTGAAGATCCTTCCGTTCGCGCTCGTCCTGGGGCTCGTCGTGGCCCTCGGGACCGGCCTCGTCGTAGTGCTCCCCGGTGGGGCGGCCGCCACGGTCCCTCCCTCCTCGGGCACGATGGTGACCCCGGCGGGCAACTCCTCCGCGGGCTCGGCGGGCCAGGTCTCCTGCCCCGCGGGCAGCTCGCTGACGTGGGGACCGATCTCCCTGAACTGCTTCCAGACGCTCAACCTCGCGGAGATCTCGGCCATCCTCATGGGGGTCGGGATCGCGCTCTACATCTACTGGGATTCCGACCGCGCGGAGCTCCCCGGGGACGCCGCCGAGGTGCCGGTCACGGTGGAAGAGGAGATCGCGCTCAAACGCCGGAGGGAACAGGAGGAATGAGCGTGGACCCCGCGGCCCTGCGCGGACCCGAGCTCCTCCAGAACCGCCTCGAATTCCGTCGCGCCATGATGGTGAGCGCCACCCCGGGCGTGGTCCGGCGCGTGACCCCCCGGTGCGTCGCGTCCGCCGCTCCCGAGACGAACCCCAAGGAGCAGGAGACAGTGGACGAGTCCAAGCGCAACACCCTGAAGCTCCTCGCCATCGGAGGCTTGGTCGCGGTCGGCGCGGGCGCGGGCACGGTGGGCGCGCTCCAGCTCCTGCAGCCCCCGATGGAGGGGGTCTCCGCCTACCCGAGGACCCAGCTCTTCTACGACGACGGGTCCCCGATCATCGTCAGCCAGTACAAGTACACCTACAAGGACAACGGCCAGATCATCTTCGACTACCCGCTGACGAACGAGCCGAACATGCTCCTCAACATCAACCAGCTCGGGAACCCCGCCCCCCAGAACGCCCTACCGAAGGGGGACGGGACGTACCTCGTGGCCTACTCGGCGATCTGCCAGCACCTCGGATGCATCCCTCCGTACATCTCCTACTACCCCCCCGGACAGTGCGGCTCCTACAACGGCGGGAACTCGATCATCCACTGCGTCTGCCACGGCTCCACCTACGACCCGTCGGTCCGCGACACGTCGAACGGCGGGGGCGCGAAGATCCTGTCGGGCCCGACCGTCCTCCCGATCCCGCAGACGCTGCTCACGACCGATTCGAGCGGCTACCTCTACGCCGTGGGCTCGCTCGGGGTCCCGGTCAAGGGACACACGAGCACGCTCGCCGGCGGCCAGGGCGTCACCTCCGCGGTGAAGGCCTCGAGCCCCGAGACCCCGACGCAGACCTGCCCCACCTGACGGAGGACCTAGATCGTGGAAGAAGAGAAGGGAGAGGTCGCGACGCCGGAGTACAAGCCCCTCTTCAACCGCAGCCTCGACCGCATCTGGGACTTCGTCGACATGCGCCTCGGGACCCAGAAGTGGGCCGTCCGCCCCCAGCCGGACTTCTCCTTCAAGCCGGCGTACTGGACCGGCGGCCTCGTGGCCTCCGCGTTCCTCTTCCAGGTCATCACGGGGCTCATGCTCCTCCTCTACTACGTCCCCTCGACCGCCCCGGCGCCCTCGGGCGGGCTCTACTACGCGGGCGCCCCGATGGCGTGGGCGTCCACCTACTACATCATCAACAGCGTGCCGCTCGGGGAGTTCCTGCTCAGCACGCACCTGTACGGCGCGTACGCCACCATCTTCCTCGCCTTCCTCCACTTCTTCCGCGGCTACTACACGGGCGTCTACAAGCGCCCCCGCGAGCTCACCTGGATGATCGGGACCCTGCTCCTGGTCTCCATGCTCGGCATGGGGTTCACCGGCTACCTCCTGCCGTACACCGCGCTCTCCGTGGGCGCCACGGACGTCGGTCTCGTGCTCACGCTGAACGCCCCCGGGGGCAGCATGCTCGGTCCCATCATCCTCGGGAGCGGGACGAGCCAGGCGCTCCTCTCGCGCATGTTCGCGCTCCACGTCGTGGGGCTCCCGCTGATCCTCGCCGGGCTCCTCTACGCCCACATCAGCCTCTTCGAGACCCACGGGCTCGCGCCCAAGGCCACGAGCGACCCGAAAGCCAAGCGCGTGCTCACCGAGGCCGACGACAAGAAGATGCCGGGGAGGTTCTTCCCGAAGATCTTCCTCTACATGACGAAGTGGGCGCTCTTCTACGCGGGCGCGCTCTTCCTGATCTCCTCGATCTGGCCCTGGGTCCTCCCCACCTACTACGGCTCGCCGACCAGCGGCGGGGTCTCCCCGGAGCCCGACTGGTACTTCCTCTGGCTCTACAAGTTCCTCGACTTCTGCACGGTGCAGTCCTGCGCCACCCTCGTCCCCGCGATCGTGGGGATCGCGATCCCCGCCGTGATCATCGTCTTCGTCCTCGCGCTCCCGTGGCTCGACCGGGAGCCCTTCACGAGCTCGAAAACCCACCCGCGCGACCGCCCGCTCTTCGTGATCATCGGGAACTTCCTCGCCGGGTTCTTCCTCGTGATGACGGTCTGGGGCGGGGTGATGCCCGGGGTGGAGATCCCCCCCTCGATGTACATCAGCTACCTGGGGGCCATCGCCGCGGCGAACGCGGTCGTGGTCACCATGCTCTACTGGCGCTACCGCCGGAGCTACAGCCGCCGGCTCATCGCCCGCGAGCGGAGGAAGACGCTTGGCACGGAGTAGGCAGCGGGTCCTCGTCGGGGTCCTCGGGGGGATGATGATCCTCGCGCTGGCGGCGCTCGCCGCGGCGGTCTGGGCGATCACGGCGATCGTGGGCGGCGCCACCCCGTGGCTCTACTTGGGCATCGTGGGGATCTCGCTCGTCGCGTTCCTCTACCTCGTGCTCCTCAGCATGGGCATCCTCTACCGCGTGGACCGCCTGAACCGGGACGTCGAACGGAGGGTGAAGCTCTTCGAGTAGGGACCATGCGCGCGCTGCTCATCATCCTCGGGATCGCCCTGGCCGTGATCGGCGGGGCCGTCTTCGTCTCCCCCATCCACGAGACCCACCGGTACTACCTCTCGGGACCGACGCCCACCGGGGCGCTCGGCCTCGACCTCCCCTACTCGATCGGGGACTCGGTCCAGTACAACGTCTCGTGGACGGGCGCCCCCGACGCCACCGTCGTCCAGGCCTGGGGGTGCGGGACGAACTCGCACGCCTGCCCCGGGACCCATCTCCTCGCCTCGGTCGCCGGCGCTTCGGGCGCCTTCACGCTGACCCTTTCCCCGGGGAAGTACTTCACCCTCAACGCGACCGTCCCGCTCCACGTCACCCTGGTGACCCTGACGGAGGGGGCGGACGGCCTCGTGGGCCTCCCGGCGCTCGTCCTGGGCTCCTTGGTCATGACCTACGGCTGGCTCTCCTACCCGGCGGGGACGGCGGTCCCCAAGGGCGCCTCGCGGCGGCTCGACTACTATCTCGCGGCGATGATGATCCTGCTCGTGGTGGCGGGGATCATCGTGGGCTACCTCCTCAACCTCGGGCCCCTCACCGGGGTCGCGGTCGAGTCCTCCTTCGGCCTGGCGGTGGGCCTCGGCTTCCTGGACCTCGGGCTCATCTTCCACGTGTTCGACATCGCCTATCGCGACCGCTCGCTGGCCATCCGCCGCGGCGATGAGCCCTGAGCGTCTCCGGACGTCCGGACTCGGCCCTCGTCCTCCCGGAGACCCCGACACGCACGATATAAGGCGACCCGAAGTGAGGACGCCGTGGCGGTAGGACCCACCCTGCGCGCGTACTTCTCGCTCACGAAGCCGGGCATCACGTCGTTCATCGTGATGGTCGCGGTCGCGGGCTTCTTCACCGTGAGCCCGACCCCGGTCCGATGGTCCGCCCTGGGCTGGCTCGTCCTGTCCGGGTGGATGGGCTCGGCGGGCTCCTCCGCGCTGAACCACTGGTACGACGCCGACATCGACGCGCTCATGCGCCGGACGCTCTCCCGGCCCATCCCCTCCGACACGGTCCCCCGGAACGCCGCGCTCGTCCTCGGGATCCTCCTCATCGCCCTCTCGCTCCTCGTCGCGTGGGTGACGCTCAACCCGGCGGTGACGGTCGCCATCGCCTCGGGGGCCTTCGTCTATGTGGTCCTGTACACCACCCTCCTCAAGCGGAGCTCCCGGTGGGGGATCGTGATCGGGGGCTACGCCGGCAGCGCCGCCGCGCTCGGCGGGGGGGCCGCCGTCACCGGGGGCTTCGCGCTCCCCGTGGTGCTCCTCGCGGTCCTCGTCTTCCTCTGGACCCCTCCCCACTTCTGGTCCCTGGCGATCGCCCTCTTCTCGGACTACGGGGAGCTGGGACTCCCGGTGCTGCCCCGCGGGGGGCATCCCGCGGATTCCGCCCGGGCGGTGGCCGGCTCCGCGGCCCTGCTCCTCGCCCCCTCGGCGCTCTTCGCGACCCTGTCGATCCACTACCTCGTCTTCTTCGTGATCTCGATGGGCTTGGGCGTCTGGTTCGTCTTCCGGACCACCCGGACGATCCTCGAGACCTCCCGGAAGAACGCCATGCGCGCCTTCATCGCGAGCGGCCTTTACCTCGCGGGGGTCGCGGGGGCGATGGTGCTGAACTGGGCCCTCACGGTCGGTCTTCCCCTGCCCTTCCTGGGCCACGCCTGAGGCGCGCCGCCCGTCCCCTCCGCCGCCGGTGACCGGCCAGAAAGCGTATTAACAGCCCCGGAGTGGGGCGGGCGTGCGGATGGGGCCGTGGGGTAGCTTGGTCCATCCTTCTAGCTTGGGGTGCTAGAGACTCCGATTCAAATTCGGACGGCCCCACTTCCGCGCACATGACCCGGTACGACACGTCCGCCCAGCGGGACGACGCCCGGACCCGCCGCCTCTGGGGACTGGTCGGCACGGTCGTGCTCCTCGCCCTGGCCGCATGGTACCTCCGGATTTTCGTGGCGTACGGGGCCAACACCTACTACACCGCGGCCTCCTTCTCCCTCGCCCTCGCGATCTTCCTCTTGGTCCTGACGATCGTCCCGCTCTCCCTCGTGATCGGGAACCGTCCGCATCCCTCGGCGGTCGAGGTCACGGCGTCCGGCCTCACGCTCTCCTACCCGGAGGGACGGGAGGACCGGCGTTCGTGGGACACCGGCCCGCTCGACACCGCCCTGGACACCCGCGACGCCCCCCCGGGGCGGCAACGGCCGCACGGGACCGAGGTCACCGTCTGGGTGAACATGCCCGGTCGGGAGGAGCACACGAACGCCGTGCGCCCGGTGATGATGGTCCTCAGCGGGGAGGCCTTCGACGAGGTCCGCCGGTACGTCCTGTCCGCCGGGTACGAGGAGCGGGTGGACGCGGTCCGTCGCGCCGGGACGTACTACCGGTACGAGAAACCCCCCGCGCCGGTCCCCGACTAAGGGTGGCCCTGCGTCCCGCTGGGTTTAAGTCACCCGCTCGTCTCGGCCGGCCATGCCCTCCAAGTCCGCGGGAAAGAGTCACCGCCCGAAGGTCGTCGTGGCCGACAAGATCGATGCGCATGCGCTGGCCCGGCTGGCCCAGGAGGCCGAGGTCGTGGACGTCTCCGCGAACCCCGCCGGGCTCCTCGCCGCCCTTCCGGGCGCCGCGGCCCTGATCGTCCGGGGACGGACGCAGGTGGACGGGAAGCTCCTCGAGGCCGCGAAGGGCCTGGAGGTCGTGGCGCGGGCCGGCGTCGGGGTCGACAACATCGACGTCCTGGCGGCGCACAAGCACAGCGTGCTCGTCGTCAACGCCCCCGCGGCCGCAGCGGTCAGCGTGGCCGAGCTCACCATGGGCCTCATCATCGCCGCCGCCCGGGACCTCGGGAGCCACCTGCCCTCCCTCAAGGCGGGGAAGTGGACCAAGGGGACCAACGGGACGGAGCTCGCCGGCCGGACGATCGGCTTCGTCGGCTACGGGCGGATCGCCCGCGAGGTGGCCGCCCGCGCACGGGCGTTCCAGATGAACCCGCAGGCCTACGACCCCTACGTCACGGCGACCCGGGACGGGACCCCGCTGATGGACCTCGACCGGCTCCTCGCCACGAGTGACGTCCTTTGCGTCCATTCGGCCCTGACGGAGCACAACCGGCACCTCATCGACCGGGAGGCGCTGGCGAAGCTCAAGCAGGGGGCCATCCTCATCAACGTCGCGCGGGGTCCGCTTGTCGACGAGGAGGCGCTCCTCGATGCGCTCGACACCGGCCACCTGGCGGCGGCGGGGCTCGATGTCTTCGAGCAGGAACCCCCGAAGAACCCCCGGCTGCTCCTCCACCCCAAGATCGTCGTGACGCCCCACATCGGGGCCTCGACCCACGAGGCCCAGGAACGGGCCGGGACGACCGTGGTCGAGGACGTGCTCCGCGTGCTGCGCGGGGAGAGCCCCGAGTTCCCGGTGCTCGTCTAGCGGCGTGTCGCCGTTTCCGGGTCACGAGGCTTAAGAGCCTCCGCACCATCGGCCCGCCTGTCATGAGCGAACCGAGCAGCTTCGACCCGGCCACCAGCACCTTCCTCCTCGCCGGACCCGTGCGTCTCCACCCCCGCGTCCAGCAGGCGATGGCCGTCCCGTCGCTGAACCACCGGGGCGAGTACTTCCACGAGATCGTCCACGAGGTCCGCGGGCTCCTTCCCCTCGTCTTCGGCCGCACGGGCCACCAGGCGATCGTCACGGGGAGCGGCACGGCGGGACTGGAGGCGATGGTCTCGAGCGTCGTCGGACGGGAGGACAAGGTGGTCGTCCTGTCGAACGGCCACTTCGGGAACCGTCTCGAGAAGCTCGCGACGCGGTTCGCCAAGCCCGTGGTCGTCCGGGCCGAGTGGGGCCATCCCTTCGACCCCGCGAAGCTCTCGGCCGTGCTCTCCGCGGAGCGGCCCAAGGCGGTGCTCGCCGTCTACAACGAGACCTCCGTCGGGTTCACGAACGACATCGCCGCGCTCGCCCCCGCCATCCGGGAGAGCGGCGCCCTCTTCCTGATGGACGCGATCAGCGCGCTCCCCGGCCTTCCCACCCCCCCGGACGACTGGGGGGTTGACGGCATCGTGGTCGGGAGCCAGAAGGGACTGGCGGCTCCCCCCGGGCTCGCCCTGGTCCACCTGTCGGACCGGGCCTTCGGGGCCCTGAAGCCCCAGACGTTCGCGGAGGACCTCGCCGAGCACTTCAAGTCGATCGAGAAGGACGACACACCGTGGACCCCGGCGGTACCGCTCTTCCTTGCGCTGCGCGAGGCCCTGCTCCTCCTGAAGGAGGAGGGTGTCGAGGCGCGCCAACACCGGACCCATCGCTACGCGGAGATGACCCGGGCCTCGGTGAAGGCGCTCGGTCTCTCGCTCTTCCCCGAGGAGCGTTACTCCTCGGACACCGTCACGGCGATACGCTACCCCGAAGGGATCGAGGACGGCGCGTGGAGGAAGGTGCTCCGCGAGCGCCACAACGTCGTCGTCTCGGGCGGCCAGGGCGAGGCCAAGGGGAAGATCTTCCGCATCGGACACATGGGCGTCGTGACGGAGGCCGATCTCCTGGCGGGGATCGCCGCCGTCGAGCGCGAACTCCACCGCCTCGGGAAGGTCTCCTCCCTCGGGCCCGGCGTCTCCGTCTTCCTCCGCCTGATGCCGTGAGCGGTCGCTCCGTACTCCTCACCGGGGCCACCTCCGGGATCGGCCGCGCGGCCGCGAAGGCGCTGGGCGCCTCCGGGGCATCGGTCGGCATCGTGGCCCGCGACCGGGCCCGAGGGGAGGCCGTCCTGGCCGAGCTGCGGACCGCGGGACCGTCCGGCACCCACCAGCTCTTCCTCGCTGACCTGGCCTCGCAGTCCGACGTGCGGGCACTGGCCACGCAGGTGCTGGCGGCGATGCCCCGGCTGAACGTGCTCTTCCTCAACGCGGGGGTCTACGTTCCCCACCGGGAGACCACGCCCGATGGCTACGAGCGGAGCCTCGCGGTGAACCACCTGGCTCCCTTCCTCCTCACCCACCTGCTCCAGGACCGTCTCCGCGCCAACGCCCCCTCCCGGATCGTCCTCACGGCCTCCGCAGCGCACAAGATGGCGAAGCTGGACCTCACCGATCTTCAGAGCGAGCGGCGCTATCGGGGGTTCTCCGTCTATGGCAAGAGCAAGCTCGCCAACATCCTCTTCACCTACGCCATGGCGCGCCGCCTCGAGGGCACGGGCGTCACGATCAACTGCTTCCATCCGGGAGTGATCCGGAGCGGGCTCTTCGGGAGCGGCGGGGGGCGGATCTTCGCGCTGATCAGCTACCCGTTCATGCGGAGCCCCCAGCACGGGGCCCGGACCGGGGTCTACCTGGCCACCTCTCCGGAGGTGGAGGGCGTGACCGGGCGCTACTTCTCGGGCCGCAAGGCCATCGCGTCCAGCGCGCCCTCCCAGGACGTGGCGTTGCAGGAAGCGCTCTGGAAGGAGAGCGTGCGGTTGTGCCACCTGGCGTGACCGCCGCTAGATGTCGAGGATGACCCGGGCCCGGCCCTTCACCAGGTCGAGCTCGAGCCGGTGGAGCGTGACCGCCTTGACCGATACCTTCCGGGAATGACGTCCGTCGTCCCAGTGCTCTCCCCACGCCCGGGCGACCGCCCGCCGGGGGGGCCTCCCCTCTAGGCGGACCTCGAAGCGACGGAAGACCCAGCCCTCCGTGTCGTGGAGGTAGATGAGCTCGCTCAGGAAGGCGACCAGCAGGGACTCCGGGGAAGCCGCCTCCACCGTGAGATCGCGATGCTCCGAGGGCCGGATCCCCTTCAGGTCGGTCATGAGGCCGAAGACGCCCTTCCCCAGCTCCTCGAAGAGCCCCTCCGGCGTGGAGGCGGCGGCACCGAGGCCCACGTCCGCCGTGGTCCCGAAGCTCCAGTGTCGCGCGGTCATATCAATAGCTTTAATTCGGCCATGTCCCTAATGTATATCCCTCCGATGCGAGCCACGCTGGTCATCCCCACCCTGAACGAGAAGGACGGGATCGGGTATACGCTGGACTCCTTCCGCGAAGCCAGCAAGGCCGCTAACCAGGCCCATTTCAGCAAGGACCCCATCGAGTGGGACATCCTGGTCGTGGACGGCGGCTCGACGGACGGCACCATCGCGCTCGCCGAGGAGCGCGGCGCCCGGGTGGTCGTCGAGCGTCGCAAGGGCTACGGCCGGGCCTACCGGACCGGGTTCGAGCAGGCCACGGGCGACCTCATCGCGACCATGGACGGGGACGGGACGTACCCGGCGGACGAGCTTCCCTGGCTCATCCTGAAGCTCCAGGTCGCCGGGAGGGACTTCGTCTCCGGGGACCGGCTCACCCTCCTAGAGAAGCGGGCGATGACGATGGAGCACCGCATCGGGAACTGGCTCCTCAACACGCTGGTCAAGTTCCTCTTCCACAGCCGGCTCAAGGGGGTGCCGATGAACGTGATGGCCGACTCCCAGAGCGGCATGTGGGTCTTCCACCGGAAGATCCTCGGCAGCGTGCGGCTCTTCGAGGACGGGATGGCCTTCTCCGAGGAGCTCAAGCTCGAGGTGCTGGTCCGTGGCTTCAAGTTCGAGGAGGTGCCCATCCACTACGCGGAGCGGTGGGGCCAGCCGAAACTTTCGAGCTGGAAGGACGGGTTGCGGAACGCCTTCTGGCTCTTCAAGAAACGCTTCAAGGTGAGCCAGGAGACCCGGCTCGCCGCCCGGATGGCCGTGGCTCCCTCGACCACGAACTCCCCGTAACCCGGGTTCGGTCCCGAGTATAAAAGTCTTAAATACCCGCTGCGGAATTTCGTGCCTCATACCTAAGGTGGTTTGCTGTGCCCGAAGTGGTCATAACCTGCGACTGGACGTTGATGAGCGATCATCACGGGAAGGAGTTCCTCGGCTTCGGGACGACCACCCCGGCGTTCATCCTTCCGGAAGCGGCCTACCGGCGGCTCTTCTATCCCACCATGCGGTGCGACGAGGAGGGCCACCCCGAGCAGGCCTCCTACGGGATGCGGAAGATCGAGGCCTCGCTCCTCGATGCCGGCATCGATGCCCGCGTGATCCACCCGAGCTACCTTCACCGCTACATGCCGGGCGAGGCGAAGGTCATGCTGGTCTCCGGCCACGACTACCTCGGCCTCAACCCCCCGTCGACGACCTTCGCCGGGATCATGAAGAAGGAGCCGCTCAACCGCGTGAACTTCATGCGGATGATGCGGCTGCCGCATGTTGTCGAGGCCCACCGCCGGGGGATGAAGATCATCGCGGGGGGCATGCCGGCCTGGCAGCTCACCGAGGCCACGCGCTCGAAGCTCCAGTGGGTCGATGACTTCGTGAAGGAGATCGGAGGGTTCGACTCCATCGTCGAAGGGGAGGCGGACGTCTACGTCGTCGACATCGTGAAGAAGGCGCTGCGGGGCGAACCGTTGCCGCCCCACCTGGTGCTGACCCCGAAGGAGGCGCCCAAGATGGAGCAGATCGCCACGATGCGCTATGCCTCCGTGAACGGCCTCACGGAGATCGGCCGCGGATGCTGCCGGGGATGCTCCTTCTGCTCCGTGACCACCCGCCCTACCCGGTGGTACCCCCTCGACAAGATCGAGGCGGAGATGAAGGTCAACCAGGCCGCCGGGATCACGGAGGGGCTCCTCCATTCGGACGACGTCCTGTTCTACGGGTCGCCGAACATCATGCCCCGGGAGGAGAAGATCCTCCCCCTGATGTCGCTCGCGAAGAAGTACTACGAGCACGTCGGGTGGAGCCACGTGGCGGTGGCCACCCTCATGACCAAGCCGAACCTGCTCCCGAAGATCCACGACATCCTCTGCCAGGGGACGCAGAGCTGGTGGGGGGTCGAGATCGGGATGGAGACGGGGAGCTCCCGTCTCATCACCGCCGCGATGCCGGGCAAGGTGGCGCCCTTCAAGGCGAGCCAGTGGCCCGAGCTCGTGACGCAGTCCGCGGGCCTCCTGAACGACAACTCGGTCTACCCCGCCTGCACGTTCATCGTCGGGCTCCCCCAGGAGACCGAGGACGACGTGATCCGGACGATCGACCTGTTCGACGACCTGTGGGACTTCAAGGCGATCCTCGTGCCCATGTTCTTCGTGCCGCTCGGACGCCTGAACCAGCGGGACTGGTTCAACCGGGACATGGTCACCGAGCGCCAGAAGGAGCTCTTCGGGAAGGCGCTCACCCACGGCATTCGCCAGTCGAAGCCCCTCCTCGACATCTTCTTCGAGGACAAGAAGGGCGGGGCGCACCGGGCCTACAAGGCGGCCTTCTCGGGGTTCATCGACTTCATCGGCTTCATCGCGAAGTACAAGGGCCTAATCCACGAGCCGGAGAAGGGCCGCCACCACTCGATGGAGAGCCCGCTCCAGCACCCCGAGCAGATCCCAATCCCGACGATCACCCTCCGGTAGGGGGGCTTCCGGGGCTCATCCCTCGACGACCTCGCAGGGGATCTGCTCGCCCGAGTTGTCGAAGGCGTGCCACGAACGCTCCCGGAAGGGGGTGCCGACGATGATGTGGAACCGCCCCCAGTTCCGGAAGAGGGAGACGTCCGCGCTCGAGGGGTAGATCGCCCCGGAGGGGTGGGAGTGGACCGTCCCGACGACCGTGAGGTCGGCGGGCAGCATGTAGAGCTGGAAGTTCGCGTGCCGCCGGCCGGCGGTGGAGCCCGGGATGAGGAGGAGGTCGGTGACGATGCCCGGCTCCTCCGACCGGAGCACCCCTCCGAACTCGTTGGGGTAGGCCGCGGCCCCCGTGGCGAGCAGGCTCGCGAGGGTGCTGCGGCGGATGGCCTTGATCGTGTGACGGCCGTAGCGCGAGGGCCCTTCACCGGGGGGGCGCCTCCGGGTCGGGCGGAACATCGGCACGGACGGTCAGGCCCGGTCCCAGGGCAGGATCGCCTTGGCGCGGAGCCGCTGGAAGAACTGGTTCGAGAAGCGGACGAGCGTCGTCCGGCGGGGGGAACGGTAGCAGTGGACGCTCGCGCCCTCGGGCAGGTCCTCCTCGTAGTTCCCGTCGACGATCACGGAGCAGGCCCGCTCGACCCCCACCGGCCGGATCGAGATCTCCTTGAGCGGGCTCACGACCAGGGGCCGCCCGGTGTAGGCGTAGGGGGCGATCGCCGTGACCACGAGCGCCTCCACCTGCGGATCGACCGCCGGTCCACCGGCGCTCATCGCATAGGAGGTCGACCCCGTGGGGGTGGAGACGACGATGCCATCGGCCCGGATCCGTCCGAAGGGCTTGCGGTCGATGGAGAGCTCGAAGGTGCGCATGCGGGCGACATCCTTGACGTGGACGACCAGGTCGTTCAGGGCATCCGGGACGAGGTGCCCGGCGGAGTCGCTCGCCAGCATCATCCGCGGCTCGAGGAAGTAGGCGCCGTTCAGGACGCGCTCCATCGCCCCGTCCAGGTTCCCCTCTTCCGGGTCGACCTCGGTCAGGAACCCGACCCCCCCGGCCTTGACCCCCAGGATGGGTGCGTTCACCAGGCCGGCCGCCCGGATGAGGGTCCCGTCGCCGCCGATGGAGATCAGGATCTGCCCGTCAAAGGTGGAGAGGGGCGCTCCCGGGAGACCGAGTCCCTTCGCGATCTCCTCGTCGAGGAACATCTTGCATCGCCCCCGGAGCATGTCGTGGAGGGTCCGGGCCACGGCCAGCGCCTTGTCGTTGGTCGGGTTCCCCGTGAGGCCGATGGTCATCATGGCCTACCAGTACCCCAGCTGCTGTCCTTCGCGGAAGAACTCCTCGCTACCCCAGGCGATGACCGAGCTCCGGACGTCGAGCGTGAGGGGAAGGTCGAGCGGATCCCCGTCCGCCTTGGCCATCCCGCCGCCCGCTTCGTAGAGGATCAGGCGCGCCGCCGCGATGTCGGTGACGCGGAGGTTCGCTCCCTCCATCCCGCTCTCGAAGAAGTAGATGTCCCCCCGTCCGGCCGCGACCATGGCGATCTCGAGCGAGGCCGATCCGAGCGACCGGATGCGCCGCGCCTTCGAGGCGAGCGCGCGCACGCGGTCGGTCGAGTGGTTGTTCAGGTTGAGGAAGAAGAGCTCCTGGCCCTCCTTCCGGGGCCGGGTGTGCAGGCGCTGACCGTCCAGATAGGCCCCGCGCCCCTTCACCGCCCAGAAGGTCTTGCCTCCGTAGAGATCGTGGACGACGCCGACGTCCACGTCGCCCAGCCGCTCCGTTCCGAGCGCGAGGGACACGGTGGCGAGCGGGAGCCCGCGCAGGAGGTTGAAGCTCCCGTCCACGGGGTCAAGCACGAGGACGCGCTTGCCGCCGCGGTGCACGTAGCCGAGCTCCTCGGAAAGCACATTCCAGTCGAGCCCTTCCTGCTCGAGGAAGGAGAGCACCTGCGCCTCAGCGACCCGGTCGACCTCTTCGGTGGGGGAGCCGTCGGCCCCCATGGCCACCGTCCGAAAAGCGTGGGGGGAGTAGCGCTCCTGCACCACCCGGCTCTCCACCATGTAGGCGAGCCGCACGAGGAGGTCAAGCTCGGGCTGGCGCTCCATGAGCATGCCGGCCACCAGTGTTCGGAATCTTCTAATACTTTGCGGAAGATATTTATCCCTGGTGCCGAACCAGCATTCTACCGCGAGGGGGACCCCTCGCGCCCGGGCGGGCGCGGCGGGCGTCGTTGTGTCGGTCACCGCGGAGGGGAACCTCACCTTGCGGGGTGCGGATCTCCCGGAAGGCACGCTGGTCCGCGATCCCTCCGGGCGCTACCTCGGCCGCGTCGTTCGGGTCTTCGGGCCCGTGCGGGAGCCCTACCTCTCGGTCCGTCCGAGGCGCACGCCCGCGACGGAGGAGGTCCTCTCCCTGCTCGGTGCCACCATGGTCGTCAAGGAGGGCTAGCCATGGGCGAGGAGGGTTGGAGAAAGAGTGACCCTCCTCTCGCCGCTTGCAAGAACTGCGGCTCCTCGCGGCTCACCCGGCACTACACCCAGGGCGAGCTGGTGTGCGATGACTGCGGTCTCGTGAACGAGGATTCGTTCATCGACCAGGGCCCGGACTGGCGCACCTTCGACGGGGAGGACGGGGCCCGGCGGGCGCGGGCGGGAGCCCCGGCCTCGGTCATGCTGCACGACAAGGGGCTGTCGACCGAGATCGGCTGGAAGAACACCGACACCTACGGCAAGTCCATCCCCACCAAGAACCGCGCCCAGCTCTACCGCCTCCGCAAGTGGCAGCGGCGGATCCGAGTCTCCAACGCCACGGAGCGCAACCTCGCCCTCGCGCTGGGGGTCCTGGACCACCTGGGCGGCTCCATGGAGCTTCCCCGCACCGTCCGGGACTCGGCGGCCGTCATCTACCGGAAGGCGGTCAGCCACAACCTCGTGCGCGGTCGCTCCATCGAGGGGGTCGTCGCCGCGAGCGTCTACTGCGCGTGCCGCCAGAGCAACCTCCCGCGGACGCTGGACGAGGTGTCGGAGAAGTCCGGCGTGGGGCGGAAGGAGATCGGTCGCGTGTACCGGTTCGTGGCCCGCGAGCTCTCGTTGCGGTGCCTCCCCTCGAGCCCCCAGGACTACATCCAGCGCTTCGCCCAGCAGCTCAAGCTCCGGAGCGACACGCTGGCGCGGGCGAACCAGATCCTGAAGGAGGCGACGAAGCGCGAGCTCACGAGCGGCCGGGGTCCCACCGGCGTGGCCGCCGCGGTGATCTACATCGCGAGCATCCTGAGCGGGGAACGCAGGACCCAGCGCGAGGTGGCGCAGGTCGCGAGCGTCACCGAGGTCACGATCCGCAACCGCTACAAGGAGCTCACTCGGAAGCTCAAGCTCACGATGCCCCCGTGAGGGGTCGCTTCGGACGCCCGGGCGTACTTTCTCGAGGGTGGGATTCGTCCTCCCGCACGAACCGGAGCAGGCGTTCCCGGCCCTCCCGGATCCCGATCCGCGGCGTCGCGCGGACGGTCCCCGGGGGCGCGAGGCCCGGCAGGATCCGCAACGCGCCGCGGATGGCATCCCCGCCGTCGTGCCCGCGCGCGAGGCCGAAGGCCCGACAGAGAAGTCCGGGTCCCCCCATCCGGGAAAGGTCCCCCACGATCGGCTCCGCCGCGCGCAGGAGCACGGCCTCGCCCGGGGCCGTGGTCACGTTGGCGCAGTGCACCTGGTGGATGCGGTAGACGTACCAGTGGCCGGGACCGGAGAACATCGTCCAGTTCCGGAGGCCGGGTCCGCGGAACGCGTGGTTCGCCGGATCGCCGGCCACGTACGCCTCCGTCTCGAGGAGCCGGGCCGCGAGGAACGCCCGCGGCCCCACCCGCCGCACGAGGAGGGCTCCGACGAGCTCGCGGGCGACCGTCGCGGTCGGTCGTTCGAAGAACGTCCGGGGGATCGGGTGCCCGAAACGCTCCGGGATGCGTTCGCGATCGGGGTCGGAAGGAAGGGACGGGCCGCGCCCCGCCCCACGTCCGGAAGGCTCCTCGGGAGACACCAGCGATTGGGGAGCGGCCGTCCCACTTAGCGCCTCGCAGCCCAGGCCCACGTCGGGCGCGCGCACGAGGTCAGCTTTCCCTGAGCGGAGCCTTGATTATCTCCCCAGTCTTCGTTGCGCGCATGGCCGTAGTGACCCTGGAGGAGATGACGGAAGCCATCCGTCGGACCCTTGTGGCCCACGGGAAGATCCCCGCGGAAGAGGCCGGGGCCGTGGCCCTCCAGGTGCTGAGCTACTTCGGCAGCGAGCAGTCCATCCTGGACAACATCCTCTCCACCGAGGACCGCGACATCTTCTACCGGCTCGAGGAGGAAGGGCTCCTCTCGAGCGAGGAGGAGGATGCGGTGGTGGACAAGGGGAAGAACTGGCGCATCCACTACTGGCTCCTTAACCGCAACGCCATCCTAGACGCGGGCGGCAAGGAGGTCGCGAAGGTCGACCACCCCGGGGCGGTCTACGAGAAGATGTCGTCCGAGGAGTGGTCGCGGGGCGGCAATCGCCCCCAGGCTTCTCCCTGAGCTTCCGGTCCCCCGGTGGACCCTGGCGGTCCTAGCGACGGATGCGTGGCATCGTCGCGGGGCTCATCGAGGACGCGCGCAGCGGCTGGAACTGGAGTTCCGCGATCCGGTTCCGGATGTGGCTGAAGGCCGACATCGCGTAGGCGATCGCGAGGAGCAGCGAGATCAGGGAGAGGAGCTCGAGCCCGATCTTGTTCACCCAGTACTGCGGGAGGAGGTACGGGAGGGAGGCGAGGGCGTTGAAGGTGGCGTGCATCAGGACCGCGAGGAAGTAGTACCCGGCGAGCACGTGGCCCCGCCCCTCGTGGAGACTGTTCTCGGCCACCCCGTATCCGGTCATGGCCGTGGCGCTCCCGTGGAGCAGCACGCTCGAGACGGCCCGCACGAAGAGCGTGGCGATGGCGGCCGCGAAGCCGGCCTCCTGAAGGGCCGAGAGACCATAGAGGGTGTTCTCCACGAAGCCAAAGCCGAACCCGACGGCCGCCCCGAAGACGAGCCCGTCCGCCACGTAGCGGAAGTTGCTCCGGCTGGCGTAGACGCCGAGCCCCTTCATCCCCTCCTCGACGAGGGGCGCGATGACGATCGCGAGGACGAGGTAGGCGTTGGTCGCGCCCTGCGGGACCGAGCTGATGTCCGGCTGGACGACGGTGGAGTAGACGGCCTGGAGGATGAGCTCCAGCACGCCGGAGATGAAGGTGCTGATCAGGGCGCCGAAGAGAAAGGACCGGAGGAGGGGCGCCCATCCCTCCTGATTGTAGCGCTCGCTCTTGCGCACCCAGGCGAGGTAGGCGATGGCGGGGAGGAAGGAGAGGAGGATTAGGATGAGGATGACGGTGAGGCCCGAGCTCATTTCCCGTACGAATAGAACCCCTCACCGGTCTTGCGGCCCAGCTTCCCGGCCTCGACCATCTGCACGATGAGCGGGCAGGCGCGGTACTTGGGGTCGCGGAAGCCGGTGTAGAGCCGTTCGAGGATGGCGAGCGCGGTGTCGATCCCGACCAGGTCCGCGAGGGCGAGCGGGCCCATGGGGTGGTGGAAGCCGAGGCGGTGGGCGGTGTCGATATCCTCCCGGCTGGCCACCCCTTCGTAGAGCATCCAGGCGGCCTCGTTGATGAGCACCCCGATGGACCGGGTGGTCACGAACCCCGGGAAGTCCTTGCTCGATGTCACCGTCTTCCCCAGGAACTCGGCGAAGGCCCGGGCCCGTGCGAGCACGTCGGGGCGGGTATGGACGCCCGCGATGAGCTCGACCAGCTCCATCGCCGGGACGGGGTTGAAGAAGTGGATGCCCGCCACGCGTCCGGGGTCCCGGACGGTCGAGGCGATGGACGTGATCGAGAGCGAGGAGGTGTTCGTGCCGAGCAGGGCCGTGGGTGGCACGATGCCCTCCAGCGTGCGGAAGAGCTCCTTCTTCACGGCCAGGTTCTCGGGGGCCGCCTCCATGACGAGGTCGGCGCCGGCGGCGTCCTCGAGCATCAGGGTGGGCCGGAGCCGCTCCCGCGCGGAGGCCCGGGCCTCCGGGGTCATCTGGCCCTTCTCCACCATCCGGCCCAGGTTCTTCTCGACGACCGCGACGCCCTTGTCGAGGAACACGTCCTTGACGTCGTAGAGGAGCGTGGGGATGCCGCGCGCGACCGCCACGGTCGCGATCCCCGAACCCATGATCCCCGATCCTACCACCAAGAGCCGTTCCACGGGAGAGACCGCCGGGGTCGACATGCGGAGTGCACACCGGCCCCGACTTATAACGGGAACGAGCGAGGCCGGCTAGGGAGACCCGTCCGCCTCGGTGAGGGACTCCAGGAAGAGGCAGGAGCGGCAGAACTCCTGGGAGGCCGGTTCTCCGCACGCCTGGCACTTCCCCGTGGGGGAACCGGGGGGCAGGGCGGAGAGCGCCTCGATGAGCTTCTCCCTCGTCCGGAGGAGGGCGTGCCGCGAACCCGGGATCTCCTCCTCCATCTTCCACAGGGTCTCCCGGAAGACATTGCGCATCGCCCGTCCGGCATGGGGACAGGTCGTGTGATCGAACGGGATCCCCTCGAGCCGGGCGTAGAGGTAGACCTCCCGCTCCGGCACCGTGGCGAGGGGGGCGATGCGGGGGACCATGCCCTCCTCCACCGAGCGGTGCGGGGCCATCTGGAGGAGCCGGTGGGGCTCTCCGCGCACGAGGTTCATCAGCACCGTCTGGGCAAGGTCGTCGAGGTTGAATCCCACCGCGAGACGGACGGCCCCGAGCTCGCGGGCGGTGCGGTTGAGGAGGGTGCGACGCCACACCCCGCAGGTGGAGCATGGGGCCACCTGGGGAAGCCGAGCGGCGGCCTGGTCGGTGGTGGTCCCGAGCTCGTCCTGGAAGCGGCGGACGACGTGCTCCACCCCCAGCCGCTGCGTCAGCTCGCGGGCCCGGAGGAGCGTCGCCGCCCGATACTGCTCGATCCCTTCGTCGATCGTGATGGCCACGATCCGGATGTTCCGGCGCTCCCCCAGCAGGCGGACCAGGAGCGTGAGGAGCACGCCGGAGTCCTTTCCCCCGGAGAGGGCGACCGCGAGCGTCCCGCCGGGCAGGCGGGGCGCCTGCCGGTGGAGCTCCCGGCGGACCCGTTCCACCACGGAGTCCGCGAAGTGCGGCCGACAGAGGTGGGCCCCGGCGTACGGCTGGTCGATGATGACGGGCCGGGTGCAGCGGGGGTGGGCGCACTCCATCGACCACCAATGCGGCGGAGAGTATATGGCCCGTGCGGAGCGGAGGAAGGGACAGGGACCGCTAGGGCTCCACGGTGTAGCCCACGGTCTGGGCGTCCACCTGTTCCAGCACCTTCTCCTGCCCCACCTCCAGCGCGATCCGCAGCGCCAGGAGGAGGGTCTCCCGACGGGATCCGTCCGTGAGGGGTGGGCACTCGTACCGCCGCACCGTGACCGGCACGGAGTGCCGGTCGAAGGAGATCAGGATGCCCGTCAGCCCCGGGAAGGCCAGCTGGAAGAGCCGGAGCTGGAGGTCCACGTCCGGCGGGGGAGGACTCGTCCGGAAGCTCTTCATCTCGTAGAAACGGGACTGGCGGTCCCAGTAGTCGGGCTGGGCATAGACGCCCGCCTGTCCGTTGATGAGGACAAGTCGCGACCGGGGGCGGGGCAGGGCGAAGATCTCGCTCTTCCGGTACGCACGGATCGTGTTCGCGATCTCGCCGAGGATCCGGTCCCGGTCGGGGACGGGCACCTCGATGTCCGCATCCCGGATGCCCTCGTCGAGGACCTCCGTCGCGAAGGCCAGGATGGAGGCCGCCGTGGGCCGCAGGTTGTGGCTGTACTCGTGGCCGAACTTCGACAGGGCGGAATCGATGGCCCGCCCCACCGCGATCGCGAGCTCGTCCTTCTCGGTCACGGGCCGCGGATAGATCCCCCGGACCACCTCGTGGGCGGCCACTACCCGGATCGTGGTCATCCTTGCCTTCCCGGAGCCCGCGAGGGCTCTTGAGGGCAGCGCCGGGACGCGGGGCCGTCTCAGCCCCGGAGCAGTTCCGGGAAATGCCGCTCGGCCTTCGCCACCTTCGGTTGGATCGTGAGGGCGCAGTAGCCCTGGCTCGGATGCCGCTCGAAGTAGTGCTGGTGGTGGGCCTCGGCCGGATAGAACTGCTCGAGCGGCCCCACCTGGGTCACGACGGGACGGGGGTGCTCCTCCTGCGCTCTCCGTAGTCGCCGTTCGATCACCGGTCGCTGGGACTCCTGGGTGTAGAGGATGATCGACCGGTACTGGGTCCCCACGTCCGCGCCCTGCCGATTGAGGGAGGTGGGGTCGTGGACGTAGAAGAAGACCTCCAAGAGCTGGTCGAGGCTGACCTGGCCCGGGTCGAACTCGACCCGGCTGACCTCCGCGTGCCCGGTCGTGTCCTCGCAGACCTGCTCGTACGTCGGGTTCGGCACGGTGCCTCCCGCGTATCCGGAGACCGCGCTCACCACCCCGCGGAGCCGGGAGAAGACGGCCTCGGTGCACCAGAAGCAGCCGCCGCCGAGCACGATCGACTCGGTGGGCTCAGCCATGGGTTTCCGTCCCCTCCTGGACGAAGGTCAGGGAGATCGAGTTCACGCAGTGGCGGATGCCCTTCGGCGTGAGCCCCTCCCCCTCGAAGACATGCCCGAGATGGGCGTCGCACCGCGCACAGCGGATCTCGACGCGCTCACCATCGGCGTCCGGGATGCGTCGCACCGCACCCTCCACCTCGTCATCGAACGCGGGCCAGCCGCACCCCGCATCGAACTTGGAGGAGGAACGGTACAATGGCGCCGAGCACCGCTTGCAGCGGTAGGTCCCCTGCAGGAAGTGGTCCTCGTACTCCCCCGAGAAAGGGGGTTCGGTGCCCCCGTGGGCGATCACCCGTTCTTCCTCCCTGGTGAGCTTGCGATACTGGGGACCTGCGGCTCCGGTCATACGAATAGACACCACTCACTGGCTTATTAGGTCCTCCCTCGGGAAGGGGGCGGGCGCGCGGAGCCTTGCCCGGGTTAGGTAATGCTTATCAACATGAGACAGCATTAGCCACTCGCTATGGCGAAGGGTGGGAACAAGGCCCGGTCGATCCGGTGCCCGGCGTGTTCCGCCTCGGTGCGCGAGGACCGTATCAAGACCCATCTCGGGACGGTGCACCCGGGCTATCGGCCCGATTCCGCGTTCAAGGCACGGCTGCACGAGACGGAGGTGGCGGTGCGGAAGCGAGCGCGCGGGACGACCGGATGGCGGGACTTCTTCACGACGTGGCGGATCGTGGCGATCGTGATTGTCATCGTGGTGGCCGGTGTGGCGGTCTACGCGTTCACCCGCCCCGGGCCGGACTACGCCTCGGTCGGCAAGCCGGCGCCCGAGTTCACGTTCTCCAACGTCAACGGAGGCTCGAACGCGCTGAGCGCCTACCAGGGCCACCCGGTGCTCATCCTCTTCTTCACGACGTGGTGCCAGTACTGCCAGCAGGCGACGCACATCTTCGTCTCCGACTACTACTCCCAGTATCGCAGCGCCAACGTGACCTTCCTCGAGCTCGAGATCTACAACAACCTCGGCCAGTCCGGGGTCTCGCTCTCCACCTTCGCCTCCGACTACGGGTACTCCGGCCAGGCGGGCTGGGTGATGGGGTGGAGCGATGCCAACACGGAGACCCTCTACGACTCGCAGGGCCAGACGGACGTCTACTACCTCGTGAGCTCCCACGGGGTGGTCCTGAACACGGGCTCGGGTCTGAGCGGCGAGTTCGGGGCCATGCTCGGCCAGGCCCAGGGCAATTGAGCGCCCGTCCCCCCGCGTGCTTGCCGGAGCCCGGCGCCTTCCGGGTGCTCTTCTCGCACCGGGCCTATCTCGTCGCCTACCCTCTCTCGGTCGTGCTCGTGGCGGTGGGATATCTCCTCCTGCTCGCCTGGGTCGCTACGGGGGTCTTCGGGTTCTGGGGGGTCCCCTTCCTCCCACCCGCCTCCGTGGGGCTCGCCATCGGGTTCGGGATCCTCTTCCCGCTCCTCCTGTTGCTGGACGTCTACCTCTGGAAGCACCCGCACTGCGTGATCTCCGACCGGGGGCGCCACACCGAAGGGACGACGATCGGGGCCGTGGTCCTGGGCATCCTGCCGAACCTGCTCTGCTGCACCCCCATCGTCCCCACCCTCCTCGCGGTCTTCGTCAGCGGGACCACGCTCATCAGCATCTCCGCCCCGGTCCAGCACGCGATGTCGGTGTACGAGACCCTCTTCTACGCCGTCTCCCTGGTCCTGCTGGGGATCGCGATCCACCTGGCGGCACGGCGCATGGATCTGGGCGTGGCCCAGGACGAGTCCCTTCCCGAGCCCGACGGCTAGTTCCCTGTCCCCGACGTCAGTGCCCTTCGCTCCACTCCGGGGTGGCCGGAGAGGGGGGTTGCGGCTGCGGAGCCTGTGCCGGTTGAGGGGGCGAGCGACGCCGCCGGGCGAGCACGATCGCCACCGCCGCGAGGGCCGCCACCGCCACGATCCCGATCACGAGGTAGAGCTCGAGCGAGCTCGAGGACCCTCCTCCCGTCGTGGTGTTGGGGCCCGCGGGAGCGCTCTGCACGGTGAGCACGGCGTATGACCCGGTGTGATGGCCGCCATGATCCGTCACCTGCAGCGTGACGTTGAAGGCGCCCGTCTCGGTGGGGGTGCAGGCCAGGGTCGCCGAGTTGGCGGAGGAGCACCCCTTCGGGAGTCCCTGGTACGCGTACGTGTACGGCGCGGTGCCCCCCGTGACGTTGGCGTTCAGCGTGGTGGTCTTCCCCACCGTGAAGGTCGACGGGCTGGCGTAGAAGTACTGGAGGGTCAAGGGGCTGGTCGCGGTCTGCACCGTGAACGAGGTGGTGTTCGTCGCCGTGTGGGGGGTCGCGGCCGAGTCCGACACGGTCACCGTGACCGGGTAGGTGCCCGACGCCGTGGTGGAACAGGTGATCGAGCTCTGGTTCGCGCTCGCGCAGGGGGATGGAAGCCCGGAGTAGCCGTACGAGAGCGGTCCGAGACCGCCGGAGGCCGTGACGGTGAGCGTGGTGGTCCCTCCCGGCGCGATGGTGGCGGGCGAGGCGGTGAAGGACGCGATGCTCGGCGGAGCGAAGACCGTGAACCCGATGGTCGCGGTGGCCGTCCGCGGAGGGGTGGCCGCGTCCGAGACCGTGACGGTGACCGAATACGTACCGGCGGCTCCCGCGGGGCAGGTGATGCTCGGCAGGTCCTGGCTGGCGCAGGGCGAGGGAAGTCCCGTATAGGAGTAGGTCAGGGTTCCCGTTCCCCCGGTGGCGGAAACGTTGAGGAACGTGGTTCCCCCCAGGGCGAGCGTGGCCGGAGAGGCCGTGAAGCTCGAGATCGTGGGTGGGCCCGTCTGGGGCCGGACCGTCACGGACGCCGTCCGGGTGACGAGCGTGGTGAGCGCGTTGATCGCCGACACGGTGAGCGTGCCCGTGGCTCCGGTGGACGTCGTCGCCGCCGTGAAGGTCGTGGTGTTCGACGTGCCGCTGGCCGGGGTAGCGGTGCCCAGGCTGGCCGGGCTCACGGTCCACTGGTAGGTGATCCCGGAGGTGATCGGGTGGCTGTACTGGTCCATCGCCTGCGCATCGAACGTTTGGACCCCTCCCGAAAGAAGCGACACGGTCAGCGGGGTGAGGGTGACGGACGTGAGGGCAGGGGCCGCCTGGGAGACCGAGACCGCGTCACAGGCCATCCTCGTCACCCCAGAATACGTGCCGTTCACGCAGAGGGTCAGGTTCCCGTTCGAGGTACCGGCATTGAACGTCACCGAGGAGCCGGTCGACGCGTTCAGGGCGCCGTAGACCGTGGTGTTCACGGTCCAAGCGAAGGTCGTGGAACCGGTGAGCGGCTGTCCGTTCGATCCGGACGAGCTTGCCGTGAAGTTGAGGGGGTGGCTCGGCAGCACGGAGACCGGTCCGGGGGGCGCGAGGGCGACCGACGCGAGCGTCACGGTGGTGGAGACGGTGACCGGGGCGCATCCCATCTGCGTGACCGCGCTGTAGGTCGCGTTTTCACAGACGGTCCCCGACCCGGCGGAGCTCGCGGCGGTGAAGGTGACCGCCGAGCCCGTCATCGAGGAAAGGGTCCCCAGGTTCGCCGGGTTGAGGCTCCAGGCGAAGGAGGCTCCGCTGATGGCCCGGCCGTTCTGGTCGAGAGCACTCGCCGTGAGGCCCACGGTGCTCCCCGCGGCCGCGTTCACCGGATTGGGCGACACGGTGGTTGAGGTCAGGACCTGCGAGATGACGCCCGTGTTGCACGGGACGCCGGCCTCCCCGCACTTCCAGACGGGCTCGAGCGGGTCGAGCTCCGCGAGGTAGTCGTTCTGCTCCATCGGGAACGCGAACCTGTTCGGGGAGGTCCCTCCGGTGTAGAAGACGGACGGATTGACGTTCATCTCGACCCGCTCCATGACCGCGAGGACGTTCGACGTGTTGTACGTCGGGTGGATCACGAGGCCGCAGTGCCCGTAGGAAGCCGCGATGCCGCAGGAGGCCGGGTTGCTCGCTCCCGAGCGCATCACCTGGTGGGAGGCCACGAGCACGAAGGGAAGGCGGCGCCCGTTGTTGATGTGGTCGGGCCCGTTCTGACCGTTCTGGGTGTCGTCTTGGGTGATCGCGATGACGGTGTTGTTCGCGTAGGGGCTCGTGGAGTTCAGGATGTCCTGGACGATGAGCTTGAGGGAGGCGTCGTTCCACTGGATGCACGTCGCGTACGGTTCGGAAGAGCCGCAGAGGCTTCCCGGGTGGTCGTCGCCCAGCCGGACGTAGGTGTAGGTGGGGAGGCCGTAGTCCTTCACGTAGCTGATGAACGCGTAGGCGGAGTCCTGGTCCAGGTACGGGGAGGGCCCCGTCTTGCAGTAGTCCTGGCAGACGAAGAGCTCCTCGGGCACTCCCGTGACGGGGTTCACGACCGGCGGCATCGTGGCGGAGCTGGTGGAGGAATTGTACCACCAACCGTTCGTGCATCCGGTGAGGTGCTCCACGGACTGGTTGTTCCCGGGGAGCGACCCGGGGATCCCAGTGGTCGCGGCCACGGAGCAGCCCG
This sequence comes from Thermoplasmata archaeon, assembly GCA_021790425.1. Lineage (GTDB taxonomy): Archaea > Thermoplasmatota > Thermoplasmata > Lutacidiplasmatales > UBA184 > JAJYEA01. The sequence continues at coordinate 25,039 of JAJYEA010000003.1, read as the reverse complement.
GGCTCGCCACGTTCCAGATGATGTCCCCGATCGTCAAGAAGGAGGGGGTCCCGTCCGTCTGGGTGACGTTGGGGCCGAGGAAGCGGTCGAAGATCGACCCCCCTGAGGGGTAGTTCTCATCGTTGCCATCCGACAGGAAGGAGCAGTATCCGGACTGCACGCTCGAGGAGTTGTAGACCCCCCACTCCGAGCTCGAGCCCGTGCCCTCGACCCCTCCGGTCGCGCAGAGGTCGGTCCCGCTCGCGTCCGCGGTGAGGAGGTAGGCATGGCCCTGCGAGGAGTACGGATCGATCGAGGAGTACATGTTGTCAAAGACCGTGTAGTTGCGCGCGAGGTCGTGCAGGAAGGGCACGTCCGCCTGGTAGTTGGTCTGGCTCGAGTAGTCGGTGTTGTCATTGCAGGAGGAGTTGATGGTCGTGTGGCAATCCCCCAGGTAGTCGTCGAAGACGTGGTTCTCCCGCACCACGTAGATGAAATGGGTGAGGTTGTTCGGGAAGGCCGGGAGACTGCTGGTTTGCGGGCTCGGTGCCGTTGGCAACCCCGCGTTCCCCACGGGACGAGCCAGTGAAGGACCCGTCGTTGGGGAGATGATGCCATTCACTTCCCCCGAGAACACCAAGACGGTCACCACGACCAAGGCGATCGCTCCCCAACTCCGCACGGAGACGCGCAACCCCCATCCCCCCGAATGAGGGTGCGAAGGGTTCTCACAGTATATGACCTAGCTCCCACCGTGGGCCTCGGGGGCGGAGGGTAACGCGCTGTGCAAGGTCGTCGACGTACCTGCCGGAGCGGATCCGTCGAGTTCGCCGACGCCGCGATCGAGACCGCTTGCCGATGACCGGCCCTTGTCAGAGCGCTTATACGTCAGTACCCCCTCTAATCCGCATGGTCCCGGACCGTGCCGCAAGGTTTCGGGTCGCGGTCGGGCTCGCGGCGGTGACCCTGATGCTCCTGCCGGCCACCGCCGTCCTCATGGGGCACCCTCAGGCCTTCGCACCCACGAGATCCCTCCCACGGGGTACCGCCGGGGTCCCCTCCATTGCTTCCCCCCCAGCTCGCACGACGGTGCCCTCTGCCTACGGTCCCTCCTTCGTCGCCGACACCTTGGAACCGTGGAACAACACCCTCTCTCCGGGCAACCCATCGCTGCCTCAGGACTATCGCCCGCAGTCCCTGGTCTACGACAGTGGACGGGGCGAGGTCTTCGTGTCCTCCGCCGGCTCGGGCGACCCGATCCTGGTCTACAACGACTCCACCTCGGTCGTGCGTGCCATCGGTGGCATGGGTCTCTCTCCCGCCCTCATGGCCTACGACAGTGGGAAGGGAGAGATCTTCGTGGCCGGAGCGAACTCTCACCTGCTGTATGTGATATCGGATTCGAACAACACCGTGACAAGCTCTACCCCTTTGTATGCCGTTCCCACGGGGTTGGCGTATGATAGCGCCAAGGGAGAGGTCTTCGTCTCGACCTCGGGTGGTATCGACGTGGTCTCGGACTCGACGAACCAAATCATCGCCTCCGTCGGGGTGAGTGGGGACACCAGCGGCATCGCCTACGACAGTCAGATGGGGGAGGTGTTCGCGTCGTCTTCCACCTCCAACACGGTCTCGGTGATCTCGGATTCGAACAACAGCGTCGTGGCGACCATCGGTCTGAGCGGCCAGAGCCCTGAGGGCGTCGCCTACGACCCAACTCTCGGTGAGGTCTTCGTCGCCCTACAGAACCCGACGTCGGTGGACGTAATCTCCGATTTCCAGGACAGCGTGGTGGCATCGATCCCGCTGGTGGGATATCCCTACCAACTCACGTACGACCCCGCCACCCGCCAGGTCTTCGTCGCCACCACGGACAACGGTGCTGGGGTGGTCGGCGTGATCTCGGACATTTCGGACCGGGAGGTGGCCAATGTCACGGTCGGAGACGGTGCCCAGGGCATAGCTCTGGACTCCGGCAAGGGAACCGTAGTCGTCGCGAATGGCAACGCGGGGAGTCTCAGCGTCATCTCGGACGCCCTCGACCGCGTGGTGGCCAACATCCCGACGGCGACCGACCCTCAGGGGGTCGTGTACGACCCCGCGAGACACGAGATCTTCGTCGCGAGCGAACTTACCAGCATGGTCTATGTGATCTCCACGGACACCAACCGTGTCGTGGCCACGGTCTGGGCCTGCCCGAACCCCTTCGACCTGGCCTACGACAGTGGAAGGGGCGAGGTGTTCGTCACGTGTGAGGGCGCCTATCCGAATTACAACGGCACCGTGGGTGTGATCTCCGACGTCAACAACACCGTCGTGGCCTCGATCAACGTCCTACCCGATCCCCAAGGGATCGCGTACGATCCCCTGAACGGGGAGGTCTATGTGGCCATCCCCGCTGGCGGCTCGTCACCCTCGCTTCAGGTGATCTCGGACAGTTCCAACACGGTCGTGAAGGGAGTCGACGCGGGCCCCCATTCCGAGGGTGTGGTCTTCGACAGTTCCAAGGACGAGATCTTCGTCTCGCAGGGAGCGGAGGGATGGCAGGGCGTGGCGATCCTCTCGGGCTCGAACGATACCGTCATCGTCCATGTGAACACCTCGTCAGGCTCCTGGGGGGAGTCCTACGATTTCGGGCAGGGGACGATCTTGGTTGCGAACAGCCTCGTCAACAGCGTCAGCGTGATCGCCGACACCTCGAACTCCGTCACCGCCACCATAGGCCCCGTCGGATGGTTGCCCTGGGATACCATCTACGACAGTGGAAACGGCGAGGTCTTCGTGTCCGAGTATGATTCCGCCAACGTCACCGTCCTGTCGGCTTTGGCGTATCACAAGATATCCGTTCTCGACGTGGGGGCGACCCCTCGCTACGGAGTGTACGACCCGGACAATCACCTCATCTACCTTACGGAGGACGGGGCGGTCGCCATCATCTCGGATGGCTTTGGGGGGACCACTCCGTACAACGCGACCTTCACCGCCCAGGGTCTGCCGACCAGTTCTTCCTGGTCGGTCCGACTCAACGGGACGACCCTCACCTCGAGTGGCTCCTCGGTCACCTTCGCCGAGACCGACAACTCCTATCCTTTCGCGGTGACGGGCCCGGCCGGGTACTCGGTCTCCCCCTCCGTCGGCACCGTCACGATCCTGGGCAGCTCCGTCTCCGTCCAGGTAGCCTTCACCCCGGTCGTCTACACCGTGGGCTTCGTCGAGGTCGGCCTCCCGGCAGGGGTGACCTGGTCGATAAGCCTGGGAGGAGTGTTCGGTTACGGGATAACCCCCTCACCGATCTCCTTCTCAGAGACGTACGGGAATTACGGCTTCATCGTCGGGACCGTACCGGGGTTTGTCGCCACTCCCGCCTCGGGGTCGGTGGCCGCCGACTCCAGTCCCTTGGAGACGGCCATCACGTTCGTCAATGCCACCCCCGCGATGTTCCCGGTGACCTTCAGCGAGTCGGGTCTCCGGAGTGGAACCGGTTGGTCCGTGACCTTGGCCGGGGTGATCAACGCATCGACCTCCCCGGAGGTGTCCTTCCTCGAACCCGACGGCACCTACGCCTACGCTGTGAACAGCGTGCCGGGGTATGCGGGTGCTCCCTCGACCGGGACCGTGAACGTCAGCGGTGGAGCGGTCACATCGACCATTCTCTTCGTGGCCTTACCGCCCCCCCTGTACACGGTGCTCTTCTCGGAGACGGGGCTCCCGCAGGGCACGAACTGGTCGATATCGATGGCGGGGGTGCTGGCCCACTCGACGACCAACGTGATCTCCTTCGATGAGGCGAACGGGACCTACTCGTATGCCATCGGGAGGACCGCGGGCTATTCGGGCACCCCGTCCGCAGGTACTTTGGTCGTCCGCGGACCCGCGGTTTCACCTGTGGTCATCCATTTCACGAAGCCGGCGGCCAAACCGTCGACATTGCTGGGTCTCCCGGGAAGCACCGCCTACGCCGTCCTCGGGGGTGCTGCGATCGCGGCCCTGGTGGTGTTGCTGCTGATCCGGAAGCGCCGGGGCTTGTCGAGACCCGGCGCTGCGGAAGGTTCCGGAGAGCGGGCCCGCTCCTCGAGCCCCGAAGAGGATGCGCCCGATTCCGCGAGTCCTCGTGCCGAGGAACCCTCCGCTCCTGCTCCGCCGACTGAGCCGGCCGGGATGGAGTGAGTCTCGTCCGGACACGAAAGACCGCGCTTTTCGCGCAGTAGAAAGCGTTCATGGGCCGGAGCCGTGTTTCCCCCCGGGGACTTCCCCCGCCCGAGGCTGAGAAGGGCGCCCGCGGCGCCCCGTGCTGGGGTCCGGCCCCCCACGCACGCGGCACCGGCTTTGGGGGAATCTATTTAAACCTAACGTGCGTGCTCGCCGTGAAGTCGACGGATTCCCCATCGGTTGAGTCAGTTGGGGCGCCTGAAACGAACATGAGCGAGCCCCAACGCCACGAAGGAGAAGCGACTAAGCCGATCGAACACTTTGACCAGATGCCCCTCCATGCCTCCCTGCTGCAGGGGGTCAAGGAGATGGGCTACACCCAGCCCACCCCCATCCAGGCCGGGGCCATCCCGGCCGCCGTCCTCGGCCGCGATGTCATCGGCACCGCGCAGACGGGGAGCGGCAAGACCGCGGCCTTCCTGCTGCCGATCCTGGAGCGTCTCATGGGGGCCCCGACGGGCCGGATCCAGGCCCTGATCCTGACCCCCACGCGCGAGCTCGCGATCCAGGCCGAGCAGTTCCTCACGAAGCTCGGGCGGCATACCCACCTCAGGGGCGCCGCCGTCTACGGAGGAGTGGGGATGGAGCCCCAGGAGCGCGCCCTCCGCCGGGGCGCCGAGATCATCGTGGCCACCCCCGGGCGGCTGCTGGACCACATGCGACGCGGCTACGTGGACTTCCGTTCCCTCCGCATCCTCGTCCTCGACGAGGGCGACCGCATGCTCGACATGGGATTCCTCCCGGACGTGCGCACGATCATCGAGCGGCTGCCCCGGGAACGCCAGACGATGCTCTTCTCCGCCACGATGCCGCCCGAGATCGTCCGTCTCTCCCGGGATTTCCTTTCGAACCCCCGGATGATCCGGATGCAGGAGACCACCGTGGCCGCCGCGGGAGTGAGCCACACGGCGGTCCTCGTGGACGGGGACCGGAAGACCGAGGTCCTCCTCGGATTGCTCGAACGGGAGGACATGATCAGCGTCCTCGTCTTCGCCCGCACTAAGCACCGAGCCGACCGGCTCGCCCATCAGCTCTCCCAGCGGGGAGTGCGCGTGGGCGTCATCCATGGTGACAAGAGCCAGGGGCAGCGCGTGCGGGCCCTCGAGGGGTTCCGACGGGGCCACCACCCGGTGCTCGTCGCCACCGACATCGCCGCGCGGGGGATCGACGTCGAGGGCGTGAGCCACGTCATCAACTACGATGTTCCCCACGAGCCCGAGACCTACGTTCACCGGGTCGGACGCACCGCCCGGGCGCAACGGCAGGGACAGGCGATCACGCTCGTGGCACGGGAGGAGTCGGACGACTTCGATACCATCGAGAAGTTCCTGGGCCTCACCATTCCCCGGGAGGGGCAATGGACCCACCGGTCCGGGCCCTCGATGGGCCCGCGGGGCCACGCCGGCACCCACCCTGCCTCCCGCCATGGCCCGAGCCGGGGACGTCCGTCCGGCCAGCGCCGCCAGGGTTCCTGGCGGTTCTGAGTCGGGTCGTCCATCCGGATATCCTCGCCAGGCCGGGGAACGCACCCCACCGGGAGGTCGCGCCGGGCCCCTGGCCCGAGCGTCCGTAGGGGTCCGCGGGACCCGGGGTCCGACGCAACGAGGCCAGTCACGGATGCCACCGCAAAGCCAAAAGCCTGGCCGGTTTTCCCGCCGCCGTGGAAACGACCCCGCCCGCGAACGGGCCAAAGAGCCTCACCGACGCCTATCTAGCGCTGGGCCTGCACACGGGCCGTCGACCCGGGAACGTCGTGAACCGGCGTCACCGGCAGGTGATGGTCCACCTGGCGCTCATCGACGGAAACTTCCAGGTACGGCCGGTCGCCTTCTGGTCGGACGGCACCCACATCAAGGTCCTCGACGATGCCGGGGAGTTCCATCCCGACGTGAATCCTTCCGCCGAGCTCCAGATCACCGGTGGGTCGGGCCAGGTCTTTGACTCGATCACCCAGATGAGCCGTACCTCGCTGGAACGGATCGAGGATGTGGAACGCTCACTGGCAGAGCTGGAAAAGGATCCGTTGCACGCCCCTGCGATCGCTGTGCTCGAGCTCAAGCGGAAGACCGCGACCGTCCGCGCCGAGCTGGGCCGGACGATCAGTGCCGTGGCCGATTTCGTGGAGGGACGGCTGCTCCCGCTGGCCGAGAACGCCCGGGCGCCGCTCCGCACCTCCCAGGAGGAACTCCTCCGGCTCCGGGACATGACCCAGGCCACGCAGAGCGCGCTCACGGACATCTTCATGATCCGACAGGCCGAGCAGGCGAACCAGCTGCAGCTCGTGGCGAACCGCATGGCCGCGGTCTCGAACCGGATCGCCGAGCTCTCGAACATCTCCAACATCCGGATGCTCGGGCTCTCCTACGTGACCCTCATCCTGGCCGTGGTGGCCACCGTCATCCTCTTCCCGAACACCGCGGCCACGATCCTCGGGATGCCGAGCGCCGCTGACGTGAGCCCGATGATCGTCTGGGCGGCGCTCGCGGGGACGGCGGTGGCACCCATCGCCTGGTTCGCCTCCCAGAAGTGGATCCGCGAACTCTTCCACGGCATGAGCCGCTACGAGGCCCGGGTATCCGAGGGCATCATCGACCTTCCCGAGAACGTCCCGGGCGTCCATCCCATTCCCGGAGAATCCTCGCCCTCGGGTTCCCCCGCGGGGAACCACGGCGCGGGTGCGAACCGACGGTAGTGGAGGATCCCGTCCGGTCTCGCGTGGGTCCCCTCCGGCGACCCTGCGCTTAGAGGGATAAGCGCCCGTGCTGGGATTCGAACCCAGGTCCGAGGCTCCGCAGGCCTCTAGGATGATCCATTGTAGCGGGGAGGGGTGGTTCCCACCCCGTAGCTACCCCACACGGGCACGAGGGAAGGGAGGAGGCCGGGTTCCTAATAACTTCGCCGACAACAACGACCCCGGAACGCCTTGCCCGCCCCCGTCCTGAACGGCGGTGGGTTGATGGCACGTTATATGCGGCCGGTCTCTCGGCCGCCCAAATGACCGAAACCGCCCCGGCCTCCGACCCCCTGGAGGTGCTTCGGAAGACGCCCCCGGGGACCGAGGTGGTCCTGGTCCTGCCCACGGGAGAGCGGTGGCAGGGGTGGTTGATGCCCGGCAATCCGCTGAGCGGCCCCCGCACCGTGACCCTCAAGCTTTCCTCCGGATACAACGTCGGGATCCCCCTCCCCCCGGGGACCCGGGTCGATATGCCGCCGGGACCCCTCTGGGGCCAGGACCCGGCGAGGAACGGGGGCGCGGTGTCGTCCAAGAACGGCCCGGAGGAGATCACCCCCGGGTCGGTGGTCATCCTCACGACCGGAGGGACGATCGCCTCGCGCATCGACTACGCCACCGGGGGCGTGACGCCGGTCCACGGCAAGCAGGCGTTCGAGAGCATCCACCCCGGGCTTTCGCGAGAGGGCCCGGTGCACCTTCGCGAGGTCTTCGACATCCTGAGCGAGGACGTCGGTCCTTCGCACTGGCAGACCCTGGCCGAGGAGACCGCGAAGGCGTTCCGCGCGGGCGCCCGGGGGGTGGTGATCTCCCACGGGACGGACACCATGGCCTACACCGCAGGGGCCCTCGCGTTCCAATTGCGTGACCTCCCCGGGCCGGTCGTGCTCGTCGGGGCCCAGCGCTCCATCGACCGCCCCTCCTCGGACGGGGTGAGCAACCTCCAGAGCGCGGTGCGCGTGGCGCGCGAGGCGGACCTCGGTGAGGTCGTCGTTCTGATGCACGCGGAACCCTCGGACGGACCGATGTCGATCCATCGTGGAACCCGGGTGCGGAAGATGCACTCCACCCGTCGGGACGCCTTCGAGACCCGGAACGAGCCCGTCCTGGGGCGGGTCGACGGCGGGATCGTGCTCTCCTCCGACCATCGGCCCCGCTCGGCGGGCCCGCTCCGCCTCGAGCCGGGCTTCGACCTCCACGGTTCACTCGTATGGATCCACCCGGGGCTCACGGAGGAGACGATCGCGGCCCACGTGCAGAACGCGCGGGGCGTGGTCCTCGCTGGGACCGGGATGGGGCACACCCCCTCGGGACTCCTCGCCTGGGCCGGGCGGGCCACGGCCTCCGGGCTCGTGGTGGCCATGACGACCCAGTGTCTCGAAGGGGTGGTCGATCCGTACGTCTACTCCCGGGGCCGGGAGCTCATGGCCCAGGGCGTGGTCTACCTGGGGGACATGCTCCCCGAGACCGCCTTCGTGAAGATGCTCTGGTCCCTCCATCAGGCCCGGGAGCCGGAGGCGGTCAAGCGACTGCTCACGGAGGTCCACGCCGGCGAGCGATCGGACCGTCGCACCCTGATACCCGGAGCGTCCCCGTGAAGGCGGGGCTCGAGATCCACCAGCAGCTGGCCACCGGGAAGCTCTTCTGCAACTGCGGGGACGAGCTCACCGAGGAGGTCCGGGGCGAGTTCGTGCGCGCCCTACGGGCGACCGGTGGAGAGACCGGCGAGGCCGACGCGGCGGCGGTGCTGCAGGCGTCGCGGGCGAAGGTCTACCGTTACCAGGTCGTGGCCAACTCGTGCCTGGTCGAGTCGGACGAGGAGCCCCCCCACCGGGTCAACCCCGAAGCCCTCCGGGTGGCGCTCACCATGGCCGAGCTTCTGGGCTCCCGGGTCGTCCAGGAGATCCTCATCATGCGCAAGCTCGTGGTCGACGGGTCCAACACGGCGGGCTTCCAGCGCACCGCCCTCATCGCGGTCGGGGGCGAGGTCGAGGCCGCCGGGAAGCGCTACGGGATCTCGTCCGTCTGCCTCGAGGAGGACGCCGCGCGCAAGATCGGCGAGACCCCGGGCGAGATCACCTACCGGCTCGACCGGCTCGGGATCCCCCTCATCGAGATTGCCACCGCCCCGGAGATCCACAGCGGTCGCGAGGCGAGGGAGGTCGCCGAGGCCATCGGCCAGCTCCTGCGCGCGACCCACCGGGTCAAGCGGGGGATCGGGACGATCCGGGAGGACCTCAACATCTCGATCGAGGGCGGTGCCCGCGTGGAGATCAAGGGCGTCCAGGAGCTCGGGGCCGTCGAGTCCTTCGTGGAGAACGAGGCGGCGCGCCAGGCCACCCTTCTCGAGGTCGGCCGCCGCATCCGGGAGCGGCCCGCCCGCCTCACCGCCACGTTCCCCGCGGTCGAGCTGACCCCCCTGCTGTCCTCCTCCCCGTCGAAGGTGCTTTCGTCCGAGCTCAAGCGCGGGGGAGTGGTACTCGGGGTGCCCCTGCCCGGACTGGGAGGTCTCCTGGCCCCGGGGGACAAGGCTCCCGAACGTCTGGGCCGGGAGCTCGCCGACTACGCGCGCGCCTCCGGGGTCAAGGGCATCCTCCATTCCGACGAGCTGCCGGGGTACGGAATCACCGCCGAAGAGGTCGCCCGGGTACGGGAGGCCCTCAAGGTCCCGGACCCGCAGGACGCCTTTGCCATCGTGGTCGCTCCCGCCGCCGAGCCGGCGCGGCGGGCCCTCAACGCCGTCCTGGCCCGCGCCGCGATCGCGCGACAGGGGGTTCCCGAGGAGACCCGGGACCCGGTCGCCGAGGGCCGGACCCGCTACAGCCGCCCCCTCCCGGGACGGAACCGGATGTATCCCGAGACGGACCTTCCCCCCTTCCGGGTTCCCCCGGAGCTCCTGACGGACATCCGGAACCATCTGCCCGAGTCCCCCGCGGCCACCCTGGCCCGCCTCGCGGGGAACGGGCTCAGCTCGGAGGTCGCCGGGACGCTCCTGCGGGAGGGCCTGGTCGAGGTCTTCGATGCCCTGATCACGGAGAAGCACCCTCCCTCCATCGTGGCGCGGATCCTCACCCAAGAGGTCCCCGCGCTGGAACGCGAGACCGGGAAGACGGTCTTCGACGGCAAGGTCCCCTTCCTCGACCAGGTGCGCTCGCTGCTCACGGGTCTCGCCCGGGGAGAGTTCGCGAAGGAGGCGATCGGCCCCGTCCTGGCCCGGATGTTCACCCACGGGGAGGACCTGGCCACGGCGGTACGGGGCGCCGGGGTTGGGCAGTTGAGCCCCGAGGACCTCCGGCGGATCGTGGAGGAGGTCATGGCCCGGAACGAGGAGCTCATCCGGACCAAGGGGATGGGCGCGATGAGCCCCCTGATGGGGGACGTCATGGCCCGGGTCCGGGGCAAGATCGACGGCCAGCTGGTGGCCGAGTCCGTGCGCACCGCCCTGCAGGGCAAGGTGGGGCGGACGCCCGCGCCCTAGGGTCCCTGCCAGGGGTGCCGCCCCCGCGGTCGAATACATTAAGTAGGTTCCCGTGCTCGGCGGCGGACGCGATGCCCAAGGAGAAGGAAGCGGGCGGAGAGAAGAAGGGCCAGCGGGGCACCCGTGCGGTCAAGGACAAGTGGCGCTCCAAGGTCTGGTACAAGGCCCGGGCCCCTGCCATGTTCCACGGCGTGGACCTAGGGGAGACCCTGACCTCCGAGCCGTCGACGATGGTCGGCCGTGTCCTCGAGGTTGCCATGAACGAACTCTCGGGAACGGGGGACGCCTCCACCTCGCACGTCAAGCTCCGGTTCAAGGTCACCCGCATCGAGGAGGGCAACGTCGCCGTGACCCGCTTCGTGGGCCATGAGCTCACCAGCGACTACATCCGCCGCCTGGCCCGCCGCAAGCGCTCCAAGATCGACATCTCCTTCCCTGTCACGACCAAGGACGGGGTCGTCATCACCGTCAAGCCCGTCGCCGTCAGCGAGCACCACCTCCAGACGCGCCTCCGCGCCCTGCTCCGCCACAAGATGCAGTCCCTGCTCGAGGAGCAGGCTGCCAAGCGCACGGGCACGGAGATGGTCCGGGACATGCTGAACGGCGAGGTCGTCAAGGAGGTCACGAACGGCCTCCGTCTCCTCTACCCGCTCCGCAAGATCGACATCCGGGCGAGCATCGTGGAAGGGGAGATCCCTGAGGCCCTGCCCACGAGCACGGAGCCCGTGGCCCCGGTCGAGGGCGGGGAGCCTCCCGCCCCGGCGGCCGAGGCACCCGCTCCTGAGGCAACGCCTTAATTGTCCCTGGATTCACCCCCCGGCGTCGGGGTGGCTCAGGCTGGTTAGAGCACGGGACTCATAGAGGGCCTTCCGCGAGGAAGCCCTTGAGATATCCCGGGGCCGGGGGTTCAAATCCCCCTCCCGACATCCCCTGGGGGGGTTTGTATCCGCAAGAGATTTATATATTCTCGGCCCTGTTGGAACCATGGCGAAACGGGCGACCAAACCTCCTACGCAAGCACCTTTTGAACCCGTCGATAAGGGGAGGGTCGTGGGCCGGCACAAGCAGCTGCTCTCCCACCCGAAGGTCCGGGCATGGTGGGAGGCGAGGTCACTACGCTCCCGCATGTCCGCGGACCAGTATCTCCGTCAGTTCGGAATGCTCCTCGAGAGAATTAATCTTGACCCTGAAAGAGTGGTTGCGCTGGCCAAGAAAGACCCCGACCGACTGCGAACGCTCCTCATTCGAGATGCGGCAACTCTCAAGGCGGCGGGTAGGCTCGACAGCTATGTTTCGAAGTACTTCGAGGGATTGAAAGCGTTCTTCCGGTTCCATCACGTTCCTTTCGACGGCTACCCCTCGCTCTCCCCGATCAAGGGGGCGAGTCTGACCACCGAGCGGGTTCCCACCCAGGAGGAGCTCGGCACGGTCCTAGACAAGCTCTCCCTCAGAGGCCGAGTAATCGCCTTGTTCATGGCCCATTCCGGCGTCCGCCCCGGTGTGTTGGGTTCCTACCTCGCAGAGGGGGGTCTGTCGCTGGGAGATCTGCCGGATCTGAAGTTCGACACGACTCCTTCTTTTGCAGAATCCCCCTTCGTAATACGGGTGCCAGCCCGCTTGAGCAAGACGCGAGTGATGTACACGACTTTCGGGTCCTCCCAACTGAGCACGGCCTTCCTGGCCTACCTTGGCGAGCGGAAGAATTCGGGGGAGCAGTTAACGCCACAATCCCCCGTAGTCACTGCCAATCCGACCCGGGGAGTTGCCCAGAAGTCGCGGGAAACGGCTACCTACAGCAGAGGGTTCCTGACAACGAAGACGGTGATGGAGGAGATACGTTCCTCCCTTGATTCAACTGTTCCCCAGGGGGTTCGTTGGCGACCCTACGTTCTGAGAGCCTACTGTAGCACTCGGCTCATGATGGCCGAGGGAGCTGGAAAGATCACGCGTGACCTCCGGGAGGCCATCCTGGGCCACGACGGCGGTGTGGCGGCGAGGTACAACGTTGGAAAGCCCTGGGGAGAGGACCTCATGAAGGAGGCCCGGGCAGCCTACCTCCGGTGCGAGCCGTTCCTGATGACAATCCGCACCAAGGAGCAAGAGAACGTACCTCAGCAGGTTGCGATCGCTATGCTTAAGCTGGCCGGGTTCAGCGAGGAGGAGATTGGGAAGATGGACCTGGACGACTTGGCGGCGGTCCGCGACCAAGTGAGGGAGCGGCTGGGTGCCTCTGCGACTCCGCATCAAGTCGTTGTTTCCATGAGCGAGGTCGCTCAGCGGCTTGCGGAGGGGTGGCAGTTCGTGGCCGCGATCAACACTGGCCAAGCGGTTCTATCGTCGCCCGCGAACCGAATTCGTCCCGGGTCCGAGTTCCCACTCGAGCAGGCTCATCTGTTTCCGTCCCAGTCAGGGTGAGTGGTCAGGTCGAAGTATATCAGCCGGTTCCGACGCTTCTTCAGCTTCTGGTGCTCGATGGTGATGAATCCGCGTCGTTGGTAGAAGTCGAGGGCGCTCGGATAGGCTTCTAGGAAGAGGATTCTTGCGGCCGCTGGTGCAGAGAGTGCCAATCCTGCGATGTACCGAAGGAGGTGAGTTCCGACGTCTCGCCGTTTGAACCTGTTGTCGACAGCAAGCCTTCCGATGAGGATACCGGGAATCGTGTTCGTCCGTATCTCTCCCGGGATTGAGAAGCTCTTCACTGACTTGAAGTAGTCAAACCTCAGGCTGTCACTCGAGATGGTGAAGTAGGCCACGAGGGCTCCCTCCGGTTGCCAGTAGACAAGGTACGTCTTCCCCAGGTTCTTCTTCTCATAGTCCGCCACCTCCGCGGTTGTGAGGAAGTCCTTCAGTTCTTTGCAGTCGCAGTCGAACTCTCGAACGTCCGCGGTCTCTCGGAAGGGCTCAATCCTGAGATCCTCCGCGCGAATGGGGGGTACCCTCTCAGGCTCGGAAGACGGCAAAGCCATGGCCTATTCTTCCTTGGGACGTAACTTCTGATAGAGTGCCTTGGACCCCTTCCAGTGGGGGTTCTTGGCGGATTGCGGTTTGGAGCGGTCGAGATCCTCCAAGAGTTCCTTCGCCGCCTTCCCCTTGACTACCGGAACTGGTGGTGGATATGCCATTAGCCTGTGCTCGCCTCCTTACTCCTACCCGTATGAGGACACCACGCGGAGACGTATATAATTGCCCCCTCCTTTGAGCCCACGGGTATGGCCAGGCCCCCTCGACTCTTCCCAACATGAGAGGGAGTATCACTGTAGCCTACTGAAGAAAAATCGACGACAGGGGGGTGTCGTCACTGGACAGGGGGGTACCCAAAAGCGACAGGGGGGTGTCGGCACTCGAACAAGCTTCTCTTACGGCGTAGAACTGAGCCCGCCTAGCCTTCGAGGTCGAATAACAGAGCGGACAGGGGGGTGTCCGTTTCCAATAGTATTCTGATGTTCCGAGGCTCCCGCCAGAGTCCGACTGGGGGGTGTCCGCTCCGCGTCCAGGGGGGTGGCCACGGCCAATATGATATCGGTGTCTTGGAGCCTTCCCTGCTGTCGTCCAGGGGGGTGGTCAGTGGTGGCAGGCAGCAGCCGAGCGCAGGGTAGAGACGCGAGGTGACCCACCTGCCTGCGGGAGGGGCCCAACGTTCCGAGCGGGCCCGTCAGCCTGCCACGGGTCCTGCGACGGGGCGTTGGGAAGGTCCCGCATCGCTCATGTCGTCATGGGGCTAGCTGCCATCAATGTCTCTGGGTGATTCCCTACGAGATACGCTCCCACAGCGAAGCGTCCCCAAGCAACGACTCTTGCTCCCTCCATGATCTCGCATCTAGAAGTGCCCCAAGTGTGTCAGAGAGGAACCCCCCGGGGTCTGCTTCAAGGGTCTTGCGGCACGCATTGATTGCGCGACCTGTCATGGGACGAGTGTTCGAGTCGATTCGTAAGGCGGCAGGTGACATAGCGAATGCGATCGCTCTTCCCCCAGCGACTTCCTTGAGCAAACGAGCGATGCGGACCCCGTCTACATCGATGTCGCACCATACCCACACAGGATGTCTGAAGGCTCCTGCCAGCTCGATTATCCGCTTGATGGCCCTGCCCGGATAACCTGCGGACCAGAGGATCATCTTCCCGACGGCAGGGGGAACCTCCCCTCGACAACAGGCCTCGAAAGCAGCCAAGTTCTCGACCACGAACATCCCAGCATCCGGCGGTCGGACCTGTCTTAGTGAATCGGATGCTTCCCGGGAGAGGCCGATGAACGGGGACCAGCTTGATAGATCTATCTTCGCATGTTCGGTCGCCACGGCCCCGGTGCCTCCGAGTAGTGTGACGGCGGCTCCTTCTCTGATCCCTAGGGTCTCGATAGGGCCCAGAAGGTCCTCAACTCTCGTCTTGACCTTGGACAACGCCTTGGAGTCTCCCAAGAAGCGGGCAGAGAACACACGCTCTGCCAAGACATCCCCAGTTGAGGCGTGAATCGCCACGGCAGCGAGACAAGTAACTAGGAGGGGGTTCTTTGCGATGGCCTTCTCGCTGAGGAGGGCCCTCACCTGCTCAGCAATCGGGTGCCCAATCGAAACAAGGGACGTTGAAGCAGCCGAGAGGGTATCTTCAGCCTTCTGGAGTTGGCCAGGAGCCGAGTGCTCCGCTAAGGCCCTGTGATTGACGATGACAACCGACCGGAGGAGCTTTCGTTCACCAGCCAGTGACCACCGGAGTTCGACATACTTGGCCATGAGGAACCCTCGCAGAATACCCTCCATCTCGGTCACGGTAACCCCCTTCTTCCCTACCTGACCAGATAGTCCCCTTGCCGAGACAACGTCTTGCCTCCTCCCCTCTGAAAGAGCAAGAAGTCGAGCGGCGAGATACCGCGATTTCTCTGTGCTAAGCGGCTCGGAAACTGGGAATGCCGCCCGCTCCTCAATCAAGAACGGCGGGCGAAGAAGACGGACTAGGCGCTCCCGTCCACACTCTCCGCACACTTGGACCCGCCTCCACCCCCTTTGCTCTACTGTGCCTACAGCCTCCCACGCTCCAGCCTTTTTCCGCGGACGGAATCTGCAGGTGTGTTCCGTCCCTTCGCTCATGCCACGCCTATGATAGGAGGTGGGGCGAACTCTTCACCGTGAACCTTCTTCCTCAGCACGACCAACTGGGCGGCAGGGTCGAGCTGACCCCGGTCGATTGTTGTCGGGGCGGTGATGAGAAACTGAGAAGCGGTGCTGTGCATGAACTGTCCTACCTGTTCTACTCTATCCAGGGAGAGGTGGGCAAAAGGTTCGTCAAGCAAGAAGAAGCCCCCTCCCTCGGTCTGAGCCATCGCCATCAGAAGCACAAGACCCGCTACGACATGCTGTCCCCCGCTGAAGTCGGAATCTCCGAGAGGCATAGGTTCCTTACCATCGAACCCAAATCTCACTGAAATCCCAATCTCGTCCACTGACTCAGGGGAGAGGCCGACAGGGGGGAGATCGACCTCTACTCGCGCATTGGCCAGTCGAGAAAGAGATTCTACCCTTCGCTTGAAATCGCGCAGTGTCGCTTGCACTACTTCCATGTATCTCTCGACACACGCTTGGACCTCGGCTCTCGCGCGTTCCTCATGTAGTCGTCTTTCCTTCAGATGGAGTTCAAGGTCTCTCACATTCCCTTCTAGGAGCCGCGCCTGCTCCACGACGCTCTCTGGTGGCGGTTCCCCGAATGTCTGGAGATCCTTGGTGGCGACTTCGAGATCCCTTTGGGTGGCCGCAGAACTGAACCGAAACCCCTGCATCTTTGCCTTCTGTTGCAGGGGTTCCGACACTGTCTGCATGAGCGACTCGATGTGGGCTTTGATCCTGGCGAGTTCTTCCTCGGTGTGCGACAGTTCACTCCTCAACCCTTGAATGGTTTGATCGACGGACTTGACCTGTGCTTCCAGTGCCTTTCTCTCCTCACCTGCGAGGATCTCAATGCGATCTGCTTCTCTCCAATTCTCTAACGCTGCAGTGTGGACCTGCTGCGCCGAACGAAGCGCGATGCTTAGCCTCTCCGCTTCAGCGCGATCGTTCTCTATGCTCTTTGCCTGGTCGAGGAAACGGATGCGTTCTCTCTGATTCTCCGTCGCTGCGCGTGCCGATTCAAGGCGGGCACTCGCAACCTTGGACCGCATTGCGAAATCCTTGACGAGTTTCTCGATGCTAGCAAGCTGTTCACGAGCGGCTACCAGAGAGGCCTCCAGTCCCGCTCTCCCCAGAAAGCGACCGGAGGGAGTCGCCACCCAACGTCCTCTCAAGTCCCTCCACCCTGATTCTTCAATCTGGGTTGCCTTGGCCCAGTCCTCGATCCATTCTGGCGCTCCAGTAGAGATTTTGATGCTTCCGACCGAACTCTCCTCCCGTATTCGCGGCCCAGAGTAGATTGGGCCAGGGAACCCGTGGTGCCGGGCGATCCTCACAGTGTCCTCAATTTCGTTCTCGGCAACGACCAGCCCGAACCTCGCATCGTCGAGCGAAGCCTCTACACTCGCCCCCAGTCCATCGTCCTTCACTTCAACAAGCCTTGCGGTAATCTCGTACTTGATGCGAGCTTCCGACAAAGCACTCATCGTACTCTCGACTTCCAAAGGATAGACGCTGACCCCGCTCTCAAGTTGCCCAAGAGTGGACTTGGCTCGCAAGAGTTTGTCCTCGAACTCCTTGCGTTCGATCGATGCCTTGGCCAATTCCTCCGAAGCAGTCAGCTCAGCCTCCTCCAACGTGCCAAGGTCCCCGACAGGAAGCGACTTTGCTCTCTCGAGCGAGGCTGCTGCCGCACAAACAGCCTCTGAGGTCCGAGCGAGTGCGATTCCGGCATCGGACCAAGTGGCTCTTGCTGCCTCCTCCGCCTGGCGGAGTTGATCCGCTTCAATTTTCGCTCGCGTTTGCTTCTTGCCAGCGGAGTCTCTCTGCGAGACTACACGCTGGCGATCAGCCTGTGCCTCTGAGAGGCCCTTCTTCAGCTCGCCCGGTCTGGATGTGAGGTCCTTCTCTTGGATCCAATATTCTTGAAGTTGGGTGGCTGGCACCGCGGCCGCTAGCTCATCGACCTTATCCTTGAGGTGGGACCACTCCTTTCTCCTCCCGACGTCTCGCTGAATCTCATTCAACTGAACTTGCAGTTGTGTCAGGGCATGAGCCTGGTTCGAGGCTTCCTCGGTCGCGGCCGCGTACTGTTTCTTTGCCTCACGATAGTTGTCGAGCACCGCTTGGTCGCCTAGCATGTCGAGTACTTGCTGGAGCAGGTCTCGCGGTTTCCACTCCGACACCTTGTTCATGGCGCCCTGCTCAGTGCCCAGCACACGCAACAGGCTAGGGGTGACTCCGGCAAGCTCCAACAGCCGCTGGTACCTCTCCGGTTGCAGGAAGTCCTTCGACTCGAGAAGTACTCGCCGCACCTCCTCAAAGGAGGCGTTACCTTCGAGCAGAGCGAACCTCTTCTCTGGGGACCCTGATGGGTTTGGGACAAGTGCGCAAGCCAGAGTGACTTCGTCCGCAAAGCAGCGCTCGTGGGCGAAAGGACGCTTCCCGCTCGCCCCCTCCACATTAGTGACTACGGCAACCACTATCGCCGGTCTCTGAGGGTTTCGCAAGTAGGATTGGGGACGGCGTCGCGACGATAAATGACGGGCTCCGACAAGCTGCCTGATGGCATCCAAGAGAGTCGTCTTCCCTGCTCCATTTGGACCACTTACCAGGATAACATCTGACTCAAGAGGGATCCGGACGGGGGGCCAGTAGTCCCAACCGTGGAGGGTGAGTTCGATGATGCGGAACATTCCAGTCACTCCATCAGAGTGTAGGTCCGGTGCAAACTATCCCCCATGGGTTTGATTCTCCCTTCAGATACCAAGTTCTTCAAGGCGAGACGTACCCGCGGCAAGTTCAACTTCAGCCCGTCGGTAACCTCCTTCGCAGTGAGGGGATGTCCGGTCGTGCGGATGAACTCGAAGGCCCGCTCTTCCGGATCATCCTCAGGTTCAGCTTCCGTCGAGGCATCTTTCCTGTCTAGAATCTCACCCAGGATTCGCCCTCGCACGAACGCCATCATCTTGTCACCGTCCAGTGCTAGCTCAAGGTACGGTCCCGCCTCGAGGAACCTCCCCGCCCTGACCGATACGAAACCTAGGTTTCTGAGTCGGGTGATTAGTCTAGTGATGTTGCGTTTCGAACCGAGTATGTCGCCAAACTCTCGCACGATCGTCTCGATCCGCACCGTGGGAGCGTAGGAGCTCAGGAGCTTGGATCGGTCTTCGGAGAGGAGGGTCTGCTGTCCAGGGGCACTGCCGGAGTCACTGACGGTCCGTTTCCTGAGGATGAGGCGTGACCAGAGAATGACGAGCATGGCGCATGCGTCGGCGTTGAGTCCAAGGTTGGACGCAGAATCAAATGCTTCGTCTGGGAGGACCTCAGGCGCCAGTTTGATGCCAACAAAGTTTGAGTATGCACTGGTGGCGAGCAACAGGCCCACTTCTCCCAATCGTCGCTCTACCTCCCTTCTGACCTCCGGGAGGTCGAGCGCACGCAGCTCTTCCCTTCGGATGGGCCCCTCTCGAATCAGTCGCGCGCAAATAGCCGCAGGCTCGCTCACGTTTGCCTCCTGCCTGATTGTTTGGGGCGTACTTCGCCGGGAGTAAGTTGTCTAATGGGGCGTGAATCGAGAGATGTTGGGTACCCATCACCGGAGACCCTGACGTCAAGATCTATGGCTCCCAACTTGGCTACCTCGCCTGTTCCGGTGTTCTTCTCGCCAACCAAAGGGAGAAGGCTCATGCGCAAGAATGTTTCCTTCCGATCGCCGGAACAGACAATCTGTTCGAGCGGAGTGGGGTGCATCCTTTCGTACGCAGTCTCGAGGTCCATCAGGTATGTGCCGATCTCTGCTGGAGAAAGCTGTTCCGCAGGAACGGCATCGACCTTCGCAGGTTCCTCCCAAACGACGTCCTCCCTTGCCACCCTCTGGCGAGTCAAATGGTGCTCTGCCGCGGAGGCGACGATCTCCACATTCAGAAGCGCAGGTGGTCTGACACCGGGCAAGAGCGCCCTTCGACCGATATCGGCCAACTCCGCCTTCTCGAAGCGCATCAGTGTTGCGACTATCTGTTCTACTGTGACTCCGGCGGTCAACTCCAAGTGCTGACGTCCAAGTTCGGTGATATCTCCATGAAGTTCACCTGCCTTGTAGTGAAGCCGGGACAGGAGATCGTGAATCGCCCGCGCGACGCCCCTTGCGGTTGAATCATCGAGAGTGGCTCTGTCGACCAGCTCCCGAATTGCTGCCGAGAGATCTATCGCCTCCGACAGTCTACTCTTCTCTCTACGAAGGATAACTGCTGAGTGTGAGGCGCGTGCGCGTTCGATTCGGTCGTAGAGGTCCACAAGATGCTTGCGAACTGACAGTAGGTGATCTGAGTGCTCTTCGTCGAGCTCGAGCGACACTCGAAGACCTTCGACCGCCGGGCGCAGCTCGCCCTCCTGAGTTTCCCTCCGGAGGAAGCGCAGGACCGTGCAGGCCCATTCTCCCTGAGAAGTGACTGCGGTCCCTCGTTCAGGGTCAAACTCGAGCCAGTCTGAGGCGCGGAGCGCCTGTAGAACGTGCTTTCGTGGTTCCTCCTCGAGCCAATAGAGCTCCTCCTTCAGATCCTCTGGAGAGAACCACACGCGACTAGAAGTGGCCAACGTCTCGAGGGCGGCAACCCTGGCGAAGAAGTCCCTCTTGCTCCGCCCGGCAATCGCATGAAGCAAGGGGAAGAAGGGGTCAAGTGTCCTCGCAGCGGACAAGGCATCGACGCTCGCCGGGTCGACCCTCCCAGTCCACTCGACGAGCTGATCCCAATCCGCCTGCTCTTGTACCTGCTCCTTCCGCGATGGGTTTCCGCTTGATGCGGAGCTTGAGGCTTTCTTCCGTCTCTTCAAGTCAGTCTCCCCATCTCATTGACCGTAAAGAGACTTGTGTGGGCCCAACCCAGGCCTTGCACCGCTCCCCATCACTACCCTCAGTAATGCAACATGCTCGGAGGTCCAGGGCGGACTTGCGGGTTCGAGTCGAGGATGCAGACCGTAACGCGCAGGCGACGACCACTCGAGGTATGATCTGTACCGGAAGTCCCGCGCCATCCTCGACTGAGCTGTACTTGCTCTGCTTTCTGAGTGGGATAGAGGCATCGCAAGCGTGATAGGCCGTGAGGATTGAACTTCCCCGAGGTTGCATGGAAGGAAGGATGTTGGGTCAAAGGAGCGGAAATGACGTGTCTTGCCACGGAGTGAGGGATTCCAAAGTGGTGACGAAATGCGATTGAAGGAGGTTCACATTCAGAATTTTAGGAACATCGAGGATCTGACGATTCAGTTGGGTGACCGGACTGTCCTAATCGGGGAGAACAACTCGGGGAAAACTGCCATCATTGAAGCCATTCGAGCTGCACTCTCGAGGAACCCTATCGGCCGTATCAATCCATTCGATGAGTACGACTATAGGATGGTGAACCCAGAGGATCGTCCCGAAACAGTTCCAGGGATTCGAATAGAGTTGCTCTTCAAGGAGAGGACCGCGAATGTTTGGCCCGAACCGTTACGCCAGGCGCTGAACGAAATCATCCAGACTGACCCACAGACCGGAATCAATAGTATCAGCCTTCGACTCTCTAGTGAGTACGATACTGCAACGAAGGACTTTCCTGCAAAATGGGAGTTCCTCAATCTCCAAGGTCAACCATTGGGTGGACGCGGTGCGAGCGCAACGAACTACTCGAGATTTCTCAGCTACGTCTACTTCTACCATCTCCCCGCCCAAAGGGATTCCGACCAAGAATTCTCGCCTCGTTCACGTTTCTGGGGGCGATTAATACGGGGAGTGAAGCTTCCCGCTGACGCCGTGGAACAGATTGAGAAAGAAGTAGAGTCTCTGAACACGCTTATCATGCAATCTGACGCAAGCATTCAGGACCTCAATCACGCGCTTGAGCGAGTATCGGAAGTGATTCGCGTGTCGACAGGGAAACACTCAGCCATTGCGTCCATGCCCCTCAAGCCTTGGGAGTTCCTGTCACGTTCGCAACCCATGTACGCCAGCCCCTCAAATCCAGTCAGGTTTCCACTTGCTCAGCACGGCCATGGGCTCCAGAGCCTCTCCGTCATCGTCCTCATGCAGGCGTACGTGGAGATTCTCATGAAGGAACAGTTCGAGCCTGAGACTGAGGCAATTCTTGCGATCGAGGAACCTGAAGCTCATCTTCATCCTCAAGCCATTAGGGCAATGGGTTCTTATCTCGGTCGTGTCAGTTTCCAGTCGATTCTGACGACACACTCACCCCATCTCATCCAGGAGATTCCGAGCACTGAACTGAGACTTGTTCGACAATATGGTCAAGAGGGAGCATCAGTCAAGTCCCTCCCTCGCTGCTTCTCAACTGTGTTGCCTCTGACCAATTCGATGTCAAGGCTATGCCACGAACTTCCTGACTGGTGGGACTACAATCCTTCTTCGGGAACCATTACCCTAAAGCGAAGAATGACCCATGGAGAGCGCGAGGGTCTACGTAACGAATACCCTCAAGGATCACCGGAGACTAGGACGGTCGATACGCTCTATAGTGCATCCCAACTCTTCCTTTCTGAGGATGATCTTGTCACACTTGAAACTGGTGTCAAGAGAATCCGGGGTGAGATACTCTTTGCAAGAGGCTGGCTACTTTGCGAGGGGCCATCAGAGTTCTTTGTTCTCAAAGCCCTTGCCTCCAAGCTCAATACCGCTGGCGACGCTTCCGGTGTCAGCATCATCGACTTTCAGAACAATGGCCCTGCGAGCGTATTCATCGCACTTGCTGAAACCTTGGGGATTCCTTGGGTAATGACCTATGATAACGACTCCGGAGGCCGGACCATCGAACAGGAGGTTGACAAGCTTTGTCTCGACCCAAGAATCCTACAGTTGCGGCAGAGAGTTCTCCCGGGCAGCGGCACTACTTTGGAGAGATTCCTTCTTCAGAGTAGTTTGAGGGCCGAGTGCTTGGACACCGCTCGTCGGCTAGGTGCTCCAGAAGAAATTCTGTCGCCAACTCCACAGGACGGAGCAATCGAGGCTTTTCTAAGGGCAGGCCACCACAAGGTTCAGTTCGCCGCTCGACTGGCGAGGCTCATTGCCGCCCCCGACTTTGACGTGAGAAAGATCCCGCAGTACTATCGAGAGTTGCTTCAGGACCTGGACCATCTTGCGGGGTGACCATGGCGACCAAGGACTTTGAGAAGGCGTGGGCGGAATTGAGCCAGACTCAGGTTGAAGCGGCATCGTGGGTATCTAGTCCACTCCTCGTTATTGCGGGGCCTGGGTCAGGGAAGACTAGGGTGTTGACTTGCCGAATCGCAAGACTCTTGGAATCTAGCAAGGGAGAAAAGTCTCGGATTCTTGGTTTGACCTTCACTACGAAGGCAGCCGACGAGATGCGGCAGAGAGTTCTGTCCTTCGTCCCAGATGAGGCCCATCGTCTCTTCCTTGGTACCTTCCACAGTTTTTGCACAGATGTCCTGTCGCAGCATGGACAACATGTAGGAGTCAATCCCTCTTTCAAAGTCTATGCAGAGATTCGTGACCACGAAGCAATCCTCGTAGAGGCGCTAAGGGAGGTTGCGCCGGACTTGACGGGTGACCGGAATATGGTCTCCCAGATACTGAAGGGCATTAGGTACCTTCAGAACCAGTTGACGATGCCACAGAATGCCCAGGAAACGCTCGGACATCTTCCTGACAGTAACCTGGTTTCTCTCGCCTATGAGGCATATGTCAAGGCACTTCTTGATCACAGGGCGCTGGACTTTGAGACCATGATAGTGAAGACGCACGAGCTCCTGACCCGCTACCCAGTCTTCGCTCGACGATATCAAGATGTCTTTCCGCAGGTTTGTGTCGATGAATTCCAGGATACAACCTTCGCGCAGTATCAGCTGTTGAAGGCTCTGGTTCCTCGTGATCGTGCCGGAGTCTTTGTGGTAGCCGACGATGACCAGATCATCTATCAGTGGAACGGTGCCGACGTTAGACGGCTCGAAGAGTTCTCTTCTGACTTTTGTGCGAAGGTCATTCAGCTCCCTGTCAACTACCGTTGTCCAGCCGAGGTTGTCGACGTCGCCAACCATCTCATAGAGAATAATTTCCGTCGATCGGCTGGGAGAGTGCCCATAAGGTCAGTTCGATCCCCTGCATCAACGAACCCAATCACTCTCCTTGGTGGCTTCGATGGCTTTGAGGATGAATGTCGCGACGTTGTGGCCCGAGTCAAGGACCTCCACAGTACTCACTTGGAACGGGTTGCCGTCATAGCAAGAAGCAGGAGCTTACTTGAAGGAGTACAACAAGCAGCAGGGGAAGTGGGTCTTCCAACTGTTGTGCTCCAGCGGAAGAATGATTTTGAGAGTACTCCACTTTCTTGGTTGCATGCGATGTTGTCGCTTGCGAACGACCATCGAGATCGAGAGGCATTCACCGAGATTGTGGGCACCTTACCTGGGTTGTTGGACGCGCAGATAGATTCAGAGACTCATGTTCGCTTGGAGGCAGATCAGTCGAAGGACTACTTCCACCGAGTAACCGACTTGGTCCGCAAACTTGGTAGTCCAAGCAATAGGCTCTTGGAAGTTGCCACTCCCTACACAAGGCTCTCACCCGGCTCAGAGGTCAGATACTTTCTGAATGCCGCACTGGATTGGCTAGACGCTATAGCCATCCCTGGGGACAGGTCAGGTTCAGACCAGCAAGTGGGAACCTTTGCGGACTACATCGACGAGAGGAAAGGATTGCTTCACGTAAGAGATGAAATACTGAGGGCCTTTGGTCCGGATATCTCTCTACAGCGGTTCCTGAGCGAGCTGGATATCCGTTCAAAGGAGGCACCTCCCGAGAAGGGTGTTCTTCCCCTCATGACCATCCATGGGTCCAAGGGAAAGGAGTTCGACCACGTCTATTTGGTTGGACTAGTCGAAGGAGAATTGCCCTCGTACCAGAGTATCCGTGCCGGAGACAACGGTCCCGAAATGGAGGAGGAACGTCGTAGCTGTTACGTAGCGGTAACGAGAACTCTGGATACTCTTACATGTTCCTATGCTGAGAAGTACCGTGGCTGGCAGAGAGCGCCCTCTCGGTTTCTCTACGAGATGGGCCTTCTCAGTCAGTAGCGAAACCTGGCGAGATTAGGCCCGAGTTGTCAAGTATATTAACCCCCCAGGGGTTTGTATACCCCTCCCGACATGTTGGCCTCCTGTTATCACCGGGAACTGTGAGGTCGAACGAGCCTCCGTCGATCGGCTCCCTCTCTCGAGGAAGGCACACTTTGGCGCTACGTTGGGAGGTGCAGGTACATCCCTCCCCCGACAGGCACACCGATGCATCCGTCGCAACGAGCGAGACCATGATCGCGCTGCGCCGAAGCCCGAAATGCTTCCTTCGGTCCGGGGCAGGAGGCTGACGAGGTCGCGGGTTATTGCGCTTGAAATAGTGGGCAAACGCCCAAAGAGACCAACTTCTATCTACCCCCCAGCTGAACTTGGTCACGCTCGACCATTTCACCCCGAAATCGACGTAGCCTATACCGTTTGTCAATAACACCCTTCCACGCCGTAGGCGAACGGGGCCCTCTGGAT
>JAJYEA010000082.1 GCA_021790425.1 Thermoplasmata archaeon | reverse complement strand
TCCGGGACCCGACCGTGAGCCGGTACTCCCGCTCGAACTCGACCCGGAAGCGCTCGGGCTCCGCCGGGTTCCAGTGCTCGAACCGGCTCACTACCCAGAGCCCCCGGCCGACCCGGGCGATCCGCCGCCGGTCGGCGAGGGCTCCCAGCCGGTCCGCGATGGTCTCCGAGGGCAGCCGGGTGAGCGTGGCCAGCTGCTTCGCGGTCATCCCCACGGGCCCCGCCTGGTGGATGGCCTGCAGGAGGCGGGCCTCGGCGGCCTCGGGGTTCTCCGGGCCGGAGAGTGGGAACGGATCGCTCACGCCGAATTCCTCCTCCCTAACGGTTCTCGGAGGGAGGTTCGAAAGGCGCGAGCTCGAGCGTCGACCGGTTCAGCCGGTCCACCCGCGCCCGCGCGGACCCCAGGATCTCCCGCAACCGTGACGAGAGCCGGGTCCCTTCCTCGTACAGGGCAAGGGCCTGGGCCAGTGGGAGCCCCCCTTCCCTCAACTGGGAGACGATCTCGTCGAGTCGCTCCAGTCCCTTCTCGAACTCCGCCGCCCCCTCTCCTTCCGTGACCTTGTCTCCGCTCATGTGGAATGTTCCTCGTTCACATCGTCCCCGGGTGCACCGTGTGGATCTCCGCGTCGGCCGATCCGTCGGCCATCGTGATGGTGACGTTGTCGCCGGGGGACATCGACCCGACACGGTCCACCACGGCCCCCTCGCGCGAGACCAGGGCGTATCCCCGCCGGAGGACGCGGGAGGGGTCGAGGGACGCGAGGAGCTGGTCCAGTCGGTCCAGCTCCTTCTCGGCCTCGTCCAGTCGCCCGGTCGTCTCGTCCCCCAGCCGGGCGGTGACCTCCTCGAGATCGCGCACCGACTCGTCGAGGCGGTGGCGGACCTCCCGGTCGATGCTCCGTTCCCCCTGGTCGATGTCGCGCCGCAGCGCCTCCTGGTCCGGGACGGCCTTCTCGGCCGCCTCCGAGGGGGTCGCGGCCCGGAGGTCCGCGACCAGGTCGGCGATCGTGATGTCGGTCTCGTGCCCGACCGCGGAGATCACCGGGATGGCGGAGGCGAAGATCGCCCGGGCCACGGGCTCCTCGTTGAAGGCCCAGAGGTCCTCGAGGCTCCCGCCTCCCCGGCCGACGAGGAGCACCTCCGGCCGGGGCTCGGGGAGCACGTTGGCCACGCGGATCCCCTCGGCGATGTCCTCCGCGGCGCCCGTGCCCTGCACCTGGACCGGGACGAGGATGATGCGGGAGAGGGGGAAACGACGGACCAGGATGCGGACCATGTCGCGGACCGTAGCCCCGCTGTCGGAGGTGACGAGCCCGATCACGCCGGGGAACGGGGGCAACGGCCGTTTCCGTCCTAGGAGCCCTTCCGCGAGGAGCTTCGCCTTGAGCGCCTCCATCCGGGCGTGGAGCTCCCCCACCCCGAAGCGTTCGATGCGGTCGATGGCGAGCTGGTAGGTCCCCCCCTTCTCGTAGACGTCGATCGATCCGTGCGCCAGCACCTTCATCCCGTTCTCCGGGGGGAAGGGCATCCTCGCCAGGTCCTGGGGCCAGATCCGGCACGAGACCTGGGCCAGGTCGTCCTTGAGCGTGGGGAAGAGGATCCCCGTGCGCGTGGGCTTGACGTTGGAGAGCTCCCCCAGTACCCAGATGCCCTTCAGGGCGGGTTCCGCGTCCACTGCGGCGCGGACCGTACGGTTGAGCTGCGCGACGGTGAGGTACTCACGAGCGGGCGTCCCCGGGAGACCCTTCGGTGGGACCTCGCGCTCGGCCTCCCGATCCACCACGGCGAACGCGGACCCGCCCGCCGTACATAGACGTTGCTCCTCGGTCCGGCGTGTTTGCCCGCGGGGATCACTCGAGGGCCAGGGCGGGCTTGCCCGGGCGTGAGCGACCGCGTCGGTTCGCCGGGTCGTGCGGGGCTCCCTCGTCCTCCGTCCAGACCTCGACGCTCGGGACCTCGAGACGGCGGGCGAGATACGTCGCGGACTCCTGGAGGGTGGCGAGTTCGTCCCCGGGGGAGAGCAGGGGAGGGAGACCGGAAAGTCCCGTGTTCCGGACCTCCTGGAGGAACTTGGGGAGGTCGCCCATGTGGGGCTGGAGCGCGGGGTCGATCTTCGCCTCCTGCATGTAGCGGCCGATGTTGAGGGGCCCGTCCGCCAACCGCTCGCGGAGGCGGGCGTCGGCGTGGTATTTCCAGGGGGCCGCGACGAAGACGCGGAGCTTCGCGGGAGCCTTCTTCCACACCTTGAGGAGCGCGGCCACGTCCTCCTCCACCCCCTCGACGACCCGCTCCCGCTCGAGGGAGTCCGGGAAGGCCGGAAGCTCGGTACCCCGGGGGTACCCGGCCACGGACACGAATCCCTTCCCGCCGCGGACCCGGTAGGCTTCCTCCGCGATGTGGGGGGTGATGGGCGCGATGAGCCGCACCCACAGGTCGGCGACGGCGCCCAAGAGCTCGGGATGGTCCCCTCCCCGGGCCCGGTAGCGCCGGATGAGGGCGGGCAACTCGACGAAGGCTCCCTGCGAGGCCGTCCGCAGGTCGTATCCCTCGAAACTCTCCCGCACCCGCTGCAGGAGGCCGACCACGCGGGTCGCGAACCAGCGATCGACGTGGGCGACCAGCGCCCCCTTCTCGATCGGGGCGGCCGGGGTGGGGGGTAGGGCGGTGATCTGCCGGAGCGTCTCCTCGACCCGGTCTCCCGACGCCGCGCACGCCTCCCGGTCCCACTGGATGTCCTGCGAGGGCGACGCGCCGATCGCGTAGTAGAGGCGGATGGCGTCCGCGCCCCAGAGCGTCAACGCCTCGTCGACCGGGGGCAACTGCCCCCCCTTGACGTCCTTCTTCGAGATCTTCTCGCCCGTGTAGCTCGTGAGCCACCAGTGCACGAAGATCCCCAGCGGCCGCTTCTCCGGGGGGAGGAGGGCCACATGGTTGTAGAGGAAGACGGGGAAGTGGACGCGCTTGTGCTCCTTCCCTCCCAGGTTCAGATCAAGGGGGTACCAGTACTCGAACTCCTGCCGGATCTCCCGGAGCAGGGTGAGGTCCACCGAGGGCTCCCCCGCCCCCCTGCCCAGGAAGACATAATCGAAGAACGCCTCCGTGAGCTGGTCCACGGAGACCCTCCCGTCCGAGACGTAGCGGCGCACCACGTAGTAGGCGGGGTAGAAGGTGGAGTCGGCGATGGGCTCGATGATCCAGCGCGGGTCGCGCGGGAAGGGGGTCCCGAGCCACTTCCCCTGGCGCATCGCGGGGCGGTCGTCGAACCAGTCGAGGATCTTCTCGAGCTCGGTCCCGTACTCGCGGGGCTCGAAGTGCATCCGCCGGGCGGCCTCCCGGGTCTCCCGCTTCCAGTCCATCGACCCGTATCCCAAGAACCACTGGTCGGGGATGCGACGGATGATCACCGTCTCGCCGCACCGGCAGACCACCGGTTCGGAGAACTCCCGGATCTCGACCGCGCCCTCGGTGGCCATCGCCTGCTGGGCCACTTCCGTGCGGGCCCGGGCCACCGGGTGGCCGGCGAAGGGGCCGACCGAGAGGACCCCGTGCGAGAACTCGAGGAGATAGACCCGCTCCGTGGCCTCCTGGAGGCGTACCTTGTCCCCGAGACCCTGGACGCCGATGTTCGCGATCGCCCGGCCGGCCGGCGCCCCTTCCCCCTTCAGGAGCTCCTGCTCCGAAGGGGCCAGTCCGGCGCTGGGGACGTCGATGATCGTCCGCGTGGCCCCCCGGAGGCGTTCCGCGTCGGCCGCGGGCAGCTCCCCGATGGCCACCCAGTCGGCCGGGGCATGCCCCGGGACGGACATGACCACTCCGGTCCCGACCGCCGGGTTCACGAGCTGGCTGGCGATGAGGGGGAGACGCTCGCCCGTGAGGGGAGCGCGGGCGGTCGAGCCGAGGAGGGACGCGATGGGCACCTGGCCCCCGCGCTCTCCCCCCTGCTGCTCCAGGAGCTTCGCGACTCCCGCGGGGCTCGCGAGGTAGGTGCGCCCCTGGACCTTCCACTCCTCCAGCGACCCGTCCGGCGGGAGCCACACGTTCGTGGCGCCGTAGACGGTCTCCGGGCGGAGGGTGGCCGCGAGGAGGACCCGGCCATCGTCGAGGGTGAAGGGCAGGGCCGTGTAGGTGATGATCTCGGCGGATCCCCCGCGGGAGAGGTCCGTCTCCGAGGGGTCGACGCTGACGGGACCCGAGCGCGGGCAGAACGGGGCATAGTAGGGTTTCTGGACCAGGTAGCCGCCCTGTTCGAGCCGCGCGAACTGCCACCGGATGAACTGCCGGTAGTCGGGGTCGATGGTGGTGAGGTAGGCCCCCCGGTCCATGAGGAGCCCGAAGCGCTCCCACGCCTGCCAGTAGGTCTCTCCGAGGAACCGGGCGGCCTCCTCGGGGGAGGTCAGGCGTGCGATCCCTTCCTCGTTGAGGCCGAGCCCCTTCAGGCCCTGGAGGGTGTCGGGATCCCCATGCTCCACCTTCGCGGCGAAGGTAACCGAGGGGAGCCCGCTCGCGTGCGTGCCCCCGGGGAACAGGACCCGCGCTCCCTGCATCCGGTGGAACCGGGCGAGGGCGTCGGCGTAGGTGAAGCCCCGCATGTGCCCGAGGTGCTGGAAACCCGAGGAGCCGGGGTAGGCGAAGACGATGAAGTACTTCGGACGGCCTTCCTCGCGGTGGGCGCGACCCAGCCCCGCCTCCTTCCAGCGGGCCTGCCACTTGGTCTCCCGATCCGCGATCTCGCTCATCCGTTCTACTTGTCCCGTCAGAGGGTGAGCGTTGGGTATCCTCCCCTCCTTATTTGGTGTTTGGGTCGTGGGGCTGGCCCGGGGCCCGGTCCCCCTCCCCGTCGGCGCGGCGGATCGCACGGCAAAGTCTCGGTGGGAAGTCCGGTCCGCCATCTGGGGTGCTTCGGGAAAACTATCTAACCGGTCGCGCGCTCTCGAAGCCCGGCCGTGCGCACCATGCAGATCACCGAGATCTTCCACTCGCTCCAGGGCGAGGGCCCGGACACGGGAAAGCCCACGGTCTTCGTGCGCACCGCGGGCTGCAACCTCCGGTGCGCCTGGTGCGACACCTCCTACTCCTTCGGGGAGGGGACGCGCATGAGCGTCGAGGAGATCGTGGCGAAGGTCCGCACCTACCCGGTCCGCAACGTCTGCCTCACCGGGGGGGAGCCTCTCCTCCAGAAGGACGCCCCCGAGCTCATCCGCGCCCTGTCCGACGCGGGATACACCACGGTCATCGAGACGGGAGGGTCCATGGACATCTCCCCCTACCTCGACATCCCCCGCGCCGTGATCAGCCTGGACGTGAAGTGCCCGTCGTCCGCGATGGAGGGGCGCAACCGCCGGGAGAACCTCCCCCTCCTTCGCGCGACGGACACGGTGAAGTTCGTGGTCGCGGACCGGGAGGACTACGAGTTCGCCCGGCGGATGGTCGCCGAAGCGCACTTCCCGTGCGCCGTGGTCTTCCAGCCCGTCTGGGGGCGCGACGCGTCCGAGCTCGCGGGATGGGTGCTCGCGGACGGGCTCGACGTGCGGATGATGCTCCAGCAGCACAAACACATCTGGGGGGACGTTCCGGGGCGATGACCCCCTCGGGCGGCCCGGTCACCGTCCACTTCGACGGCGCCTCCGTCGCGGGCCGCGCGGCCTGGGGGTTCACGGTCGACGGCGCCGGGCTCGATCACGAGGCGTGCGGCCGGGTGCTCCCGCGGGGGGGCCCCCCCGGGTCCCCGGACTCCACGAACAACGTGGCCGAGTACACCGCGGCGGTCCGGGCCCTGGAGTACCTGCGCGAGCGGGGCTACCGGGGGCCCGTGGAGATGCTCGGGGACAGCCAGCTCGTCGTCCGGCAGTTCCGGGGCGAGTACACGGTGCGCGCCGCCCATCTCCTCCCCCTGTTCGAGCGGCTGCAGGACCTCGCCCGAGGTTTCGAGCGGGTGAGCTTCGAGTGGGTCCCCCGCGAGCTCAACCGCCGGGCGGACAGCCTGAGCAAGGAAGGGCTCCACGTCGGGTAGCTCCCCCGCGTCACTCCCCTCGCGCCCTGGGAGCACCGGGAACCGTTGCTTCGGGAGTTCAAGTCGGAGGCCTAGAAGGGAGGCCCAAGACCACAAGACCAATACCTATCCCTACGACCATGACCCCTACCCCAACCAAGATCCACATGTCGGCGGTGGCATTCCCTGCGGCTTCGGTTTGGGGGACCGTGCATCCGCTCGAGGCAGTACACTGAACGATGTCGGCGACGGCACGTCCTTCGAGGGCAAGCCCCACCCCTGCCGCTATCATCCCCGTCATGATGAGGATGGCACCTATTCTTTGCAGAGTGAGCGGTGAGACCTGGCGCTCTCCGGTCATCGAATCCTCGACATTCATCTCACACTTAAGGTGAACTGCGCCTCGAGTGTTCCCACGAAGGCCACAAAATCGCAATCTCTCGGCGGTTTCAGCAAGCTTCCCTCGGCCTTATACCTCTGAACTCGTAGGTGACGGGAGAATACTCGAGGTGGTTTCGATGGAGATAACCGTTCGTCC
>JAJYEA010000081.1 GCA_021790425.1 Thermoplasmata archaeon | reverse complement strand
ACGGGGTGAACGTCCCGGCGGGGAAGGCATGATGGACCGCCAGACTCCCGTCCTGCAAAGTCGACTGGACCGCCGAGTTGCCGTCGCCGAAATCCCAGGAGGCCGTGAAGGGGGGAAGTCCCCCGCTCACGTCCGTGGAAAGAAGGACCTGGAAACCGGGAGTGATCGGATTCGGAGAGGCCCCCAGGGACCCGACGACCAGCGGCGGTAGGACCTGGACGAGCACCGTGTCCCCGACGGAAACGATCGCGTCCGCATGAAAGAAGTCGAAGGCCGTGAGGTTGACGGTCACGTAGACATTTGTCGGAGCGGCAACCCCGCCCGCCAGGAACGTGGCGCCGGGTCCCTGGACATCAACGAGGGAACCCGCCGGGTTGTTGGAGAGGGACCAAGTCCAGGTGAACCCCCAGTACGCCCCGGTATTCTTGGTGATCTCGCCAACGAACTCCTGGCTCTGGTCCGGGAGGAGAAGCGCTCCACCCGGAACGATGGACACCGCCAACCCGGCGTCGGAGGTCGATTCCCCCGGATGCCCCGCGGTGTTGGTCAGCGTTCGTTCGTTGCTGGGTACGGTTGCACCGGTTCCCGCCCAGGGCACGAGGGTCGTCGCGACCAGGGCGAGGACCAGTGCCATTGCCGGGAAGATCCGGTTCTCGGTATGCGCCATTGCACTGCCTCGGGACGCACCGATACTTGAAGGTTTATGAATTTGTTTATGCCTATCGCCCGGGACCGGTGCCGCGAAGCCTTTTGGCCCCCTTCGCCGTGGGGGGAACGCGATGGCCGAAGAGAGCCCCGAATCGTTCAAGGTGACGCCCTGGGCCGTGGAAGGCAAGGTCGACTACGAACGTCTCCGGGTCCTGTTCGGTACGTCGGATCTGGACGAGCCGTTGCGAGAGAGACTTCGCGGGCTGCTCGGATCCCCTCTCCATCCCTTGCTTGAGCGGGGGATCTACTTTTCCCACCGAGACCTGCCCAGGGTTCTCACGGAGTACGAGAAGGGAAACCCCTTCTTCCTCTACTCCGGGCGCGGACCTTCGGGGGATCTCCACCTGGGGCATCTGCTTCCCTTCGAGCTTTGCGCCTACCTTCAGCGGCGTTTGAACGTGGACATGTGGATCCAGATCACCGACGATGAGAAGTTCCTGTTCAAGCGGGATCTCCCGCTGGAGGAGTCGCGTCGTCTCGGCTTCGAGAACCTCGCCGACATCCTCGCACCGGGCTTCGACCCGAAGCGCACGCATGTCCTGTTCGATACGATCGCCATCCGGACGCTCTATCCCCTGGCTCTGGAGGTGGCCCGACGGGTCACTTTTTCCACGGCCCGGGCCGTCTTTGGGTTCACCAACGAGAACAACATCGGCAGCATTTTCTACACCGCGCTGCAGTCCGCGCCCGCGTTCCTTCCTTCGAAACAGGCCGGACGCCCGGTGCCCTGCCTCATCCCCTGCGGCATCGACCAGGACCCTCACTTCCGCGTGACCCGCGACGTGGCCGAGCCGCTCGGCTATCCCAAGCCCGCCCTTCTGCACAACGAGTTGCTCCCGAGCCTTCTGGGGGAGGGCAAGATGAGCTCCTCGACGGATGCCACCGACAGCGCGATCTTCCTGACCGACAAGCCCGAGCAGGTCCGCCGCAAGGTCTCCAAGGCCTTCACCGGCGGGCGGACGACGGTGGAAGAACAGCGGCGCCTGGGGGCGGTCCCGGAGGTCTGTTCCGTCTGGTCCCTGTGGCGGTCCCGGTTCGCGCCTGATCCCAAGGAGTTCGCTGAGATCACCCGGACCTGCCGGAGCGGAGAGCTCCTGTGCGGCGAGTGCAAATCTCGCCTCGTCCCCCGGATCACGAAGTTCCTGGAAGAGCACCACACCGCCCGGGAGAAGGCCAAGGAATGGATCCAGGGCACGCTGGTCGACGGTAGCTGAGCCTCTCGAGGGTTCTCCCTCGGAGCGTTTAATTATCGGCCGCGCTACTCGCCCCTGATGACAGTGTCCCGAAACGAGACGAGGGTCCGCGCCGTTCTCCTGCTGGCGACGTCGGCGCTTCTCCTGGGGTCCGTGTGGGCCATGCCGCTCCCGGCCGCAGCGCCCTCGCCCCACCCGCTCCACGTGGATGCCTCCTCCCTACCCTCGACATCCGCTCCCCCCGTTCTCCCGCTCCATCCGCGGCCCGGAGTGACTTCGGCCCTGGCGTCCGGAGCTCTGCCGCACCTGGGGTCGGTTTCGGTAGGCGTAAACCCCGAAGGGATCGCCTATTCCCCGACAACGGGGGAGGTCTACGTGGCCAATCAAGGATCCGACAACGTCTCGATCCTGCGGGGCAACACCGGCCAAGTCCTCGGGAACCTGTCGACGCCTGCCCAGCCCGATGCGGTGGCCTTTGACCCCGCGACCGGTGACATCCTCGTGGCGGATGCCGGCACGCATTCCCTCACGGTCATCAACTCGACGAACACCGTGACCGCGAATGTTTCCGTGGGAGCGGACCCGGTGGCGTTCGCGTACGACCCGGTCAACCATGACATGTACGTGTCGGACGCCGGCGCTGCGATGCTCTCGAACCTCACCCCGTCGGGCGGGACCGGCCCCTCCATCGCCCTGCCCCATAACTCCAGCGGCCTCGCCTTTGACGCGGCCACGGGGGATCTCTACGTGGGGTTCCCCGGTACTTCCGGGGTAGGGGTGGTCAGTCCCGTGACCGGGACCGTCGTCACGCAGCTCGCGGTGGGCGGTGACCCCGCCGGGGTGGCGGTGGACAGTCTGACCGGGTATGTGGACGTGGCCAACTCCGATTCCGGAAACGTTTCCCAGATCAATCCCTCCTCGAACCTGGTCGTCGGCTCGATACCGGTCGCGCTTTTCCCCCGCGGACTTCTGGACGACCCCGCCAACGGCAACGTCTACGTCGCGGACTCTGGGGACCAGAACATCGCGATCCTGACAGGAACCGCCCTGGCGGGCTGGATGGGCGTGGGGTCCGGTCCCGTTGCGCTCGCGCTCGATCCGACCTCGGGAATGCTCTTCGTGGCGGACTCGGGCTCGAACGCGGTCTCCCTGCTCAACACGTCCTTCGAGTCCACGGTCACCTTCACGGAGAGCGGACTTCCCTCGGGAACTCACTGGTCCCTGAGGCTGGGGGGCATTGCGACGCTGTCCACGGGAAGCTCGATCCTCTTCTCCCGGCCGAACGCCACGTATGCGTGGTCTGCGGGCTCCATCTCCGGGTATGCCGCCGTGCCCTCATCGGGCTACGTGATCTTCAACGGGACAGCCCAGACCTTCGGGCTGACCTTCGAACCCACTTACCGGCTCTCGTTCACCGAGCAGGGACTCCCGTCGGGGACCTCCTGGTGGGTTACCGTGAACGGGACGACCCTGGGCACGGGTGGGTCGACGATCACGTTCAACGAGACCAACGGGTCCTACACCTATTTCGCGGAGAGCCCCGTCACCCTCGGGTCCTGGGTCGAATTCACTTTGAACTCCCCTTCGGGGGCGGCGTCCGTCGCGGGACAGACCGCGGTCGTGCCGCTCGCCTACGCCGTGCAGTACCAGGTCTCGGATTCGGCGAACAATCCGGCGCTGGGGACGGTCTCACCCGCTACGGGATGGTACCCCGGGAACCAGGTCCTCATGCTGAGCGCGACCGCGAACCCGGGGGACTCCTTCACCCGGTGGTTGGGCGCAGGATCCGGGTCCTACACCGGAGTCACCAACCCGTACGCGCTCAACCTCTCGGCCTCCGTCAATGAGACCGCCGAGTTCAGCGTCACGACCTCGTATCCGGTGACCTTCACCGAGACGGGGCTCCCCTCCCGGACCGTCTGGAACGTCCAGGTGACGAACGAGGGAGTGGTCCAGAACAACCAGCCCACGATCACCTTCAACCTCCCCAACGGGACCTACAGCTACGAGGCCCTCCCGCAGATCGGCACGGGCTGGGTGAGCTACATCGCGGCCCACGCGATCGGTAACGTGACGGTCCAGGGCGGGTCCGTGGGCGTGAGCATCGCCTACGGCAAGGAGTTCCGGCTCACCAACGTGCCCGCACCGGCGGCGGGGGGGACGGTGTCTCCCCTCAGCTCCCCGGCCGGCACCCCGTGGTGGCCCAACTCCTCCACCGTGACCCTCTCCGAGAAGCCGTCCTCCGGCTTCTACTTCATGGGGTGGATCGGGAACGGGACCGGGAGCTACACGGGCTCGAACCGGACTCCCACGATTACGATGGACGGGCCGATCAACGAGACGGCCCGGTTCGGGCCGCTCTATACGCTGACCTTCCGCGAGCTGGGGCTCCGGAGCGGCACGATCTGGTCCGTGACGCTGAACGGCACCACGCTAAGCACCAATACCTCCACCGTGGGTTTCACGATCCCGACCGGCACGTACCCGTTCACGGTCTCCGCTCCGAAGGGGTATCAGGTCGCACCGTCCCAAGGCAGGATCACCGTGTCACTCTCCAACCAGGAGGTCGCCCTGCAGTTCACTTCGACCGCGAAATCGACGCCCACGGTGCTCGGTCTTCCCTGGTGGGAGTGGGTCGCCCTGGGGGTCGTTGCGGTCCTCGTGGTCGTCGCGGCGTTCTACCTGATCCGGCGGGGCCCGAGGCATTCCGACACCGCTGAGGAGCCGAGCGAGGACGGCAAGAGCGAGCCTTCCGAGCCGGAGAAGCCCTCGCCCGAGGTCGACACCCCGGCGCCCTCGGCGGAGACCCCGCCCGAAGAACCGGCGTCTTCCTGAGCCTCTCTCGAGCGGTTCGCGCGGCTGACGGTCGGGCGCGCTCCCGCCGTCGCTCCTGCAGGGCTTTCGGGCCTTCCTCGGCACGGCCGTGACGCCGCCGCCGGGGTCGCTTACCGCGTGTCCTCAGGTGTCGGGGAGGCCGGGGTCGGCCCGTCCCCGGGGTCCGCGATCGCGCCCGGCCCGAGCACCTTCCCGTACGCCGCGAGGAGCCTGTCCCGGTGGATCTCCGGAGTGTACTCGGTCAGGACCATCCGGCGGCCCCGCCGTGCCCACTCCGTCGCCCGATCGGGGTGGTCCAGCACCTCCTCGATCGCCCGGGCCAGTGCGGGAGCGTCCGACAAGGGCACGATGCGCCCCGTGATCCCGTCCCGCACCGTCTCGGGGATGCCCCCGATCCGCGTGCCGATGACGGGGATCTCCCGGACGAGGGCCTCGAGCGCCACGAGCGGGAAGTTCTCGAAGGTGCGGGAGGGCACCACGAGAGCGTGGAGGGAGGCGAGCCACTCCTCCTTGGCCGCCCCAGCGACCCGGCCCGCCCAGTGCACCGCGTCCGTCATCCCGAGGTCCCGGGCGAGGCTCTCCACGCGAGGCCGATCCGGCCCTTCGCCGGCCACCTCAACGATCGCCGGGCGTCCGGCCTTCCGGAGCCGGGCCACCGCGCGGACCAGGTCGTCCAGCCCCTTGTAGCTCTCCACGCGTCCCAGGAACCCGATCCGGGGGGTCGCCCCGGGGTTGCGCGTGGGCGGTGCGGCCCGGACCCCCTCCGGGATGGAGGCGAACGAGGGCAGGTGGACCGCGGGGCGATATCCGTTCCGGTAGAAGTAGCCCGCCAAGGACTTGCTCGGGCAGAAGAAGGCGTTGATCTTCGGGAGGATCCAGCGGTCGAACATGCGGCGGCGCCAGATCATGAGGGGCCCCCCGTATCCGACCTCGCACCCGGTGAAGAGGCAGCGCGGGAGGATCCCTCCCTCGCAGATCACGTTCCCCGGACGCAAGAGCGTCGCGATCGGGCAGACCAGGGTCGCGTCGTGCCCCGTCATCACGACGGGCAGGTCGGAGTCCGCCACGAACCGTGCAATGCTCGCGAGCTCCTGGTTCAGGATGTTGTGGAGGTGCAGGATGTCAGGGGCAAAGTCCTCCACCTGCTCGTCCAGGAAGTCGAGGACCGCGTCCGTCGGGCCCATCTCTTCCACCAGGCGGGCCGGACCCATGGGGGGGAGCCGCAGGGTCTTCTCCTCGGGGAACGTCCGGTCGGGCTCTCCTTCGCGGAGCACGAGGATGCGCTGGGGGTGGCCCTGCGCTTCCAGCATGCGCGAGATGTTGGTGATGTAGTCCTCGGCTCCGCCCCACCCCGGAGTGGTGCCATGGACCCGTAGAATGCGCATGGACCTGGTTGGACCCTGCTCCTGCCCCTCCGGCCGCAGCCCCCGAAAGTATTTCCCTCTCGCGACCCTGGGGGGGGGCGTTGCGGAGACCCGGCCGCGGCCGGGCCTCCCGGACCAACCATGGACCTCCAAGGGCTCTCCCTCCCCTCCGCTCCCCACGTCTACCCGCTCCGGGAGGACTCGTTTCTGCTGGCCGAGGCCGCGCAGGTCCACCCGGGCGAGCGCGTGCTCGAGGTGGGGTGCGGGCTCGGGCTGGCCTCGCTCGCGGCCGCACGCCAGCATGCCTCGGTCCTGGCGGTCGACGTCAACCCGTACGCCCTCCGCGCCGTCCGCACCGCCGCCCGGGAGCGGGGACTGGAGGTCTCGGCGGTCCGCACCGACCTCCTGGACGGGGTAGGTCAGTTCGATGCCATCCTCTTC
>JAJYEA010000080.1 GCA_021790425.1 Thermoplasmata archaeon | reverse complement strand
CTGCCACCCAGTCCCGGAAGGAGGCCCGCTCGGCGGGCAGACGACGGTTCCCTCGCAGGGAACGGGGTCGGATCACCGGCCGTCCGGGTCCGTCCGTCTCCTGCCTTCCGCCCCGGTAGCTCATCATCGGAGTCCAGGAAACCGCCCGTTGCCTGCTATCGGTCGTGCCATATAGGCCTTCGCTGAAGCGCCCCTCCCAGGAACGCCGAGGGCTTCCCAAGAAGGTTAAGCGCGCATTGGAAATCAGAAATTATTTAATACCCCCCCGCGCCATCCCCTCCTGTGCCCCTTCAGTATTCGCCGACGGCTGCCCGCGGGACCGATTGAACCGTAATGGTCGGTAGCGCGGACCTGAGTGACGAGCCGCGGGGTGGGGAGACCTTCTCATCCTCGGAAGTCGAGGTCGTGGGGAAGCCGGTCCCGCGCGGGGATGAGGTCCTCACACGGGAGGCTCTGACGTTCCTGGCGGAGCTCCATCGGGTCTTCGGCTGGAGGCGCCTCGAGCTCCTCAACAACCGGGGATGGCTCCGGACCCAGCTGAACTCCGGGCACGCTCCCGGCTTTCCCTCCGAGACGAGGTCCGTCCGGGAGTCCGACTGGAAGGTGGCCCCACCCCCCTCCGACCTCCTCGACCGCCGGGTCGAGATCACGGGCCCGACGGACCGCAAGATGGTCATCAACGCGCTGAACTCGGGGGCCCGCACGTACATGGCGGACTTCGAGGACGCCCACTCCCCCACGTGGCCGGCGACGATCACGGGCCAGGTCAATCTCCAGGATGCGGTCCGACGGACAATCTCCTACGACTCCGCGGAGGGGAAGGAATACCGGCTGGCCGACCGCACGGCCACGCTCATGGTGCGGCCGCGCGGCTGGCACATGGACGAGGCGCACCTCCGCGTGGACGGGCGCACGATTTCGGCCTCCCTCTTCGACTTCGGCCTCTACCTCTTCCACAACGCCCGCGAGCTCCAGCAGCGCGGGAGCGGCGCCTACTTCTATCTCCCGAAGCTCGAGCACTATCTCGAGGCCCGCCTCTGGAACGACGTCTTCCGGCACTCCGAGGAGCACCTCGGTCTCCCCTCCGGGAGCATCCGGGCGACGGTGCTCATTGAGACGCTCCCGGCGGCCTTCCAGATGGACGAGGTCCTCTGGGAGCTCCGCGAGCGCTCCACCGGGCTGAACTGCGGGCGGTGGGACTACCTCTTCAGCGCCATCAAGCAGTTCCAGGACGATCCCACGGTGATCTTCCCGGACCGCGACCAGCTGACCATGGACACCCCCTTCTTCACCGCCTACACCCATCTCCTCATCCGGACCTGCCACCGGCGGGGCGCGCACGCGATCGGGGGCATGGCCGCCCAGATCCCGATCAAGGGCAACGTCCTCGCGAACGAGGCCGCGATCCGGAAGGTCTACGCGGACAAGGAGCGCGAGGTGAACGCGGGCCACGACGGCACCTGGGTCGCCCACCCCGCCCTCGTCCCCGTGGCCCAGCGGGTGTTCGATGCCGGGATGCCCGGCCCCCACCAGATCGAACGTTCCCTTCCCGAGGAATCCATCGCGCCGGAGGACCTGCTCCGGTTTCCGCACGGCACGGTGACCGAGAGGGGCGTCCGGAGGAACACCCGCGCCGCCTTCCGCTACCTGGCCGCCTGGCTCGCCGGCAACGGGTGCGTTCCCATCGACTACCTGATGGAGGACGCGGCCACGGCCGAGATCGCCCGGACCCAGCTCTGGCAGTGGGTCCACCACGGCGCCCGATGCGACTCCGGGCTGCCGGTCGACCTCCGCCTCGTCCGGAATCATCTTCAGCAGGAGGCGGCCGCCTTCGGGGCGGCCGCCGACACTCCCTCGGAGCGTCGCGCCGCCGATCTCGCGACCCGGATCCTCACCGGGTGCGTGGCGGCGGAGACCCTCGAGGAGTTTCTCACGCTCCAGTCCTACCACGAACTGGAGGATTGACCGGGAAAAAGAGGAAAAAATGAAAGAAAACCGATCGACCGAGTGGAAAGACGACGAACGATGGGATGGGATAGCGCGACCGTACAGCCGGAAGGACGTCGAGCGGCTCCGCGGGTCCGTGGCGGTCCAGCACACGCTGGCAACGCTGGGGGCCCGGAGGTTCTGGCAGCTCCTGCACACCGAGCCCTTCGTGCCCGCCCTGGGCGCGATGACCGGGACGCAGGCCGTCCAGATGGTGGCCGGGGGCCTCTCCGCGATCTACGCGAGCGGCTGGCAGGTGGCGGCCGACGCCAACGGCGCCGGTCAGACCTACCCCGACCAGAGCCTCTACCCCGCGGACTCGATGCCCGAGCTGGTGCGCCGGATCAACCGCGCCTTCCAGCGGGAGGATGAGAAGCAGCACGCGCAGGGGAATGAGGACGCCTACTGGTACGCCCCGATCGTGGCGGACGCCGAGGCCGGGTTCGGGGGCGTGCTCAACGTCTTCGAGCTGACCAAGGGGCTCATCGAGGCCGGGGCGGCCGCCGTCCACCTCGAGGACCAGCTAGCCTCCGCGAAGAAGTGCGGCCACATGGGCGGCAAGGTCCTCGTGCCCGCGCGGGAGTTCAACCAGAAGCTCTGGGCGGCCCGCCTCGCGGCGGACATCCTGGACGTGCCGACGGTGATCATCGCCCGCACGGACGCGCTCTCGGCCAAGCTCCTCAC
Organism: Thermoplasmata archaeon; assembly: GCA_021790425.1. GTDB lineage: Archaea > Thermoplasmatota > Thermoplasmata > Lutacidiplasmatales > UBA184 > JAJYEA01. The sequence continues at coordinate 4,059 of JAJYEA010000080.1, read as the reverse complement.
GAGCGACATCGACCCCCGCGACGCGCGCTTCCTGACGGGCCAGCGGACCCCCGAGGGGTTCTTCACCATCACGGGAGGTCTCGACATGACCATCGCGCGGGCCCTTGCCTACGCCCCGTACGCCGACCTCCTCTGGTTCGAGACCTCGAGCCCCGACATCGACGAGGCGGAGCGCTTCGCCCGCGAGGTCCACCGGCAGTACCCGCAGAAGCTCCTCGCGTACAACTGCTCGCCGTCGTTCAACTGGAGGAAGAAGCTCTCGCCCGAGGCGGTCGCGAGCTTCCAGTCGACCATCGCGGAGATGGGGTACAAGTTCCAGTTCGTGACGCTGGCGGGGTTCCACGCGGTGAACCTGAGCATGTTCTCGCTCGCCAAGGGCTACGCCCAGACCGGCATGTCCGCCTACACGGACCTGCAGGAGGCGGAGTTCCGGGCCGAGGAGGAGGGCTACCGGGCCGTGAAGCACCAGACCTTCGTCGGCACGGGCTACTTCGACGACGTGGCGCAGGTGCTCTCGGGCGGGCTCACCACGACCCTCGCCATGGACGGATCGACCGAGGCCGAGCAGTTCGTCCCCGGCAAGAAGACCCCCGCGAAGGCGGCCTCGGGGCGGTCCGCGCGACGGGCGGTCTCCGCCACGACCGGATAGGCCCTCCCACCCCCGGGACCCGTCCCCTCGGGGCGGACCCCGGGGTCCAACCGTGCTATGCTAGAGCAAAGCACTCAAATACTGGTGCGGCCTACAGCCGGAACGAGGCGCGAGCGCGGGTACCAGGAACCAGGTCCGGAGGCGAGTCCATGGCCGAGGAGACCGACGAGCAGAACGAGAGCGACGAAGGGTTCGATGCTGGGTGGCGCAGCTCGTTCGCCTGCCGGATCAATGAGCTCCGCGACCGGAGCCCGGCCTGGGTGCACGGGTACGTCCTTGGTCGAAGGGCCCGGGAGCATTCTTCGACCTGGGGGGGCCCGGCCGAGGGGCGTGGCTTGCCACTGCTCCCCGGGTTCTGCCTGTTGCGACCGGTCCCGTCCCGACGCCTCCGTGGGGTCGTGATGACTCCCTCCTCCTAGGATTCCCCCCCTAGGAGGAGGGCCCCGGGTCGTCGCTAGAACGGGGAGGGTCAGGGCTGGGGAGCGGAGTGCCGGAGCTTCGCCTTCTCCTGGCGCTCGCCGGTCACCATGTAGATCACCCGCAGGCCCACGTTCACCGCGTGGTCCGCGATCCGCTCGAGGTAGCGGCTGACCAGGATGTACTGCACGCCCAGCTCGGCACTGAGCGTGCCGGCGTCCATCTCCGTGGTCAGGTCCTTGAAGATCTCGTCGTACAGGTCATCGACCGCGTTATCGAACTCGGCGATCGCCCGCACCGAGGCGGCGTCCCGGTTCGTGAAGGAACGGATCGAGGTATCGACCATGTGGATCGTCAGGTCGGCCATCCTCCCGAGCTTCTCGATCTTCTCGGGGGAGGTGGTCGAGTGGCGGCTGATCTCGGTCGCCGCCTCGGCGATGTCCCGGGCATAGCGTCCGATCCGGTCGAGGTCGGTCACGATCTTGAGGGAGGTGGTGATGGTCCGGAGGTCGCGGGCGACGGGTGCGTGGAGGGCGATCAGGTCCACGCAGTTCTTCTCGATCTCCGTCTGAAGTCCGTAGATCTCATGGTCGAGCGCGAAGACCTCATGGGCCGTTTGCGTGTCGAGGTCCTGGAGCCCGGCCACCGCCTTCCGGATGGCGAGCTCGCTCAGCTCCGCCAGTGTCTGCATGTGCTCGTTCAGCCGGTGGAGCCCTTCTTCGAGGGCGTGCCGGCTCGAGCCTTCCGGGCTCATCCGAACCTCCCCGTCACGTAGCTCTCGGTGAGCTTCTCCCGGGGGTTCTCGAAGAGCTTCTTGGTCCGGTCGTACTCGATCAGTCGACCCTGGTAGAGGAAGGCCGTGCGGTCGGCCACCCGGGCGGCCTGCTGCATGTTGTGGGTGACGATGACGACCGCGTACTCCTGCTTCAGCTCGTAGAGGAGATCCTCGACCTTCTGCGTCGCCGACGGGTCGAGGCTCGCCGTGGGCTCGTCCATGAGGAGCACCCGGGGGCTGACCGCGAGCGCGCGTGCGATGCACAGTCGTTGTTGCTGGCCCCCGGAGAGGGTGAGGGCGCTCCGGTCGAGGTTGTCCTGGAGCTCGGAAAGGAGGGCTGCGCGCCGGAGGGACTCGAGCACCTTGCGCTCGACGGTATCCTCGTCCTCGCGGTTGAGTCGCAGGCCGAAGGCCACGTTCTCGTAGATGGACATGGGGAAGACGGTGGGTCGTTGGAAGACCATCCCGATTCGTTGTCGCAGGAGGACCGGGTTCACCGCGCGCGCGTACACCTCCTGGCCCTTGTACTTGACCGATCCGGTCACCGTGAGCCCCGGGCTCACTTCGGACATGCGGTTGAGCGTGCGGATGAAGGTGGTCTTTCCGCAACCGGAAGGGCCGATGATCGCCGTGACCTGCCGGTCGAGGATGTCCAGGGAGACATCGTTCACGATGACCTTCTTCCCCGCACGAACGGTCAAGTGGGAGACGTTGATGATCGGAGATGGAACGGGGGCGTCCGGGGCGGGGGAGTTGTCATCCAACGCCAGGGGCGGACTCCCTGGTCGATCGTTTCCGGACTCGGAGGGCATCCCGTCGGGGGAAGGAGGACCGGAACTAAAAGGGTCGCTGTTCGGCAACAAGGGGTCTCCGTCCCCCAGGCCGTCTCCTACGGTGCCCGACAGGCTCTGGTGGGGCGAGACCGACGTGCTCGCGAACCGCAACGGGAGAACGGCGGAGGAGGCGGGCTTCCCCATCAGAACAGCCCCCGGAGTCGGCGCCGATAGTGCTCGGCGATCACCTGGATCACGACGTTGAGTCCGATCACCATCACGAGGAGGAGGAAGGCCGCCTGGAAGGCCAGGGTGTGGAGCGTACCCTCCGTGGTCGGGGCATCGTAGAACTGCCAGATGCTCCCGGACAGGAAGGCGGTGGGGGAGAAGAAGCCGGTCGGGAGGGCGTTCACCTCGCCCATCGTGAAGAGCAGGGGGGCAGTCTCCCCGAGTCCGATCGCCATGGCGAGGAAGATGCCGGTCAGCATGGCGGGCAAGGCGATCGGGAGCGCCACGCGCCGGAGGTACTGCCCCCGGGTCGCACCCATCGCGAGCGCCCCTTCCCGGTGCTCCCGGGGAACGCTGCTGAACGCGAGATCGGAGGTGCGGTAGATGAAGGGAACCATGAAGATCGCGAGGGTGACCGCCCCTGCCCCGAGGGAGTAGCCCCAACCGGCATACGTGCAGAGGAGGAGGAGGCCGAAGAACCCGAGGACGACCGCCGGCACTCCGGACAGGAGGTATCCCGCGAGCCGCCCGAGCTCGGCCACGCGCCGAGGGGCATACTCCGCCGTGTACATCCCCGCCAGGATCCCGACAGCCGAGGCGATGGCCGTCGAGATCGCGATGATCACGAGGGTTCCCACCACCATCTGGTTGAGGCCGCCGCCGAGGCCCACCTGCGGTTCGGTGATGGTCGCGAGGCTGAATGTCGGGAGGGCCTTCGCGGAGATCCAGTAGATCATGTCGCCGAGCGGGAACAGGATCACCGCGAAGGCGACGAGCAGGAGCACGGGGATCACCCGGTCGAGGGCGACCCGATATCGGAGACGTCCTCCAGCCACCACGATGCTCTCGGGATCGACCGTGTGCATGGGCCCCTAGGCTCCCTCCCACGATCCCCGGGTGGAGAGGTGGTGCCCGACGGTGTTCACGGCCAGGCTGATCAGGAAGAGCACGAGCGAGAACTCGACCAGTGCCTGGAGGAGCGTGGGATAGAGGAACGCACTATCCCACTGGTTGAAGACGAACGAGGCGATCGTATAGGACCCGGCGTAAACGTTCGGGGGGAGCCACGAAGGGCTCCAGAGGGCCTCGCCGATGACCATGGCTACCGCGACGCTCTCGCCGAACGCGCGGCCGAAGCCGAGGAAGACCGCCCCCCAAAGCCCCTGCCGTGCCATCTTCAACCGGACATGCCGGACCACCTCCCACCGGGTCGCGCC
>JAJYEA010000023.1:31266-31986 GCA_021790425.1 Thermoplasmata archaeon | reverse complement strand
AAATCTCGGCGAAGGGGGTCAAGGCAACTTCTCGACGGTCAGTAACGTGCACGATGCGATACGCGACCACCGGCCCCTGACCGATTGCCCTCAATCAAAACTTCGCGACCGCCTCACGGCTTCGCAGTCGGTTCACCGGAGCCAGGTCGGCCTGGAGTGTAAGGGGCGCCTCGCTTCAGGACGGCATACACGATTTTCAGCAGCTTGTGGGCGCCAGCGATGTTCCCCTTCTGTTTCCCTCGCCTTCGGGCAACCCGCTTCGCCGTCAAAGACACGTCACTCCGCTTTGTCTCGCGTCGATGGACCCACGATGCCTCGATGAGCAGCCAACGCACCAGCTGATTCGCATCGGACTTCAGATGCCCCTGGTAGGATGTCTCGGCGGTCTGGTGGTTCGTGGGAACCAAGCCCGCGTACGAGCACAGTCTCTCCACGTTGGCGAACCTCTCGATGGGACATAGCTCGGCTACCAACGCAATCGCGGTGACCTCCCCTATCCCTGGAATCGTGTAAATCAACTGCGCCTCTTTGGAGGCAAGGAATGCCTCGTGCACCTCCTTGTCCAGGTCCTTGCAACCCTCCTCGATGTCTCCCAGCATCTCCAGCCCCCTGTCGATCTCGGGCAGGTGGAGTTCCCGGAGGTTGTCCCTCTTGCGCTTCAACCCGAGGATGCCATCCTCGTAGGGGATCCCCCTGCGCAGGAGAATGGAGTAGATGTGG
>JAJYEA010000023.1:0-31256 GCA_021790425.1 Thermoplasmata archaeon | reverse complement strand
GACCCGATCTCGCACCAGTTGGCGAAGATCCCGGACCGGGGGATCGGGGGCGTAGGCCATAGGCACGGACTTCAACAGAAGCAAACGGGCTAAAGCTTCCGAGTCCACCCGGTCGGACTTCAGGCTGGCTTCGGAGATGAGACGCACCTTGTAGGGGTGGGCGAGACTCACCTCGGCACCCGCAGATCTTGCCGCATCGTAAACATGGGGCCAGACATTGCACGCCTCCAAGACCACGTGCTTGAGGCCAGGGAACTTGCTCAGGTAGTCGGTCAGTTCAGCGTCCGCTGAACTGAGCTTGGCTTGATCCACTTGATTCCCCTCCGGGTCCAGGACGGTGGCGACAGTCGACAAACGATGCACGTCGAGTCCCACAAATACTTCTCCCAACATAGCGCGCCTCCGGTGGGAAGAGAGGAGGCGCGGCCCATCTCTCTTGCCTGACATCGGGAGAAAGGATACATCCCATCAAAACGTTGGAGCGCCAAGCCAGCCGCTCCCCTGAGGGGAAATGCATGGTTTTGAACCGGTTCAGAAGGTCACCCTTCCGGCAAGGCGAACGGCCAATCGGGAGTGGTCAGCGCGCAAGGAGATCTTGATGCAAGTCCGCTACTTGCACCAAAATGGCTATGTACATGACCCGTTCTTCTTTTCTCAGGTGATCCATGAACAGGGAACCCAAGCTTGGTCGCGGAGGATCATTGCGTACGCGCCGGCCGTTGGCCGTGGGATTTGGTTTGTTGCTGTTTGCATTGGCGCTTCCGACTCTCGGGGCCGCGCAAGGCGCAGCTCCGCAGAGTCCGCAGATATGCCCTGGTTGCTATCACCTCCAGCTTATTTGTTACCACGGGGCCATCGACCTCAACTCAGTTCAACTCTGCCATGACCAGAGCATCGGATACTACATTCCTCCTGGGTCGAGCCCAGCCCTTGCCACGGCGGACAGTGGGTATACATTCCAGTACTGGTCAGCCTCGGGGTCCTGTTCCATAGGTTCCGGAAACCCTACCACTTTCACGATGGGCAGTGGGTCGTGCGTCCTCACCGCCACCTTCGCCTGAGCGGCCCGAGAGCGACTCCACCGATGGACCATGAGCCCGATCGATGGGGCTCATGGTCCTAGTAGCTTAGGAAGCCTGAGAAGCGTATCGTGAACGCGGGAGTGGTCATCACTATCGCAGTGTTGGTCCTCGTCTCCTCGATAGCCGCTCTGCCACACCCCGTACTGTTCTCGGACCGTCCGTATGCTGATGAAACGCGGACCGAATACTCAGGTCTTGAGCCCTCAGCGACAACGAGTGGACTCTGGCAACAACTTCCACAATTCAAGAGCCTCAGTATCCCAGGGATGAACAGACCCGGCCAGATGCTCTATGACTCTCTCAATGCTTACCTCTACATGCTGACCGGTGGTTGTGGACTCGCCATCATCGACACTCGCACCAGCAACCTCGTTGGCAACCTCACAGTATGCTCTGGTCCGGCAGCGGCCAATGGTTCCGTATTTGCTCATGGACTGATTCTCGATCCTCTCGGGGGTCGTCTCTACGTGTGGTTCGTGGGTGCATCCAACCTCACAATGATTGATCTGCAGACCGGAAAGATGACAGGGAATCTTCCCACGCGTAGCGAGGTCATAGATGGTGCCTTCGTCCCTGGAACGGGCTCGCTCTACCTGACCGAGACCTATGATGGTGGATCATCCCTTGACGAAGTGAATCCGACTAACGGAAGTGTGATGGAAAGCATTCTTCTGGAAGCTCATCCCGAGGGCGCCTCAGACGTCTACTACCTTCCGACCCTTGCCGAGCTTGTTGCCACGGTACCTGTCATACAAGGGACCAACACCTTCACGAACGTGTCATTCATCGACCCTACCTCGAACCACATCATTGCGAGCGTGACCGTTAATGCGGCTCCATCCGCCATCTACAATCCCACCGAAGTGGCTCTGGACCCTGACAACGGACTATTGTACTTGAGCCAGGGTTCGTACAACATCCCTATCGTCGACGTGCAGCGTCACCTGCAATTGGGAAACGTATCTATGGGCGACTTCCAAGACTGGGCGCCCATCAATGATGGTACCTTGATGGACTCGGACAACGATGAGATCTATGTCGCGGATCAGAACTATGGTGTCTCCATCGTCAATGGCACGTCGAGTTCGATTATGGGGTACATACCGCTCTTTGACCCGCTACCCTCGTGCCCTCTCTATGGTCCTTATTCGCCTCAATGTCAATTCTCACAGTCCCTCAGCAACTACATGGCCTTCGTCCCGTCTGAGGGTGTTCTCTATGCGACAGTCCTTGGAAGCGACCAGCTCTACATCATCCCCCCGGGGGTTGTGACCTTCCACGAAACTGGTCTTCCCCCGGGAACGAACTGGTCAGTGAGTTTGGGGGGACTGGAGGAGCACTCGAATACGAACTACACCACCTTCATCGAACCCAATGGGACCTATTCGTTTTCCGTGCCTAATGTGGACGGGCTGGGCAGCCTCACTTCTTCTGGCACCGTCCATGTGCATGGTTTCGCGATCTGGATTGTCTTGAACTTCACGACGGCCGGCCTCTCCTGGGAAGAGTGGTTGGCCATCATGGCAACTGGGGTGGTGCTAGCGCTAGCAGCGGTAGTTCTTGTGCGATGGAGGCGCGCGCACCGCAAGGAGGCGAAGATAAGCCCTCGTGAGTTTCTGTAGCGGGCTCCAAGCCGAGCCGCCTTCCGTGGAACTTCCACGCGTTCGCGGGGTCGTCTCGTGCCCAACACCCCTCGACTCGCAAAAAGCACCCAAAACGGCCGGTCGCAACGGTGACCGTTATGATCGAAGGGGCCCCCTTGGGACGGGGGATTTGGGGAAGGGACGTCGCGGATCAATATTCGCGGACGTGGGAGGTTTTTGGTCGGTCGTTGACCCTTCAATTGCGCCGGTTTCGGTGTAGGGATGGGTCTTGACCAGGCGGACGATCATTCACCGATGAAGAAGTCACCGTTCTGGGCGGTTACCCTGTTTCCCCTGGCCCAGATGAGGTGCCTTCCCCAAGGTCTCCATCGTTCGTCGGTTCACCGTTTCCATCCCCCACTGTGGTAGGTGACGGCATCGATGCCTGCGCGCTCCGCTTCCTCATGTAGAGGACCACCGCCCCGGCAATTACTGCCGCGATTATACCGAAGATGACGTATCCGTCGTTCCCAGGAAGGCCCATGAGCCCTGTCGTCGGGGTGGTCTTGCCTTTGGAGATGGTGCTAGTGAATGTGATCGATTGGCCAGCGGAGCTACCATTCACCTTCACGATTCCGGTAGAGGGAATCACGGTGTAACCGCTCACCGGGCCGACCGTGAAACTGTCGCTGCCGTTGATCTCCTGGAAAATGATGGCGGTAGTCGGGAGTCGTTGGGTACTCCCGTTCAGTGTCACCGACCATGGGGTCCCCTGCGGCAGGCCCCTCTCGGTGAACGTGACTGCATATGTGGCCCGGGCGGATGTTCTGTTGAAAACAACGGTCTGCGTTATCGCCTTCCCCGCTACGATCAGTGTGCCCGCGGAGGGAGAGGGTGTATACCCCGTCGGGGGCGTCACCGCGAAGGAGTACGTCCCGTTCTGTTCGGTCAGGATGGCCGTGGCGTTAGGAGATCTCACGCGGGTCCCGTTGACCGTCACCGACCAGGAGCTCCCCGGTGCGAGGCCACTCTCCGTGAATGTAACGGGATACTGGCTGGGTGGTGGTTGTTGAACCAGCGCGAGGTGGACGAACGTCGTGGTGCCCTTCGTCACCAGGACACTCACGGACTGCGACAAGTACCCTGATGCGGCGGCGGCGACCGTGACGGTTCCCGGCAACACCGCGAGCGTGAAGTTCCCTCGGTCCGTTGTCACCGGGAGACCGGCCACGGTAACGTTCGAGAAAGCAGGACTTACGTTCCCCGCGAGCCAACCCTCTGCGACTGCCTTTGGGGATACATGCACCGTGAAGTTCCCGGCACGCGAACAAGTGGCGTTCAAGATACTGACGTCAAGTGCCGTCCCCCCCGGAAGGACGTAGGTGGTGTTGACGTAGGCAAGTCCGGTGTAGTTGCCGCTCACTGCGTAACCTGACGGATACCAGAACGACGGAAGGTAGAGGTGGACCCAACCCCCGGCTGCGAGGCTGGTGACATTCAGGGTCTCGTTCGAGGTGGTGAAATTGAACATCGCCGACCCCACTTGGACCCCCCCACCGGCCCCGACCGGGTGGGGAGAGGCGAGGATCTGCGCCCGGTCCGTGGCGGCGCGCAGGGTCCCGTTCAGGCTCACGACCCCCCACGAACCCCCGGGTTCCGTCACAGTGGTTGCGTTGATGCCGTCCTTCCACTCCCAGAAGCTCGACCCCACGTCGAACTCGTTCGCGAGGTTCACATTTGCCTCGATCCAACCGTCATGCCAATCGTCCGGGTTCGTGCCGTACTCTCCGACAAACCACGCAACACCCCCGAACTCCTGGGTGTTGTACTGGGCATTCTGATAGGCCGAGAGCAGGGCACTCGCGTTCCCCGACCAATTGGCGGAGGGGCCGAAGACATTCGTGTAGACGTGCGGTTCGTAAACGAGGTTCGGATCCCCGAGCGCCACCGGGTTCCAAGGCGCCCAGTTGAGAGCATCCGTGTACACCGAGGGCTCAAAGAAGATGGCGTGGCGAACATCGACCTGCCGGATGGCATGGATCAAGGACTGGTAGAAGGGGAGGAGAAAGCAGTCCTCCCATTGGTACTCCCACTCCCAGGTGCCGTTAGGGCAGAATCCCGAGGAGAGGGAACTGGTGACGTCTCCCGTGGCGGGCTCGTTCATGAGGTCGTAGCCCGCCACGGTGGACGAGTTCGCGAAGGTGGCAGCCAACTCCTGCCAGGCACCGGCGTAGGCCTCCTGGAGACCCGCGTACCCCGGGACGGAGGTGTCGTTCCAGAAGGCGTTCCATGCGGCGTCGACCGCGGGATCCTCGAGGCAGGTCGTGCTGTTGAGATAGACCGGGCACGTCCGCGAAGCGTTCCCCGCGAAGGTCGCCCACGTCGGGAAACCGTCCTGCTCCGTCCCGTTGGGGGCCAAGAATCGGTTGTAGAGGTCCTGGTGCATGTCCACGAGGACATAGATCCCCGCCGCCCTCGCCCAGCTCACCACCTGTGAAAGGGAGTTGAGATAGCTCTGGTTGAACACACCCGGGGCGGGCTCAAGCAGGCTCCACGAAAGCGACAGGCGCACGAAGGTGAGGCCCAGAGCGTGCATCTCCTCGAAATCCACACCGGTAAGCGGTATCGATTCGTTCCAGTCCGGCCCGTATTGGATGAGCCCGTTCACATCCACTCCCCGCAGGGGGTAGTAGGAACCGTCGGGGGTCTCCAGTCGTCCGCCGGCGCTGTGCAACCAGGGAAGAGTGCCGACATTCTGGACGCTGGCGGTTGCGGCGAGCGAGGCATGTGTGCTCGTGGTGCCTGCTTCCGGGACCGAGACCGAGGGAGACTTCTCTGGGGGCAGATACGCTATGAAGAGGATAGCCAAGACGAAGAACACCACGACGTTCTGCAGTGTCAAAGATAATTCGCGGCCTCCTTCCGTCGGGACGCAACAGTCAGCACCTTTAGCCGTACCCCAAGTGCCGTCGCCATGCCAGGCCAAGCGGATGCGCATGGGAGGATATCAATGTGCCCAAGAACCCCTGACCGCACGACTTACCCGCTCTCGTGCGGGCCTCATGGGATGCTCGGGTCCCCGTAGCCTCGAAATGGATGTGCGAGGGTAGGAAGGCACCCTCACTTCCGAAGCTTCTTCCCGAGGAAGAGGTAGGACTCTCCAAACCCCATGCGGTCGTAGAACTGCCGAGCCCCGGAGTTGTCGGCGAAAACCCCAAGGGAGATCCAATCGTAACCGCGCTCGCGGTAGTGCGCCTCGGCGCTTTCCACGAGGAATCGCCCGACCCCTTGCTTTCGGAACCTCGTAGCCACGTGAAGCTCCATCACGAAGCAGGAGCGTGTACGCGACTGGTCCCAGGGGGCCGTCTTGCCGGTTAAGGCCAGAATGAAGCCCGCAGGTTGCCCGTCGACCTCGGCTACGCGGAGGAAGCCGTTCCGCCCAAGTGCCGAACGAATGGTCTTTGGGAGGTAGCGGCCTGCGAACCCCGGAGGGATGCTGAGGTCCGGGTTCCGGCGCTTGGCCTCCCGATTGGAAGCTTCGAAGAGACGGAAGAGGAACGCTTCGTCTTCCGGGCGGTATCTGCGAATCTCTGTTCCCACGTGATGCGAAGGTTGTACCATGGCTTAAGGGTCCCGGTCCCCTGCGCGGTACCTCGAGACGCAGACTCCCCTGGTTCTCAACGGCCTTGCGGTCAACTCACCCCGTTTTCCAAGAGCTTGAGTGACTGGAAGATTGATATGGATAAGCGCCGTGTATCACGTTGCATGTTCTTCTGGTAAGGGAGCCGGCTACGCAAGGTCCCGATCGGACCATTGGGCTCATTCCTTCGCCCATGCATTAGCGGTTTTCCCTCCAGCGCTCCGAGACCCACCATAGGTGAGTTAGGGGCAGTCAGGGACGGTTGGAGACACAAGGACCAGGAGAATGGTGATGGCGTCCCTGCAAGACGCTTTCCGTTCATCACTGAAATCGAGCGACTGATACCCTCCAAGAAGCAAGCAAAAGATCCCCAGACCGATGGGAGCCCCAAAATCACAGAGCCAAGGCGGACCAGCCCGCGTTCTTGGCAATCGGAATTTTCGCTTGCTGTGGCTGGGGAGCTTCAGTTCAGCAGCAGGCTACTCGGTCGGGGCCATCGCGCTTCAGTGGTATCTCTACTCGACGACCCACTCCCCGGAAGTGATTGGCACGCTGGCCATCGTGGAGTTCCTGCCCACCCTGTTGTTCGGCCTCTACGCCGGAGTTCTTGTAGATCGCTTCAGTCGCAAGAGCATTATGGTGAGTGCGGACGCTGCTCGCACCGGGATCCTGATCCTCCTCGCATTCTATGTACTGGTCCACGGCCTCAACACATTGGTGGTTCTGGCCGGAGTGGGGGCGGTCACCACCTTCACGGCCTTCTTTCGGCCAGCTTCCCAAGCGCTACTCCCCACCCTGATCGCCGAGAGGGACCTTCCAGACGCAAACGGTATCCTCCAGGCTGGCGGGACGACATCCTCGTTGGTAGGCTACAGCGTCGGGGGCACCCTTGTTGCCACGATGGGCATCGTGGCCGCCCTTGCACTTGACTCAGTGAGCTTTGCAATTTCCGCCATCCTGCTGCTCGCCTTGTTCCTGCCTCCATCGGCCGTTCCTTCCCCCTCGCAAGCAGAAAGTTCCCGTGACAAGGGCGGCGGAATTCTTGCAGGGTTTCGGTATCTCCGCGGGAATCGCGCGCTTTTCCTGATGATGCTGGCGGGAGGCGTCGGCAGCTTTCTCTTCCCGATCTGGGACACGTACATGGTCGTCTATGTGATGAGCGGGCTCCACGAGGGTGCCTTTTCCCTCGGGATCGTGTTCGGCGTTTCGGTGTTCTCGGCCGGGCTGGGAGCCCTGGCGAGCGGGAGGCTTCCCACGCAAAAGAGACCCGGAATCTGGGCCGGAATGGCTTGGGGAAGTTCAGGCATTGGGATTGGAGCGCTTGCTCTCCTCCCTCCCCTCCCGGTTGTCCTTGCCCTCGTCGCTATGTCCACTTTCGTGGGTCAGTTGGGCTACACGGCATGGTTGACCGGTGTCCAGCGTACCACGCCCAATCACCTCTTGGGCCGGGTTCTCACTACCGAAACCACGTTGAGTTGGGGGCTCTTTCCCGTCGCACAGATCATGGGGGCCTACCTGCTCTTGACGATAGGCATTCCTCTCACCTACCTTCTGGTGGGGATCGACATGGCCGCAGGCGGGTTCGTCCTACTAACCAGCAAGGCGGTATGGGAGTGGGGCAAGGAAGGCCTCGACTACCCCACTGATTGAGGGACGGCCCCACCGAAGGGGACCCGGGCAACTCGAGCGGAAGCCGCGTCCCCGAAGAGGGGGGCTCCCTTGGTGATGAAGGTGCTCTCGAGGAACAAGGCACTGTGACCGAGAGTCCAGGTGGCCGAGGTGTTACGCCCCGGCCCGGAAGACGTACCTGGCGGGAACACGGCGCCGGAGCGGTGTCCAGAACGGACATCGGGTGCACCGGAACCCGGACACCACGCTCTCGCCCTCGAGCGTGTGGTTCCGGATCTCTGCGACCGGCGCACGGCAGACGGGACAGGTGGACAGGGGCTCGGTAAGCATCTTCGTAGCGTACCGGATCTCGATGTGGATCCGCTTCGACGCGAGGAGCACCTGGCGCATCCGCGGGGGGCTGACGCGCAGGTCGGGCTTCTCCCAATGAAGCTGCTCCACGAGCTCGCGATAGAGCTGCTCTTGCGTTTCGACCGACCCACCGTGGGAATAGAGGACCCTAAGTGCCAACGTCTCGATGACCTTGTCTGGGGCCCGGCGATAGCTCCCGCTCGAGGCGTGGGACCGCCCGCCGCCGGCCAGCGCTCCGGTCTCAGTTCCGGAAGCTGTGGTGGCCTTCGCGCGCGGCAATCTCCTGCTCGTAAAAGAGCCGAGCCAGCTTTTCCTCTTCCCGTCCAACGGGGATCTCTTCGGTTTCATGGGTGAAGTATCCAACGATGGCCCCGGCCGCCGCCAGCTTGACGGCGCGCCCCTTCAGCCGGGGGGAGAACTTGGGAGAGGAGGTCTTCGCAAGGGCTTGATCCGACACGGCGCGCAAGGAGCGATAGAGGTTCGTCGAGAGGGAAACCCCCCGGCGCTTCCACTTCCGTGCGAGGGGGTGACCCGTTTCGATGGCATACAGAAGGGCGAGATGGTCGCGGATCATCTGGGCCTGCGCGAAGTCGATCTGGCCGAGCTCGAGCCGCTCCGAGCTGTCCTCGACGGCCCGGAACCGCTCGCGCGTCATCCGATGGAAGCGGAGGAGCATCCGATCCTCGAGCGCGGCGAAGTTCGGGTCCGAGATAGTGGCCCAGTAATCCGTGTTGTTCTCGACCCGGACGTTGTAGTTGACCGCGAAGTAGGAGTTGAAGACGTACGGTCCGATGGTGCCCAGCGTGGTCTCCCACTTGACCGGACGTTGCTCCATGACCAGCTTCAGCGGCTCCACCATGCCCTTGTACTTGAACCAGTCGTTGAACTCGGGCACAATGAAGTTGAAGACCCGCCCGCGGTAGTACGTCCCCACCCGCATGAATTGGGCCGGGGTGATCCCCCCGCAGTAGCGGTTCCGGCCCGGCAGTCCATGGGCGGGGACACCCGTCCGTGGGTTCCCACGGACCATGTCGTCGATGGAGAACGTCTTGCCGGTGCCGGGAGGGCCGAAGAGGGCGAGGTGAAAACCGCTCGTCCCGGTCGATTTCCCCGTGGGCGCGATGAGCGGAACATCGCAGAGCGCGTACTGCTGGAGCAGCGCGATGACGATGTCCAGGTAGAGCTCCTCCCCGAAGAGGTCCCGGCAGTAGTCCACCAGGTGCGTCAGATCGAACTCCTCGGCGAAGGCCAGGACCGGCTTCAGGCGTTCGTTGATGAGGTCCTTGAGATAGAGAAAGAACTCGGCGTCCATATCCCGGATCTCGGATGCCTCGCTCGTCGGGGGAGCGACCGGGCCCGTCTCAACGCCGTTCCTTTGGTCGATCTCCCCTTCGAGCAGGTGAACGAGGTCGTCCGTGCTTGTCGCCACGAACGTCCGGTCACCCTGGGACGAGGCGACCTCCTCGATAAGGCCGAGGCGCTTGAGGCGTTGGATGACCCGGGAGGGGTCGACGAACGCCTTGTCCCGCAGGAGGTTCATGCGCAGGTTCGAGAGCTTGAAGCTGGGCTGGGCTCGGCTCGGACCGCGGCTCTCGACCCGCTGGCGCGAGTCGCCCAGAACGCTCAGTACCGCCCTGACCACGGCGCGGTCCTCGTCGGTCAGTTCCATCCCCAGTCCCTGCGATGCCATCGGGCGCTCGGTCGGGCAATCTGGCCAGAATATATCTACTGTCCGGTAATCCCTCAGCTCGTGGCCTCCTCGAACTACTCCACGTACGAGCGGGAGTTGAAGTCCATCCTCGAAGCGGAGACCTCGGCGCTGAAACGTTACCGACGGACGGCCACCACGCCCGGGGCCCTGGAGGCGCTGGACAAGCTCGAGCAACGCCCCTTCCTCGTGGTCCGGGCCGCCGGTTCGCATGGTTTCGACCTGGTGGCGCTGCGGGGGAGCCTCTCGCTTCCGATCGAGGTCAAGTGTTCCGGAGAGTCCGTCATCCGGTTCGCCTCGTCTCGCGGACGGAATCAGGAACAGTACCATCAGCTCCTGGCCCACACTCGCAAGTCCGGACTGGCCCTCCTCTACGCCTACCGGCTCGTGGGCGGGACCGACGAGGACCCCTGGAGGCTCTTCTCGGTGGGGGCCAACGGGGGGGTTTCGGGAAGCCCCACCGAGGGGAACGGCCCCATCGGAGGGATTGCCGGGATCGTCGCGCGGGGCACTCCGGCGGTCAGCATGTCCCCCCAGGGCAACATCATCCTGCGGTGGTCCGAGGGCCGCCGGCTCACGGACCTCCTGTCCTGGGTCGCGACGCTTCCCTGAGGGTCGATGCCGGTCTTCGTCTCCTCGGTGGGAATCGGTCGCTTCGGGAAGAGGCCCGAGGGCCTGGAAGAACTGCTCGTCGATGCCGCCCGCAAGGCCATGGAGTCGATCCCGTCGGGCTCGCGCCATCCGGAAGCGCTCTTCGTAGGAAGCATGCTTGCCGGAACGGTGGGCGGGGTGGAGAGTCTCGTCCCCCGTCTCGCATCGCGGCTGGAGTTGGACGGCATCCCCGGGTTCCGGATCGAGTCGGCCTCCGCCAGCGGTGCGGCGGTGTTCCAGGCAGCGGTCCACGCCGTGGCCTCGGGTGCCTTCGATAATGCCCTCGTCCTCGGCGGGGACAAGATGACAAGCCTGCCGTCGGATTCCGTCACGAGTGCGCTCGCCCGGTCCCTCTCCAATGCCGAAGTGGCGAACGGAGCTACGATGCCCTCGATGGCCGCCCTGGTCACGTCGGCCTATCTGGCTCGCTACCACATGCCGATGGAGCGGATGGGCGAGGTGACCGTGCAGAATCGGGAGCACGCGTCGCGGAACCCTTCTGCCCATTTCCAAAAAGTCGTGTCGCTCGACGAGGTCAATGCCAGCCGGACGGTCTCCTCCCCCCTGAGGCTCCTCCATGTCTCGCCCATGAGCGACGGCGCAGCGGCGGTGATCGTCTCTCGGTCCGAGGGCCGCGTGCGGGCGCGTGGGCTGGGCCAGGCCACCGACCGTATCGAGGTCGCTTTGCGGGCCGAGCTCACGAGTTTCTCGGCGACACGGAAGGCGGCCCAGCGCGCGTACGAGATGGCCCAGCTAACCCGAAAGGAGGTCCAGGTGGCCGAGCTTCACGACGCGTTCGCGCCGTTCGAGGTCATCGACATCGAGGATGTCGGATTTTGCGGCCCGGGGGAGGGACTCCCCTGGCTAGAGTCCGGAAAGGGGAACATGAACGGTGTCCTTCCGGTGAATCCCTCGGGGGGGCTCCTGGGACGGGGACACCCCGTGGGGGCTTCGGGGCTCGTGCAGATCGCGGAACTCTACCGCCAACTCGTGGGGGAAGCAGGTCCCCTCCAGGCGGGCCACCCGCGTGTCGGGCTCGCCCAGTCCGTGGGGGGGCTCGGCTCGCACAACTTCGTCACCCTGCTCGAGCGGTCCTAGACCGATCGGTACGGCCCCCTACGGCCCGCCGTCATTCCCGAGCCCTCTCCGGCACCGGACGGAGCAGGTCAGCGAACCCTGACATGCCATGACGTGGCTAGGATAAATAGCCGCGACGGCTCCGAACGCCTGGCAGCGATGCCTGGGAACCGTGCGAGGTGCATCATGCAGACCGAACCCGAGGAGAATACCCGAGCCTACCGCATCAGCCTCCCCATGCCGAAGGACTACACCACCTACCATCAGAAGCTCGCGAGGGCCCACCCCCTGGTAAGCTTCGAGGTTCTTCGTCGCACGGCCGTGGATGAGCACTCCCTGGAGGAGGAGGTCCGAGCCTCGGGAAAGGACATCCCCCACTACCTTGAGGAGGAGTTCCGGAACGGACGGGGAGTGCGGACCGTTGATATTGTCGAGACGACGAGCCGGTACCGTGTCTATCGCGTGCTCATCGACATGCCCCCCTTGGCCGTTCTGGTCCGGGAGCTCAGGATCATCGTCCACTACCCCATCCCCTTCACCGACGCCACCGCGAGGTTTCTGGTCGCGGCCCCGGAGGAGGGGGTGGTCGCTCTCGTCGAGAAACTGAAGCTCATCGCGCCGGACACCTCGATGGAACTCGTTCCCCCGGAGACGATCCTGGGACCGAAGGCCCTCTTGAGTCCCCGTCAGGCGGAGATCTTCCGGGATGCGAGCACCCACGGTTACTGGGGCATCCCTGCGGCCCTGGAAACCACCTCCTTAGCGACCCGGGCGCACGAGCCGGAGGAGGCGCTCCGCCAGGACCTCTTCCAGATCGAGGACACCCTCCTGCACGGCGAAGGGTACAGCCACCCAATTCATCCGGAGACGTACTCCGAGAATCCGGCCTGATCAAGCGATCCGGCCCTCGATACCCCGCGGCCGCCACCCATACTGATGGAGGGTGCGTCCCCCCCGGGCCCCCGCAGACCTCCCCCAGAGACGGGCGTCGTGGTCCACCGAGGTGGGGCCCAACCCGAGCCAGCCTTCTTTTACGGATGGGGTCTTCTCGCTCTATCGCGATGCCACGGCGTCAGGGTCCCCCCGACCGCAGGTCCGAGCGCATGGCGCTCCAACGAGCCTACTGGAACCAACGGTTCTACGAGGATCCCGAGCTGTTCGGCACCAGGGAGAGCCGTTTCGCCCGCTGGACGCTCCGGTGGGTCCGCGGCTCTCGGAAGGTGGGGCCGCTCATCGAACTGGGCGCCGGGTACGGTCGAGACCTGCGCTTCTTCCAGAAGAAGGGGTTTGCCGCGCGCGGGGTGGACGCCTCGGTCGAGGCCGTCCGCATCGGTACCTCCGCGGACGCAGCTTCGGGAGCCCGACCGATCGATCTCGCGGCAGGCGAGGCCCTCGACTATCTGAAAGCCCAGCCCACGGGGAGCGCATCGGTCGTCTACTCGAACTTGCTCTACAACATGGACTTCACCGAGCGCGAGCACCTCCGGCTCTTCCAGGAGGTGGCCCGGGTGCTTCCGGTCGGAGGGCTGCATTGTTACTCGGTCCGCAGCGTGGAGGACTGCTGGTACGGGCGCGGATCCCCGATCCGGGAGGACACCTTCGACCTCCGCCCCCAGGGGGGCATCATGCGGTTCTTCTCACGGTCCTACGTGGCGTTCTTACGCGGCCGCCTCTTCGGGAAGCGGGCGTTCACCGCCGTCACCGAGGGAGACGCGGACTTCCCCATCTGCGTGCTGTACGTGGCGGACGTGAGGACCGTGGGCCCCCGCTCCACGCGCAAGCGACCGGTCCGGGGATCGCGGGCCGGGGGAATGCGCTCCGCACAAAGGGTATTACGGGCCCCGAGGTGAGGGGACCGATGCCAGTTCTTTCCCGGGCAGAGGGACCCGCTCGTGTGCTCTTCGCCACCGAACTGTGGTTCCCCCCGAACGGGTTCCTGCCCCCCCACCGGCTCGCGCTCGTAGAACGGGAGGAAGGGGGACGCGTCTTGGCGATCGTGGACGGCGCGCTCCCCGGACCGGGCGACGCGGGGACCCTCCGGCCAGACCTGGAGGGGCGCCCCCACTGGACCGCCTCCTCCGGGGACGCCCCCACGTCGTGAGACCATGCCTCGCAGGGAGTTCACGGCGCGGGTGCTCCAACTGCACGACGCCGCGGAGATCGCCCGGGAACTCGCTAGGACCGGGTGCGAGCCCGAGGGCGTGGGGATCATGACCCGGAAGGGAGCCCTCCTGCCGGTGGCCGTCGGCAAAGTACCCCTCAAGGCCGCACCGCTCCTGAAACAGGAGATGCTGGCGATCGGTGCGGACTCGGCGCAGCACCGCGGGGTGGCCTCGTTGACCGAACCGGAAACGGATGTGGTCCTGCTGGCCACGCCGTCGCAGTACGCACGGCTCTTCCACAAGCTTCGTCGGCAACCGTTCCGCCTCCCCCGCCTGGCGGAAGCGGTCGAAGCCGCGATCGCGAACTACACCTCCCGCCGGAAACGGACGCTCTCCCTCGCCGACGGGCGGAAGCTCACCCTGGGGGACCGGACGCTGGTGATGGGCGTAGTGAACGTGACCCCGGACTCCTTTTCGGACGGAGGCCGATTCCTGGACCCCGAGCTGGCCGTCCGCCACGCGAAGCAATTGATCGAAGAGGGCGCGGACCTTCTGGACATCGGGGGGGAGTCGACGCGTCCGGGGGCGACCCCGCTCCCGCCGCAGGTCGAGCTCCGGCGCGTGCTACCGGTGGTCCAACGGCTTCGGGCGGAGACCGAGGCGATCCTGTCGGTGGACACCCGGAACCCCTCGGTCGCACGTACCGTGCTGAAGAGCGGTGCCCACATGATCAACGACGTGACGGGTCTCGCGCGGAAGGAGATGCGCCGTGAGGTGGGACGCTGCGATGCGGCCGCCGTGGTGATGCACATGCGTGGCACTCCGACGACGATGCAGGAGGCGACGGACTATGCCGACCTTCGCGGAGAGATCTTCGGTTTCCTCAAGGACCGGACGGACCAGGCGGTCGCCGAGGGGATCGGGGAGGACCACTTGGTCGTGGACCCTGGGCTTGGGTTCGGGAAGTCCCTCGAGGGGAACCTGGAGCTCCTCGGGCACCTGGGCGAGTTCCGCTCGCTCGGCTACCCCGTGTTGGTGGGCGCTTCGCGCAAGTCCTTCCTGGGGGCGCTCACGGGAGGGTCCCCGGTGACCGACCGGCTCGAGTCCTCGGTGGGCGCGGCCGTGGTGGCCTCCCTGCGGGGAGCCCAGATCGTCCGTGTCCATGACGTGGGCCCGACCGTGCGGGCCCTTGCGGTCGCGGACGCGGCCCGGTAGGCTCTCGGCAAGGTTATGCGCCCGGGCACCCATGGGAGCCGGGCACCCGGGGGCAGCTCAGGCCGTGCAACTTTCCAAGCAGGAGATGGAGGCCCTTGACCTCGAAGAAGGGGAGGAGATCGTCATCGCGTGGAGGGCCTGGCACTGGTCCCATACCCCCCAGCGGAAGACCCCCCCTTGGAACGACTACTGGAAGCCAAACTCCACCCGCTTGCAACCGTTCGATGCGGAGGGTTCCCTCGTTCTCACCAACCGGCGATTGCTCTTTGTGTCCCAGCCGCACTGGGAGGCACCCACCCGGGTGGTCTCCGAGCTGAGCGTGCGCCTCGAGGACATCCGTCAACTCGCGGGGTTGTTGGCGGACCTCCGTGTCAATGGGATGGCGTTCCGCGTCAACGAGGTCTCCTGCGCGAGCGTGGCGGTCGAGATCAAGTTTGCCTTGGGAACCCGGTCGCAAGAGCTCGTGGAGCTACAGGAGGGGACCGAAGGGGTGCACTCCCTTCCCCCAGGAGAAGCGGAGTTGGTCGGCGTCGGGGTATCGACCGAGTGGGCGTCCTGCCCTCACTGCAATTCCCTGAACCCCGTCGCGACCCCGCGCTGTGCGACGTGCGGGGCGTCCCTCGGGCCGGGCGACTGAGACCCGTTGCGCCGCTCGCACCGCAAGGGGTGCGCGGACGGCAACACGATCAGCCGATCGGGACGCGGGCGGGCGGGACGGCCGGTCCTTTCAGCCGTGACCGATAAAGGACGGGGATGGACACTAACGAGATCAGGGTCACTCCGACCGCGAACCCGAAGAGTCCCTGGGGGCCCCAGGCCTGAAGCGCGATCGCCCCCGCCAGGGGGCCGAGGCTCCATAACGTCGAGTTGACCAGCGAAAAGAACCCCATGTACTCCGCTCTCCGACCGGACGGGGCGAGCGTACCGACCCAGGAGAGCATGGCGGGATTCATCAGGGCGAACCCCACGCGGTACGTCACCTGGGCGGGGATCAATTCGACCCAGGTGGTGGTCAGGAAGTAGAAGACCATCGCGAACAGACTGATGGCCGCCCCCCAGATCATGGACCGGATCTGCCCTACCCTGTCGACGAGACGACCCATCGGGGCCGAGATCACGGCCCCCACGATGAAGCCTGAGATGGCGATCAGGCTGATGTCGAAGGCGTTGGCGCCGAGGAGGTAGGCAAACGTCCCGTAGAAGGTCACCACGGCCCCCCACCCGAGAGCCCGCACGGACACAGCCACGGAGAAAACGGTGAGCTCGCGCATCTCGCCCATGGGACGGCGAGCGGGAGCGGGGGGCGACCGGAGGTCCGGGATGAGCCAGACCGCCATGACCAGCGCGGCCACCATGACGCTCCCCGAGACCAGGAAAAGCGCATTGAAGCCGTACCGCAGGATCAGAACCCCGGCGATCGGGAACCCCAGGGCGGCGCCGGCGGAACTCGCGGCGCTCAGCAGGCCGTACCCACGGCCGCGCTCACCCTCGCCCATGATATCGACCACGAACGCGTTGACGGCCGGAGAGCCGATGGCCAGGACCATCTCGGCGAGGATGAACGACACCCCCGACGCCCAGTACCCGGGGAGCACGACCACGAGGAGGAAGAGGGGCAGGGAGCCGGCTTCCCCGGCGACCAGGAAGGGCCATCGTCGTCCCCGACGGTCCGAGATGCGGCCCGCTATGGGACCGACTAGGCTGCCGCCCACGTACGCCGCCGACAGGATGGTGAGCGCGATCGGGGTCGAGGCCCCCTTCTCGGCCACCAAGAAGAGCGCGAAGTAGACGGTGAAGAGGCTACCCCGGTTGCTCGCGAGGAGCGAATAGAGGGAGAGTCCGAGAAGCGGACGGTTGATCCACGAGCGGTCGGGCATCCGGAGGTCTCCTGCGAGGGCCTACCAAAAGAGGATGAAAAGCAGGACGCCCACCACCAATAGGATCCCCATGGCAAGCACGTAGGGCATCATCTCGCGGCGATTCCCGAAGAGGATGGGGACCGGGCCGATGAGCAGGAACCCGCCGTACGAGGTGCCAGAGCCGGGGGGATTTCCCGGTGATGTCGATGTCGAACCCCCGGGATTCGCTGTGGGAAGAGGCGGAGGCCCCCTCCCCTCCCCTGACTCCTCCAACGGGACCGTCCAGAAACCGAGGAGGACCACGATCCCCCCGAAGATCCCGAGCGCGCCGAGGGCAAGCCAAGGGGACGAGCCGTACAGGACGGGGATCACGACCACGAGAGCGAATTCGGCTCCCACCGAGAGGAAGGCTTCAGCGACCGCCGCCCCTCCCCCGAGCAGAAAGAAGAGGCCCAGGGCGAGTCTCGCGGAGTCTCTCATGGGAACGCGTCGAACAGATACGGCATCAACGGGCGCTCGCCGATGGCCGACAGGAACTCGGGCGGGGTGAGTATCGGTCGGTCGTACGAAGATCCATCGTCGGTGGCGATGCGGGGGCAGGCGGTGCTCACGTAGGCATCCACCCCCCGGCCGAGCAAATCCGCGGGAAAGAGACGGTCGAACGTGATCACCATCGCCTCCCGGCCCCTCGCTTCGGCCTTCCCCACGAGACGGCGGGCCAAGGCACCCCGGGACTGACCGGCCAGGGAGCTCACGAGGACCCCCCACACCTTCGCGTCCATGGCACGCTCGATCTCGAGCAACCGGCGATTGATCATCCCCTGCCGGTCGAAGGGGCCCTCCAGAAGCATTTGGAGCGGATCGAGGGCCCACACGGGCCGCTCCACCGAGAGGGCGAGTCCGAGGGGATGGAAACGACCCGTTCCCAGGAAGACGAAGCCGTCCACCTTCTCCTCGAGCGCGGTAGCGGAGGAGTAGTTGCACCCCAACGCCTGGCCGGGGTACGCCAGCCGGGGAGGGCCGCGGGCGATCTGCGCCTCGATCCCCCTGGCCCCGAGCGCTTCGATGACGGGCGAAAGATCATCGAGATGCTGGATGGAGGCCACGAGACCCAGGCGGCTGGGCAGGTGGGCGGCGACGAGGGTTTCCGCGACCCGAGCAGGGTCGGCCTTGCCAAGTCGCATCTCCGCGAGATACATCGGCATGGAGACCGGCATGTTGGGAATGGGAGCGTGACCCAAGGCCACCAATGCCTCGGCGCCAGGGACTTCGGCGCGGGCCGGAGGATCGCACGCCCCGAAGCACGCCCGGGCCACCAAGACCACCGAGGCCCCCGTCGCTCGCGTGATCTCCTCCGCGTACGACCGGGCGGACATGGACAACCCCGCAGGCACTTGGAGTGCGATGCGCTGGTAGCCTGACCGGCGCAGGTCCTCGAGCAGCTCGGGGCCTAACGTGCGGTAGGCACGGATCGGAGGGGGGAGGGTCGTCATGGACCGCAGGTCCCGAGAAGGCGCGCGCCGCATATAGGCGCAGGGGGCCCGACCGCCTCCCAAATTCCGTTCTCTTTATCATCCGCCCAAGGCTTCGGTGGTCTCATGGAGGCTTATTTCTCGACCCTGGAGGAGGGAACGAGGAGAGCCTACGAGGTCGCGGGACGGGCCCGTCAGGTGGGCCTCGACCCCGAGACCAAGGTGGAGATCCCCCAGGCGCGAGACCTTGCCTCCCGCGTGGAGGAGCTGCTCGCCAAATGGCATGTCGAGGGAGTGGCGAAGAGGATCCGCGAGCTGTCGAGCGACCCCTCGCGCCCCCCGCGAGAGATGGTCGCCCTCCGGGTGGCCGAGGAGATCGCGCTCGACGAGTCCCGCGGGAGCCGGGAGCGGCGCCTTGACGTCGCGCTCCGTGTCGGGCTCGCCATCGTGACGGAGGGGATCCTGGTGGCCCCCCTGGAGGGGCTGGTCGCCACCAAGATCCGGGAGGACGCGGGAGGACCGTACGTCGACCTCTACTACGCCGGACCGATCCGGGCGGCCGGAGGGACCGCGCAGGCGGTGTCCGTCCTCATGGCCGACGTCGTGCGACGGAAGCTCGGCCTCGCGAGCTACCGCCCCACGCCCGACGAGATCGGGCGCTACAAGGAGGAGATCCCGCTCTACAAGCACGTCCAACATCTCCAGTACCTTCCGTCCGCGGAGGAGATCGAGCAGGTCGTGGCCCACGTCCCCGTGTGCATCAACGGGGAGAAGACCGAGGAAGAGGAGGTCACCGCCTTCCGCAATCTGCCCCGCGTCGACACCCCCGGGATCCGGGGGGGAGCCTGCCTCGTCATCGCCGAGGGGATCTGCCTCAAGGCGGCCAAGCTCCGCGGGATCGTGAAGACCCTGGGCCTCGACGGCTGGGAGTTCCTCGACAAGGTCGGCAGCCGGACGGTCAAGACCGAGGATGGGGAGGAGAAGCACAAGTACCTCGCCGAGGCCGTCGGAGGACGCCCCATCCTCGGACATCCGAACCGCCCGGGAGGTTTCCGAATGGTCTATGGTCGGGCACGGACGAGCGGGCTCGCCGCCACCGCCCTCAATCCGGCCTCGATGGTCGTGGTCCGGGATTTCGTGGCCATCGGCACGCAGCTCAAGACCGACTTTCCCGGAAAGGCGGCGGCCGTGTCGTCGTGCGACACCATCGAGGGACCCCTGGTCCTCCTCGACGACGGGTCGTTCGTGGCGGTCCATGAGGTCCACCAGGCCCGGGAACTGCTCCCGCGCATCCGGTCCGTGGTCGACCTGGGGGAGATGCTCGTCGCGGCCGGGGAGTTCTTGGAGAACAATCACCGGCTGGTTCCGGGTGCCTACTCCCTCCCCTGGCACG
The DNA here is from genome assembly GCA_021790425.1 of Thermoplasmata archaeon. Classification (GTDB taxonomy): domain Archaea; phylum Thermoplasmatota; class Thermoplasmata; order Lutacidiplasmatales; family UBA184; genus JAJYEA01. Next base: position 11,494 of record JAJYEA010000023.1, on the reverse strand, counting down.
TCGAGGTCGCCCGCAAGGCGGGTCTGGACATCGGGCCCCGGATCCTCCACCCCACCTTCGCCGAAGCGCTCGAGGACGCCCGAACGTACGGGTTGCCGCTCCATCCGAAGTACAACCTCTTCTGGCATGACATCGACCTGCCGACCCTGCGGGCCCTGTCGATGGGGATCGAGGCCACGGCCCGAGGGAGCGAGGGCTTGCTGGTCCTTCCCGCCGATACCCCGTGGAAGTCCCAGCTCCTGGCGCTCGGGGTGCTCCACGAGGTCCGCGGAAACGAGCTCCGGATCGAGCCTGCCCTGGCCGAGCCCTTCCTCGCCGGACTCGGGCTTGAAACGGGTCCCGAGGGACTCCGGCGCCGAGACACCGTCGACTTGGGCGGCACGAGCACCCTCGCGGAGGTCTCTCGTCTCACGGGAGCGCTCATCAAGGCCCGGTCGCCCACCCGCATCGGGGTCCGGGTCGGGCGTCCCGAGAAGGCGCGCCACCGGGACATGAGCCCGGCGGTCCACTCCCTCTTCCCGATCGAGATGGCGGGAGGCCCTCAACGTTCCATCACGAAGCTGGCGAAGGATGCGGGCGGCGGGAGCGTCAACGTCACCGTCGGGCTCCGCACCTGTCCGTCCTGCGGGCTCCACCCGATGTGGTCGCGCTGCACCTGCGGCACCCACACCGAGCCCACGGGCAAGACCGTCAACGCGTCGTTGGCAGTCGGGGACCACTACCGGCAGGCCATACGCAACCTGGGGCTGACTACGGAGCCGCCGTTGGTGAAGGGAGTCCGGGGGCTCATGAGCCGTGGGAAGACCCCCGAGATCCTCGAGAAGGGGATCCTGAGGGCCCTCCACAAGATCTCGGTGTACGCCGACGGCACCACCCGATTCGACCTCACCGACATCCCGCTCACCCACTTCCGCCCCTCCGAGATAGGGCTCTCGTTGGAGAGGGCCCGGTCGCTGGGGTACGAGCGGGACTGGACCGGCGAACCGCTGGTGTCGCCCGACCAGGTGTTGGAGCTGCGCCCGCAGGACCTCGTCCTGTCGACGAAGGCCGCTGACTACCTCCTCTCCATCTCCCAGTTCGTCGACGACGAGCTCCAGCGCATCTACAGCCTGGAGCCCTTCTATCAGGCCCGGGGCTCCGACGACCTCCTCGGCCACCTCGTCATCGCGCTCGCCCCGCACACCTCGGGGGGAGTCCTCGGGAGGATCATCGGGTTCACGGACGTCGAGGGGTGCTTTGCCCACCCCGCCTTCCATGCCTCCAAGCGGCGCAATTGCGATGGGGATGAGGACTCCGTGACCCTGCTGCTGGACGGGTTGCTCAACTTCTCCTTCGCCTTCCTGCCGGAGACGCGGGGGGGATACATGGACAAGCCCCTCGTCCTGACCACTCGTCTCGATGCCCGCGAGGTCGACAAGGAGGCCCACAACGTCGACGTCGCGCCACGCTACCCGATCGAGTTCTACGAGGCGGCCGAGGCCCAGAAGTCGCCCAAGGACGTCGAGGCGTTGATCGACACGGTGAAGAAGCGCCTCGAGGACCCGGCGCGCCACTTCCAGGGATACGCCTTCACCCACGACACGACCGACATCGCCCTGGGTCCGCTGCGCTCGGCGTACCGCGACTCCATGGGAATGCAGAGCGTCGTCGACAATGCCGTCGCGGTGATGTCCCAGATCCGGGCGGTCGACCTCGGGAGCACCATCACGAGCGTGCTCGACCACCATTTCCTTCCCGACATCCTCGGGAACATGCGAAGCTATGCGACGCAGAAGTTCCGGTGCCAGAAGTGCGGGGCCGAGTACCGGAGGCTCCCGCTGGTCGGGCAGTGCACGGCCGCGCAAGGGCAGAAGAGCTGCGGCGGGAACCTGCTCCCCACCGTCTACGAGGGGGCCGTCACCAAGTACCTGGACCTGTCCAAGGAGCTCTCCTCGCATGACGGGGTGGGCCAGTACGTCAAGCAGCGGGTGGCGATCCTGGAATCCTCGCTCGAGGCGCTCTTTCCAACCCATCAACGGCGCCTTTCCGACTTCCGGCCCGACGGACCCGAGCCCGACTCCACCGAGAACTGATCTTTCCCGAGGACCCCGCCGTCGAGGATATAGGGTCACCCGGTTATGGTGGCCCGGGCTTGTGGGGTAGTTTGGACCATCCTGATGGCCTTCGGAGCCATCGACCCGGGTTCGAATCCCGGCGAGCCCGCTTCGCTGAGCGTGACGCCACGGGCGTGTTCCACGGAACGCCCGGGCCAGATCACGCTCGGGAACCTCAACCCTTCATTTGCGCGATGACCGCGCGCACCCCTTCCTCATAGGAAGGATACCGCGGGACCCAGCCTAGGCGGCGGAGCTTGGCATTGGAGGCGCGCTGGTCGTTCGCGTTCAGGCGGGCGAGGTCCCGTCCCAAGAGCTCCTCGGCCCTCGGGAGAGGCATCCCCGACGGTGCGGGGACCTTCAGCAGGTCGGCCAGCGTGCGCACGAGCTCGCGCACCGGCACAGGGTGGTCGTCAACGACCAGGTAGTCCTCGCCCGAACCCCCCTGACGCCCCAGCAGGGCAAGGGCGCGCCCCGCATCCGAAACGTCGACCAGGCTCCAGTGGTTCTCTCCCGGACCGATCTGCTGGAACCGTCCGGAGCGGATCTCCGTCACCATCTCACGAAACCAGGAACCGTCCCCGTAGACCATTCCGGGCTGTGCGACGACGGCCGCCAGCCGGCCGGAGTCGTTCACCCGTCGCGCCTGTTCCTCCACCTTGAAGTTCACCTCGGCGAGGGAGCGAGGGGACTTCGGAGCGCTCTCCGAGAACGTGCCGGGCTGGGCCCCGTAGACCCAATAGCCGGAGATCGCGAGATATCGGGGAACTCGGTTCTCGAGGGCAGCATCGATCAGGGTCCGTCCACCCCGGACGCGCACCGTGCGCATCCCGGCCAGCGGGTCGGCCGAGCCCTCCGCGAATGGTGCCGACGCGGCGTGGACGACGAGATCGCACCCGTGCATCGCCCGGGACATCGCAGGGAGGTCCGTGATGTCCCCCTGGACCGGCGCTCCCCCGGCCGCGGACACGCGATCTCGACCCCCCGGAGAATGGCAGAGCCCTCGGACCTCGAACCCTTCTCGGACGAGCGCTTGGGTGACCGAAGAGCCTAGGAACCCGGAGGCTCCGGCAACGAACGCGCGCACGTTCCCCCCGAGGGTAGGCCGGCACTTGAGGTGGAGGGTCTCGGACGGGCCGACCCCAGGGAGAGGTCCGGTGCCAGGGCTACGGGAACGGACGACGTCGGGTTCCGGCCCAGTTGCTTTTCGATGCGAACCTACCTGGGGGGCCCCGGCGCATCCCTATCTCGCCCACTCGCTAGCGGATCCGCTCGAGGGCGAAACTACCCATGGAGAGCGTCTTGCCCGTGCGCTGGTACTCGACCCACTGACGGGTGACCACATCGGAGAGGCCCGAGACCTGGAGGTAGTTCCGGTCGCCCTCCGTCTTGAACAGGATGCGGCCGTCCATCGTGGCCTGGAGCTCTTCGAGATGCCGCTCCTCCAGGACTCCGCGGTCCACCAGGTAGAGCGTGGTGGCCTCCTCGGGCCTGAGGAGCGCTTGCAGTGTGCGCAGGAATCCGAAGGCACGCCGCTCATCGGACTGGGTCATGGACCCCGAGAGGCTGAGGTAGGCGACACGGAACGGCCGGCCGCGCGACCGGAGCGCCTGCACCGCCTGGGTGATCCCTTCGACGATCCCGGCGTAATCCCCTGGGGCCGAGACGTTGGTCATGTTGGGGTGCTCGCCGGTGGCGAACGTGTCACCGGCGAAGGCATCGATCCAGAAGACCTGGCCCGAGTCCGCCAGGGACTCGAGGTCCGACTTGTAGGCCACGAGCTCCCGCATGACCTCGGAGTAGCTGCGGGAGGTGGTCACCACGAGAATGGGCTCGCCCAGGGTCAGGCCTGCCGCCAGGAACGTGTAGACGACGATCTCCTTGCCGGTGAAGACGGGACCGATCACCGCCAGCTGGGAGCCGCGCGGGAACCCTCCCCGGAGGAGGCTGTCAAGCCGGGAGATCCCGGTGGACTCCTTCCCGGCCCGGGTATCGTCCACGATGATCTCCACCTGGGGGGTCGAGGCTTCGGCCTTTGAGGCCGCGGGAGGAGATGGGGGCACGGGCTCAGGGACGGGCGTCGCGGGAACAACCTCGCTCGGAACGGCCGGCTCGGGGGCAGCAGGAGCGGGAGACTCTTCGACGGGAAGGGTCCGCTCGTCCTCGGGCTTCTCCGGCGTCCTCCAAGACTCGCTCCCGCCCACGCTCGAGGCCCGGTCGAAGATGGCCTGGACCTGATCGTAGCGCACGGCACGGTCCGCGAAGATCGCGTTCAGGTCGATCTCAGGGTGGGGAGCCCGCTCCGGGGTCTCGTCCTCCTCGGGAGGGGAGCCCTCGGCCGCCGGGGGCGCCGTATCCGGTGCGACCGGAGCGGCCGGTGCCGGGGCGGGACGCGCGTCGAGCTTGAGCAGGGCGTCGACCATCAGCAAGAAGGCCGCGAAACTGAACGAGACGGTCACCGCATGCGACGGCGGGGAGATGATCAGGCTGAAGAGGAGGATGCTGAGAGGAACGAGCAACATCATCGTCACGCGTACCCCGAACTGCACCTTCGAGATCTTCTCCTTCAGGTCGAGGGCGAGGATGGGGAGGGCGAGGGTCGAGAGGGCGAGCGCGTAGACCAGCGGGCTCAGATTGACGAGCGTGCTCTCGGGTTCGTCCGCCAGGTGGACAACGAACAGGGCGGAGGCCACGCCCACGAGTCCCGCCGAGACGACCAGCAGGGCCATGCTGACCCCCCGCCGCTCCTCGGGGGGCGAAAATACCATCGTGCCGATCGTGAGCAGCGCCCCGAGGATGATCGGTACCTCGAGCAGGGCGAGGGGATCGCCCGCCGGGAAGACCGCCAGGCTGACCAGGGCCCCCAGCATCAGCGTGAACCCGACCACGAGGACCGCGTGGAATTGGTGGAGCTCCCGTATGAATCCCCACAGCGACTTGCGACGAGGCGATCCGGGCTTGGCGGCTCGCCGGCGTCCGCTCCGACCCTCGCCCCGTGAGAGGAGCTTCTTTCGATGGCTCATCGTCCGCTCACCTCCAGCGCGTCGGCGGACGACATAAGCCTTCGCGCCCGCACGACCGTGCCCTCTTTCCGAAGGCAGGCAACCCCATGCATCGGTACCCCTCGGTTCGCCAGGATAGACGTCACTCTCCTCTCGTTCGTCGCTTCTTTCGGACGGGTTTCGACACGTTCTTGTCCGTGGCGGTCACCGTCGAAGCACGCTCCGGCGACCCGGTCGAAGGGAGGTCTTCGGCGGGGGTCCCGGGCGAGGAGGGAGGCATGTCCAGCGGGACCGCACCTGACTCCGGCGCGGGGTACACTACAGCATCGGGAGGAGTGTCCGGGGTGGGCGGTGGTGAGGCCGGTAGCGGGGGCGGGACCGTGGACGAAGCGGAGCTCGATTCGGGTTCCGAGGATTCTTCCTCGCGCCACTCCGCCTCCGATGGAGCGGGGACCTCGGGAACGGTCGAGGGGCCCGACGAGGGCCCCGGTTCGCGGGCGATCACCATCGGTGACGGGGACGACTCTTCGCGAGCGGGGGTCCTGTCGGCTTTGGGAGGGAGGTCCGACCGGCTCCCGGACGCGGGACCCTTGGGGACCGGACCGCCGCGACGCCGCAACAGGAGCACGAGCAGGATGCCGAGGAGCAGGAGGACGGCCACCACCAGCAGGATCGCGAGTGCCCACGAGAGGGCATTAGGGCCCGACCCGTTCGTCGAGGCGCTCGACGCGACATAGACGGCCGTGGTGTTGGCGTAGGGAACGTAGCCGGGCCGGTCCACCCCCACGTAGAACGACATCAGGGTGCCCGACGAATTGACGGCCACGAACGGCACGACGGCCACGCCGTTGGCATCGGTCTGCACGGAGGGGAGGTTGGAGGTGAGACCGGCACTGACCTCCGTCACGTTGACCCACGCCCCGGCGACGGGCTTGCCCCCCGAGTTCGCGCTCACGGTCAGCGAACCCCCCGATGCGGGGACGACCGGGCTCGAAGGAACGATCACCTCGACGGACAGGGGGCGGGGCTCCACGGTCATCGACATGGTCGCGGAATCGGGCAGGACACCCGGGAAGGTCGCGGAGAACGTCAGGGTGAGCGGCTGGGCTCCGGAGACGAGGCTGGGCTCCAGGGTGCAATTCCCCGTGCCATTGCTCGCCAGCGTGACGGCGCCGCAGATGGAAAGGACGGCCCCGGCGCTGACCGACGGCGAGACCACGGCGCCACCCGCCGTGCTCAGGACCTGGCCCGTCACGGTGCTCACGATCGAGCCGGAGAGCCAGAGGGTGGCATTTTCCCCCGACAGCACGTTGGGTGGGCCGGTCACGCTCAGTCGAAGCGTCTCCAGGTAGGAGACCGAGACGGCAGCCGTCCCGGAAGCGTTCTGGTACCCTGCCGACACGGCGTCAGCTTGCAGGAGGATCGCCTGCGTCCCGCCGGTCGTGGGAGCCGTGAAGTTCGCCGAGGCGTTGCCGTTGGTGCCGGTAGTCACGGTGGTGACGTTCCAGCTACCTCCGCTCGGGGGTACCAACGACAGGGTCGCTCCTCTGACCCCCTGGCCCGAGGCATTGGCGAGATTGAAGGAAACGACCGTCGCTTCTCCCGGATTGAGCTGGGAGGATGCGGGCAGCACCCGCAGGGTCATCAGCGGAAGCGCGCTCGCGGGCACCGAGGTCCCCGCGCTGGTGGCGTTCAGCGCGTACCCTGAGGCCCCCGCGGCTCCGAACAAAGTGTAGTTCTCGGCCATGTTGGCGATGGGGGCGGTCCAGTTGAAGAAGCCGACGCCGCCCGACCAGGTGCCCGAAGTGGGGCCCACCCATTTCCCTCCGGAGGCCGCTACGCCAAAGAACGCGGGGGTCCCCGATGGCCACGGGAGCGTTTGCCCGGTCACTCCGAGGGCATTCAGGTGCAGAAGGACGGGCACCGTGGTGCCCCCGACGACCGTGGCGGGAACCTGAAGGCTGATCGGGACGGGAGCCGCCCGGAGGTCGTAGAGCGTCCCCGCGGTGGAAAGCAGATAGACGTCCGTCCCGCTCACGACGGGGGACGCGAAGAAGGTGGCGGGGAATGCCTTCTCCCAAACCGGCTGGCCGGTCGCCGCATTGACCGCGTAGAACGTGCCGTGGGTGTCGGCGTCCATGGCGAGCCCTCCGACGATCACCGGTGAGGCTGCGAAACCCGCCGAGGTGGAAAGGTTCCATCCCGAGGACCAGGATCCCCCCGTCCCCGAGGGGGCCAGGGAGAACTCCACTCCGGAAAGTGTTCCATTGACGGTCGCGTACACGGCCTCCACGGCACTGGCGTTCAGCAGGCGGAGCGCCACCGTGGAGTTGATCCCGCTCGTGACGGTCGCGTTCGTGGGGAACGAGTACGCGGCAAAGGGAATTCCCGCATTCCCGGCTGGCTCGCTCAGATTCAGCACGTCGAGCCCCGCAGCGGAGCCCGCCGCGGCCCAAATTCCCAGGAAGCCGAAGGGGGCGGCACCGGGTACAGGTTGCGTGAGATTCACTAGGGCCACCGAGGCGAGGGGGGGTCGGCCCCCTACCGTGTAGCTCCACTGCGGGTTGCCCGGGGTCGTCACGCTGTAGGCATCCACCTTGTTGTTCCCGTTGTCGGTGTAGAACACGTACGGTCCGGCGGGAGCGCCGCCCGGGACGTTGGGCCAGCCGTACGAGGCGGTGGCCTCATACTTGCTCGAGCCGCCCCACTTGGCAGGGCACGCGGGCAAGGGCCCCCCCGTCAACGGGGTGTACGAGGACCAAGGGATGTACCAAACATTGCCATTGTAGGCGCTGACGAAGAATCCCCCCGGGACGGGAGTGGGGCTCGAGGAAATCTGTGCCGCGCCTCCTGAGCAGCTCCACACTCCCCCCGAGGTAAGGTTCAGGATGGTGATGTCTCCCCCTTCGGTGGTGACGGCGAGAAACGCTACCCCCTGCCAGATCGAGAGGAGCGGCGTTCCCGCGACAACGGCGGTGGGCTGTCCGGGCACCGTGAGCGGGAGGGTCTGGGTCAGTGCCCCGCTCGTCGAGTTGAGGACGAGAACCTCGGCCCCGTTCGAGGTCACGGCGTAGAGGCTTCCGCCGGACAGGATGGGGGAGGATTGCAAGGGAGAGAGGGTGCTCCCCGTCGCCGGGTAGCTCAAGCCCGAGAAATTCTCCTGCCATGCCACCTTGAAGTGCGCCCAGGGAAAGGCACCGGAGTAGTCCCCGTCGAGTTGGGGATCGCCGTGAAACATGGTCCAACCCGGCGCGATGCCCGTCGAGGAAGACCTCCCCGGTTCGGCCACCACGGCGTGAGGGAGGGAAGCAAAAGATGCGCCGAATGCGGTCGAAGGCATCAGGAGGACCAAAGCGATCGCTCCGAGAACCGTCGCCGAGATGCGCGATGTGTGAGGATGCATGGGGGTTGTCGTAGATGAGGGGCCTACCTAAGGCTTTTGAGGGGGGAGGTGCGTAGCCATGACGCTTCCCGAATGGATCCGCTCACACTTTTCATCGTCGACCTCTTTCTCCTGCTGGCTTGTGCCGTCATCGCCGGGGAGATCGCCGTCCACCTCGGCCAAGCTGCCATGGTGGGCCAGCTCCTCGTCGGGGTGGTGCTGGGTCCGTCGTTACTCGGGCCATACCTGGGGCTCACCGTCTCGTCGACCTTTCCCGCGGGGCCGGGCCTCCTGGGAGTGAGCCCCCTGGGCTCGCTCCAGTTCCTGGCGACCATCTTCATCCTCTTCATGGCGGGTCTCGAGGTCACCCCCGAACGCATCTATGGGATGGGCTCGCGCAACCTGGCCCTCGGTTGCGTGATCTTCGTGGTCCCGCTGACCATCGGGATCCTGCTGAGCCTGTGGACGCTTCCCTGGATCGACCCGAAGGCCAGCTTCGAGACCGCGCTCCTGACCGGCCTCGTCTTGGCCGTCACGGCCCTTCCCGTGATGGGGATCCTGCTCTCCGAGTTCCGGATCCTCCAGTCGCCCCTGGGGGAGGCCTTGGTCAACGCGGCCCTCGTGAACGAGATATTGGCCGTCACGCTGTTCACCATCTTCCTGCGCCTGGGACCTTCGCTCCTGGAGAGCATCGTCGCCATCATCGCCGCGGTGATCTCGGTGGGGGTCTTTCTCGGCACGATCGTCTCCGTGCACATGGGGCTCCTCCTCTTGCGGCGACGCCGTCACTGGGAGTGGCTTACCGACCGGTTCTCCTCCTTCTGGCGTTCCAAGCAGGGCGCCTTCGCGCTCCTCATGGTCCTGCTCATCGGTTCCACCCTTTACTCCCAGTTCCTGGGACTGACCTATGTCATGGGGGCCTTCTTCGCCGGGGTCCTAGTGACGCGTGAGAGTGCCGGCCGGGAGGCGCACCAGTCCATCAGCTACATCTTTGAGGTCATGACCTGGGGCTTCTTCGTGCCCATCTTCTTCGCCATCGTCGGCATCGGGGTCAACCTCCGCCTCCTCGCCACCCCGTTGGGGATCGGGGTGTTCTCGATGATCACGCTGGTGGCGATCGTCACGAAGGTCGGCAGCGGAGCGGGCATGGCCCGGTTCCTGGGCTGGGGGCGGGCCGACGCCGGGGCGATCGGGTTCTTGGTCAATGCCCGCGGAGCCGTGGCCTCGGCGATGGCCGTCATCCTCCTCCAGTCCCGGTTGATCGACGACACCGTCTTCTCCATCGTGGTCGGAGTGGCCATCATCACCACGATCCTCGCACCGGTGGGGGCGCTCTCCTCGTGGCTCTCCAGCCCGACTTCGCGGGAGGAGCTCTTCCGACGCATACCCACTCTGCGCTCCCGATCGCCGAGCGCCCGTCAGCTCCGTCCCCCGGTGGACTGGGGAAGCACCATGTCCCCTTCCTCGGCGACGCTCAACTTGCGAACGTGGCTGGAATCCCAGGGAGATGAGTCGCCCCTCCCCGCAGGGACGCCCGAGGCACCCGTGCGCGTGGCTTCGATGCAGACGGAGACCGCCGCGGAGCGCGGGCCCGAACCTCGTGGGCGAGACTATCGGCGGGAACCGCTGTGACGGGGGGGACCGGTCCTAGGGTTCCGGTCCGGTTTCCGAGGAGCTGAGGGCGGGCGTGACTGCCGAGTGTTTCCGTTCCACGAAGAGGCACGGAGGTCCCCGGCGGACCTCCCACCCGGACTCCCGCTTGCGGGCCGCCTCGAGATAGGTGCCGAGGCCCCGATTCACGGGCGCCACGATCAACCCTCCTTCCTGGAGTTGCCGTCTCCACGCCTGCGGAAACGGTAGAGGGAGCGCGAAGGAGACGATGATGCGGTCGAACACCCCTCCCGCGGGGTCCCCGAAGACCGCATCCCCTCGCTCCACCCGTACCCGCGTTGCCAGGCCGAGCCCGTCGAGCACCTCCCGGGCGCGGTGCGCCATCTCCGGCTCGATCTCGACCCCGATCACACGCCCCGAGGGCCCTACGATCTGGGCCGCAAGGGCGAGAAGGTATCCGCTCCCGCATCCCAGCTCGAGGACCCTCTGACCGGGGCCAAGCTCGCTCCACTCCAGTTGGAGGGCCACCATGTGGGGGGCGGAGATGGTCGAGTCCGGACCGATGGGAAGGGGAGTGTCCGCGTAGGCCTGCCGCTCGAGACTGCGGGGGACGAAGCGGTGCCGGGGGACCGAGCGCATGGCAGCCGCCACGGGCCCTTCGGGGAGCGACAGACGCTCCACCATGAGTCTGGCCCGGTCGCTCCAGTCCCCAGCGTTCATGCCTCCACGCCCTGGGTCGAGCGGGAGCGGAAGCCACGCGCGATGAGATAGATCTCGGAGGACCGACCTCGGGAGGCGCCGGGCTTGGAGAGCGTGACCGTAAGGAAGAACGGGCGGGCCTCGTGGAGGAGGTCCCGGGTCATGTCCCCGTCGAAGACCTTGGCCACGAAGGTACCGCGGGGTTCGAGGACGGTGAGGGCGAGGGCAAGCGCGGAGCGCACCAGGTCGATGCTGCGGGCGTGATCGGTCGAGTAATTGCCGCTGATCGAGGGGGACATGTCCGAGAGCACGGCATCGTACCGGTGGCCGGCCAACCGCGCGGCCAGCTCGGGGGACCCCACTCGCCCCCGGAAGAACTCGACCCCTTCGAGCGGCTCGAAGGAGCGTTGGTCCACGGCGGTGACCCGGCCCTCCTTCCCGACCAGCTCCCGGGCCACCAGGCTCCAACCGCCCGGGGAGGCACCGAGGTCGAGTACGCTCGCCCCCACGGGGATGAGATGGAAACGGTCCTGGAGCTGAATGAGCTTGAACGAGGCGCGGGAGCGGAGACCCTCGCGCTGCGCGGCGCGGTAATACGGGTCGTGACGGCGCTCCTGGGTCCAACGTCGGGGCACGGCCCTCACCAGCCCCTGGGTCTCTTAAGGCCCTCTGCGGACCCTCCTTCCCACGCACGGGGTCTTTTGAGG